>JACSRH010000218.1 GCA_014879855.1 Caldilineaceae bacterium | reverse complement strand
CTATGCGCTGGCGACGGGCAACACCGTCATCGTCAAGCCATCGGAGCGCTGCCCGGTCACCCTGCAAAAAGCCTTCCGCCTGCTCGAACAGTGTGGTTTCCCCGCGGGCGTCGTCAACCTGGTCAACGGCGGCGCGGACACAGTGAATGCCATTCTTGACCACCCAGCCATCTCCGCGGTGACCTTTGTCGGTTCGACGCCGGTGGCGCGGCATATCTACGCCCGGGCTTCGGCCAACGGCAAACGGGTGCAGGCCCAGGGCGGCGCCAAGAATCCGCTCATCATCCTGCCCGACGCCGACGTGGGCCTGACCACGCGCATCGTCACCGACAGCGCGTTTGGCAACGCCGGGCAGCGCTGTCTGGCCGCGTCGCTGGCAGTGACCGTAGCAGGCGCCGAGCAGACCTTTGTGCCCGCGCTGGCCGAGGCGGCGAGCAGTCTGGTCGTCGGCAACGGCCTGCAGCAGGGCGTGAACATGGGGCCGGTGATCACGCCGCAGAGCAAGGCGCGCATCGAAGGCTTGATCCAGAGAGGCATCGACGAGGGCGGCGAGATGGTGCTCGACGGGCGCAATCCGGGCATTGGCGACGGCTACTTCCTCAAGCCGACGATCATCAGCGACGTGCCGGCAGGCAGCACGATTGCCAGAACCGAAGTTTTCGGGCCGGTGCTGGGCGTGATGCGCGTCGATACGGTGGAGGAGGCGATTGCGCTGGTCAATGGCGGCGAGTATGGCAACATGGCGTGCATCTTCACCAGCAGCGGCGCCGCCGCGCGCCAGTTCCGCTACGAGGCCGACGCCGGCAACATCGGCATCAACATCGGCGTGGCCGCGCCCATGGCCTTCTTCCCCTTCAGCGGCTGGAAGAACAGTTTCTTCGGCACTCTGCACGCGCAGGGCAAACATGCCGTGGAGTTCTTCACGCAGACGAAGGTTGTCGTGGAACGGTGGTTGGGGACGTGGGAGCGGAAATTTTAGGAGATTGAGGGATTGTGAGATTGGAGATTAGAGATTGGCGATGAGGGGGAATCGATTCCCTCATCGCCAATCTCTAATCTCCAATCTCCCGCCGTTACCAGCATCGTATTCCATACGACCAAAGGAGGGCTGCTACCCACAAATCAGATAACTACCTGCAAGACCAGATGTGTTGTTCGTTGTGTATGCAACCAGAGCCAAGAAGGAGAAACGTCACATGTCATTCAAGAAATTGTTGTACACCGTTCTCACCCTGCTGGTCGTCCTGGCGACGCTGGCCGGCTGTGCGGCCGCACCGGTGGCGCCAGCTGCCGCGCCCGAAGCCGGTGCAACCGAAGCCGCCCCCGCGGAGGCCGCGCCCCCAGCCGAAGGCGGCGACACCATCCGCATCGGTGTCAGCATGTTGTTCGACGATCGCTGGCTGACCGACATGCGCGAGGCGATGCAGGCATACGGCGCCGCACAGCCCGGCGTGGAAGTGATCTTTGTCGACTCCAAGGAAGACGTGGCCGTGCAGTTGGG
>JACSRH010000289.1 GCA_014879855.1 Caldilineaceae bacterium | reverse complement strand
GCAGAGGCGGAGGGACAGAAGGTGCAGGACGGACGCGCCGGAGCCTGATTCGAGTTGGGGCAGGCGGGATCGACCACTGCACAACCTGAAGAAAACCTGATCTGACGTACTTCAAGTTGGGGGCGCGCACCCAGCATTCCGGGAATGGGACAGACGTAGTCGCGCAGCCGCAGCAACCGCTGTCCCATTCCCGGAATGCTGAAACCAGCGTGTTGGCGCGCAGCCTGCCCCCAACGTGTTATAATCTGAGCACTGGGGCAGACGCAGAGCCCATCAGATCATCGACCAAGGAAATCCGCCATGCGCTTCTTCAACGTAGCCGGCCCTTGCAATCCTGAAGATCACTACATGCTGCCCGCCACGGCGCGGCTGCCGGATGTGCAGATGTTGATCGACCAGAAGGCCTACTTCGTCCTGCACGGCGCGCGGCAGAGCGGTAAGACAACGGCCATGATCGAACTGGCGCGGCAGTTGACTGCGACTGGCCGCTATGCGGCTGCGTTGGTTTCGATGGAGGTCGGGGCCGCGTTCAACGACAACCCTGGCGCGGCCGAGCTGGCGATCCTGGAAGATTGGCGCGCGGCGCTGGTCTGGCAGTTGCCGCCAGCATTGCAGCCACCGCCGTGGCCGGAGGCAGAGGCGGGCGGGCGGCTTGGTGCGGCGTTGGCGGCCTGGTGCATGACATCACCGCGGCCCGTGGTGTTGTTTGTAGATGAGATTGATGCTCTTCAAGATGCGGCGCTGATCTCGGCCCTGCGCCAGTTGCGGGCTGGCTTTCAACGCCGCCCCGATGCTTTCCCCTGGGCATTGGCGCTGATCGGTCTGCGCGACGTGCGCGATTACAAAGTCGCCTCCGGGGACAGCGCGCGGCTGCACACCGCCAGCCCCTTCAACATCAAAACCGAGTCGCTGACGCTGCGCCCCTTCACGGCGGCGGAAGTGGCCGAACTGTACGAACAGCACACGGCGGACACTGGGCAGCGCTTCACGCCGGATGCCCTGCGTCTGGCCTTCGACCTGACTCAGGGGCAGCCCTGGCTGGTAAATGCGCTGGCGCGGCAGGCGGTGCAGGTGGTCGTTCCCGACCCGGCGCAGCCGGTGGACGCCGCTGCGGAGAGTCCACGCTGACCACCGCTTCACCACCGCCATGCAGACCGACGTGATCCATGTGATGGACAGCGGCCGCGTGGTGGAATCGAGCACACATGCCGAGTCGGTGGCGGTCGTGCGGCTGCTGCGCCGCGTTGTGGCGACAGCAGATGCGGGAGGCGGGCGCCACGGTCATGTCAGCTTTGCCTTAGCGCCTGGCGAGTTCGTAGCGATACTCGGCCCCCAATGGCTGCGGTAAGACGACGATACTGAGCGCGGTGGCTGGCTTGTAGCCAATCACCTGCGGGCGCATTCGTGTAAGGGGCGTCGCCGGGACGGGACGCGCCCGGTCTATAATCTTCCAGGCGCCGGTATCGATGTGCTGAGCAGCGTGGGCGGACTGGTGATCGTCGAATCTAGCGGTCATGGCAATGGGAGAGGGCGCCGTATGAGCGCAGTCGTATATCAACCATCCTTGCTGGGCGTGCTCCGCCGGCACGCCCAGGAACGCCCGACAGCGCGCGCCCTGATCTTTCTCGACGCCGAAGGGCGCGAGCAGAAGGTCAGCACCTGGGCCGATGTCTACGCGGATGCGGGCCGGGCGGCCCGAGCCTGGCAGTCGGCAGGAATCCGGCCCGGCGACGTCGCGGTGATTGTTCTGGATCACAGCTACGACCTGGTCGCCGCCTTTCTGGGCGCGATCTATGCCGGCGCGGCGCCGTTGATCATGCCGCCTCCGCGTGACAATGCACAACAAGCTTTTAGCGACCATCTGGTGACGTTGACCAAGTACACCCGTGCCAGGGTCGTGTTTAGTACGGGCGCCGTGGTCAGCCTGGTTGGAGACGCGCTGGCCGGGCTTGATTGCACCGTTCAGATGTTCACACACGCCGGAGCGGAAACAGCGGCGCCGGATTTTCCATTTTACCGAAACGCCCCAACGCAACCGCTCTATCTCCAATTGACCAGCGGCACCACGGGCATGCCCAAAGCCGCCGTCCTTTCGCAGCAAGCTGCCCTGACCAACATCGAGCGGGTTGCCGATGCTCGCTATCGGGCGGGTGGGCCGGTGGTGGGCTGTATGCCGTTCCACCACGATGGGGGGCTGGTGCTCTGTCTGCTGATTCCCCTGGTCAAGGGGTTTCCGTCGGTCCACATTCGCCCGGCGGACTGGATCGTCCGCCCCGAATTACTCTGGCAGGCAGTCAGCGCCTATCGCGGCACGGTCACCTTTCTGCCCAACTTTGCCTTGAATTTCATGGTGCGTCGCCTCGCAGCACACCCGCAGCGAACGTATGATTTGAGCAGCCTGTCCACCGTAATCGTCGCCGCCGAACTGGTGATGAGCGAGAGCCTGCAGCACTTCCACCAGCACTTCAAAAGCTGGGGTCTGCAAGAGGAAGCCCTGTGCGGTGCGTACGGCATGGCCGAGCAGGTAGTGGGGGTTTCCTTTGCGCGCCGGGGCCAGCCTACGCCCATCGATTGGATCGATCACAGTTTGCTGCGGGCTGAAAAGCGGGCGGTTGCGGTGGAAGCCAACGCCGGGCAAGCCCACAGCGTCGTCAGTTGCGGCGTTCCTCTGGCGGGCATCGAGGTGCGCGTGGCGGATGCAGCGGAGCATCCGCTGCCTGAACGCCATATCGGTGAAATCTTGTTGAAAACCGGGCACTGTTTTTCCGGCTATTACGACCGCCCAGATCTGACCTTACGCGTGATGCGCGATGGCTGGCACTGCACCGGCGATCTGGGCTACATGGCTGGCGGCGAGCTTTACATCCTGGGCCGCAAGGACGATCTGCTCATCATTGGCGGCCAGAATATCCAGCCCCAGGCCATCGAGGAGATCGCCACGGCGGTGCTGGGCGCGCAGGGGCGACTGGCCGCAGCCTTCAGTCTGCGGGATGAGAACTTGGGCACGCAGACGGCTGTGCTGGTCTGCGAGACGCGCGACGAAGCGCCGGCCGCGCAGCTTGCTGCGTGGCGCGCCGCCATCACCCGGCAGGTGTACGCGCAGTTGGAGATCACCCTGGCCGACCTGCGCTTCGTATCCAAGGGCTGGGTGGTGCAGATGGACGCGAAAATCGGGCGGGCAGCCAGCCGGGAGAAATACCTGGCGGCCGGCTACCGCCCGGAAGCACCGGGGCTGGCTCTGCTGCGCGCTGCGGGGGACGACCCAGCTTTGCTGGAGCAGGGGTTGGTGCAACTGGTCGGGCAAATGCTCGGCGCATCTGCCGTGGGACCAGAGGACGACTTCTTCGCCCTGGGCGGCGATTCGCTGACCGCGCTGCGTTTCGTGCTGGCGGTGGAGGAGGCAACCGGGCGGCGCGTGCCTACGGCGTTCTTTCGCACAGCCACCGTGGCGCGTATGGCGGAGCTACTCGCACCAAATCGTGAGTCGCCCAGCACCGCTGTCACGGATTGGGAGTCGCCTGCGGGATCATCACCAACCTGTCCAGGTTCAGTTCGAAGCAGGCTGCGTATTCAGGCGACTCAAATCGGGCCACTCTGGCGCGGGCATGGCCTGCCCTATGGACTGGGTGTCCATTTGCAGCGGCTGTGGGTCGCACAACCCACCACGCGCCGCCGCTATGCCAGACAGTTGGCATTGGTCGAACACTGGGCCGAGGAACTAGGCAGCGAGGGCGACGGCGAGGCGCGCGCCAACATCAGTCTGCTGGCCAATACCTGGGTGATATGGCGAGAATATGTCTTATCCCATACCAAAAACCTGGGCAGGTGGTGGACCATGAACGCTGAGCATAATGCGTTCGGATGCTCCCCACCGTCGACAGGAATCGTGCTGGCAGTTCCCCACGTTGCAAAAGTCGGAGCGGCGGTGCTGGAGATTTTTCGGCGTAATGGGCGAGCGGTCGGCATGGTCGTTGGAGGTCGTGAAGTGGGACAGAAAGCGCGCGCGGCAATGCTTTTACAGGGCGAGCGGATCTTGCGGCGCGGCGGCGTAGTGATGGTGCCGGCAGATGGACTGCAGGGCCAGCAAACGGTTGACGTGCCTTTCTGGGGACGTCGCCGGCCCTGGCAGCTCGGCGCCGCGGAGTTAACGGCGACCACGGGAGCGGCTTTCGTGCCAGTTTACATACGCATGGATGCAAAAGGGAAAATTGATGTGGAGATTACAGCACCCTTGATTCCGCAGGCGACGACGCCACAAGCGCAGATCAGCGAATTGACTGAACGCTACGCCGCTGACTATGCGGCGCGCTGGCCGCACTTCTATGTGTCCATGCGCTGGCACCATCTGGCATATAATTGGGATAGACCGGCGTGGTAGGCAAACGAAAACGACGATGACGCCAAATTTTCTGATCATTGGCCCACCCAAGTGCGGGACGACCGCGCTCTACGCAACCCTGGCGCAGCATCCGCAGGTCTTCATGAGCCGGGTCAAGGAGCCGTACTTTTTCGCCTTCGACGGCCAGCCGCCAGCTTTTGCTGGACCAGACGCAGGTTACTACCGCCAGCATGCTGTGACCGAGTGGGGAGACTACCAGGCACTCTTTGCTGAGGCAGACGGCTATGTGGCGCGCGGCGAGGCGTCGCCCCTCTATTTGACCAGCTACCAGCCGGAACGCACGGCTGCCAATATCCGCCGCCGGCTGCCGGATATGCGCGTGATTGCCATCCTGCGCCAGCCGGCCGACCGTGCCTATTCCCAGTTTAGTTTTCGCCGGCAGAAAGGCTTCGAGCCGTTGACCGACTTTCGTGAGGCGCTGGCTGCCGAAGGTCAACGGCTCGAAGCCAACTGGCCGCCGGGCTGCCACTACCGGCTTAACAGCCTCTACTTCACCAATTTAGCGCCATACTTTGCGCTGTTTCCGCGCGAACAGTTACGGATTTATCTCTATGATGACCTGAACGCTCAGCCTGCTGCTCTGCTGCACGACCTGTGCCTGTTTCTGCATGTTGATCCGTCGTCGATGCCTGATACGGTAGCGCAGCGTAATGTGACAGTCTGGCCGCGCAATCGGGCGTTGAGTTTTCTTTTGCGCCATGCGGGGAGGTGCCGAGCGATAGCACCCACGCATTTGCGCCGCATGGTGGGCAGCCGCCTGCGCGCCTGGAACCAGATGAAGCCGCCGCCCCTCGACCCCGCTCTGCGCTGCGAACTGACCGAGAGCTATCGCGATGAGATCTTGCGCCTGCAAGACCTCATCGGTCGCGATCTGAGTCACTGGTTGGCGGCGCCATGAAGAACTGTCTGATCCTCGGCGCTGGCCGCAGCGGCACCAGTATGGTCGCTGGCGCATTGGCGCAGAGCGGCTATTTCATGGGCGAGCATTTGGTTACACCGCGCCATGCCAACCCGAAGGGTTTCTTTGAGGATGCAGAGGTCAATGCCATCAACGAAGCGATTCTGAAGCCGCTCACGCCCTGGGCGCCGCCCCCGTTCCGCCCCCGCAGACTCTACCGACTGCTCTGCCGGACGGTGTTTTCAAGACGTTTCACCCATGACGGGCGCTGGCTGGCGAAAATCCCGGTCGGCGCGCCGTTGTCCTCAACGCCGGCGATCGAAGATCGCATCCGGGTGTTGACCACCCGTGCGCCCTACTGCTTCAAGGATCCGCGTTTCTGCTATACGCTGCCAGTCTGGCGACCCTGGCTGCACAACATCCGGTTTGTCTGTGTTTTTCGTGATCCCACCATCACGGCGCGGAGTATGTTGCAGGAGACACGGGTTGTTCCCAAACTGGCGCGACTGAAGCTCACGTATGCGGATTGTCTGGAAGTGTGGCGGCTGATGTACACGCACGTTCTCGATCTTCACAGCCAGGAAGGGGATTGGCTGTTCCTGCATTATGATCAGGTGCTGGATAGTTCAGGGCTGGACCGGCTGGCCGCCTTTCTGGAGGTGACGCCAGATCGCTCCTTCCCCGAGCCAACATTACGGCGCACCCAACCGGAAGAGAACATGCCTGACAACTTGCGCGAGGTGTATGCGCGGCTGTGGCAAAGAGCCTCAATCTTGGCGGAGGTCGGTCTTGGTGGCTGAACACTCTATCCGCATCACCGCCGCCATCTGCACCCATAACCGGGCTACGTTACTACCCGCCGCCATCGAGAGCCTGCTCGCCCAAAGCCTGCCGCCGGCGGACTTTGAGATTCTGGTGATTGACAACGCGTCCACGGATGAGACGCCGCAGATCATCCAACGTTACCGCGCGGCTGGGGGCAACGTGACTCTACGCAGCGCAGCGCAACCTGTTCTCGGACTTTCCCATGCGCGCAACCTGGCGGTCGAGATGGCTGAGGGTGACATCATCGCCTTCATGGACGATGATGCCGTAGCCGATCCAGAATGGCTTGCCGCGCTGTTGGGCGCCTATACCACGCATCCCAACGCCTGGGTAGTGGGAGGGAAAGTGCTGCCCTTGTGGCAGGGTGAACGCCCCGCCTGGTTGACTGACGATCTCTTGCCACACCTTTCGATGCTTGATCTCGGTGATGTTGTACGGCCACTGAATGCCGGCGAACCATTGTATGGAGTCAATTTTTCATGCCGGCGCGGTGCATTTGCAAGGGTCGGCCTTTTTCGTTCTGACTTAGGCAGGCAAGGCGTCGCCTTGCTGGGCAGCGAAGAGAGCGAGTTTCAACAACGCATTCTGCACCAAGGTCAGGCATTGGTTTACACACCGCACGCCATCGTCAGCCATTGCGTCCCTAGAGAACGTCTGCAGCAACGGTACTTCATTCGACGCGCATACGGCAAAGGGCGTACCAATGCCCGCCTGATGATGAGTCACTCTCTGCGGCGTCGCGCCATGATGTGGCGCTGCGTGCGGGGAGGGTTAGGTGTCGCCCGGCGGTGGCTCATGCTGGGACTGCATCCTCTGGATAAGCGCAAGCAGTTGTATTGTATGCAGATCACCGCAACCTGGTTGGGATTTACGCTAGAGGCGTTAATGCACAGGCGTAGCGCTCGAACCCGCCAGGATTCTACCAGGCCCTACGTATGATTGATAAAAGCGTGCGTGTTTTTGCCAACGACGAACTGATGCCCAGAAACTGGTCAGACGGAAGATCGTCAGATGGGTGCGTTTTCAACCCGGCGCTCACCGTTTTTGATGGACAGCTGCTCATGGCCTACCGCGTCGTCACGGCGGATGGACAACGACGGTTGGCCATCTGCCGTCTCACCCCGGCGCTACAGGTAGTCCCTGGCTCGGTGGTTGCGCTTTCTGATTCGATCCAGAACGGCGGAGAGTGGCATGCTGATGCCCGTTTTTGCACGCTAGGTGGGCAACTGTTTCTGCACTATAACGATGGTGCGCGCAAGGAAGGCAATCACATTTTTCTGGTGAACATTGATCCAGACAGTTTGGAAGCGGCGGCTCCAGCGCGTCAACTCGTGATGGACGGGCCAAGACGCTCTGTCGAGAAGAATTGGATGCTGTTTGAGCATGATGACGAACTGTGGGCGATTTACACTATCTCACCGCATGTTGTACTCACGGTTGATTTGAAAGGTAAAGAGATGATCAAATGTCGTCCCGTTTTTCGTTCTGACTGGAACACCGACGCCTACACGCTCCCTTTTGGCCCGATGCGCGGCGGGGCGCCACCACAACGCTACCGAGACGGCTACATCTCAGTCTTTCACTCATGTTTTCCTGTATGGCGTCTCCGGTCGACGATTCGCCGTTTGCTCGGCAAAAGACCCACCCGGTATATTCGTTACGTGGCTGGCGTGTATGGGTTTGCGGCATCGCCACCTTTTGCACCACAGTGGCTGCATCCCCGACCGATCATCCATCCGCCGCGATTGCCGCGCCGATGGTATCCACAACTGGACGCTCGCGCCGAACGGATTGCCTACCCATGTGGCAGTGTCTTTTATCGCGGTGCGTGGCTGGTCTCATTCGGCGCAGAGAATGAGTATTGTTGTATCGCGATCCTGGATAGAATACTGCCAAATCGTCTGTAGCTGGTGTTGGATGTTCCGGCACTCGAATGCGTCGGTCAGTGATTTTGGAGTGAAATGATGCCCATCATACGCACCTACCACTGGTTACAGAGTGCCGTCGTACAGAACCTGGGAGACTTCATCGGAACGCTTGTCCTCAAAAAGATGGGCTTTCAAGCAGTCACGCGCCATGCACGTCACGTCCACACCATCAATCCGGGTCACTGTCTACTGCCTATCGGTTCAGTTCTTTATGATCGTACATTTGAGATTATTACCGAACCGGTAGATGTGTGGGGCTGCGGCTGGCGTGGTATACCACTACAGCCGCGCTTTGCCACACGTATTACGTTTCATGCCGTGCGTGGACCGCAAACAGTTGCAGGACTCGGCTTGCCACCTGATACACCGCTTGGCGATCCGGCGCTGTTACTGCCCCGCTTGTCATCTGTTGCTCCCAAACAACATGGACGCACAGTAGTTATGCCACACTACTTCCGCACCGATGCCGTCACTGCCCGGCAGCGATGCCTAAGCACAGGTTGTGATCTGCTGGTGCCTGCTCGCATTATCGCCAGTCCAGCGCCAGGAACGCGGCCTTCGCTCAGAAGTATCTGGAAAATGGTGAAAGCGCGTTTGACACTGGACATCCCCATCTGCAGCGCAGCCCAGGCTATCGATGCCGTTGCCGGTGCAGCATTTGTCCTAACCGGTAGCCTGCATGGCGCAATTTTAGCGCAAGCATATGGGATTCCCTGGGCCGCACATGATGACGGCTACGTGGATGTGCCGGCCAAGTGGCTGGACTGGGCTGCTTATCTAGGCATTCACCTCAGATTTGTAGAGAACCTGAACGAAGGACAGCATTGGTGGCAGGCAGAAGGACGGCATGGGCAAGTAGGCGAGCTAGATTCTCTTTTGCGAGCCTTCCCATATCCTGTCTAGTGCAGAACCAGGCAACGTCCCCGGCACGTCGCAAGCCAATACGCAAGACAGATTCGTCGTGCGGCGTGCCGGGGGCGTTGTTTGCGGAAACACTAGCTCACATCCCATCGTGACATAGAAACATGAACACCAACCTTACTCCATCGATTTGCTTTGACGCCGCTGATCTACTGCCGACACAATGGCGTTGGGAAGCGGGCCATGGTCGTTACCGTATCTACAACCCAGCCATCGTGTACTTCCTAGATCGCTTGCTCATGGCTTACCGGGTGGATTTCGGCCACGAGAAACCCTTTCGCGTTGCCACTGCGATCTGTGCGCTGGACGACCACCTGCGCGTGGTTCCGGGTTCGGTGGCGGCGCTGTCCGACGCCATTCCCGGTGACGCTGCCAACCATTTCGATGCGCGCTTCCTGGTCTACCGGAACCGGCTGTTCGTACACTACAACAACGACTGGGAGACAGCGCCCAACCGGATTTCCCTGGTGGAACTCGACCCGGACACCTTGCAGGCGCGGTCGGCGGCGCGCGCGTTGGAACTGGAGGGGCCGCGCCAGCCGTGCGAAAAGAACTGGCTGCTTTTCGAGCACGACGGTGAACTCTTTGCGATCTATCAG
>JACSRH010000117.1 GCA_014879855.1 Caldilineaceae bacterium | reverse complement strand
CCTGCGCCCCTTGTCGAGTCGGCGCCAGCAGGGGAGGTTGCCGCCGCTGAAGTTGCCCCTGTTGTCGTGGCGGCAGCGCCGCTCCCGACCGATGCGCCTACGGCAACACCCACCGCCACACCCACCGCCACATCGACAGAGGCGCCAACTGCGACGCCGACCGCCACGTCCACGGCAACGCCAACTTACACTCCAACGCCCTTGCCGACAGCAACCTGGACGCCGCTGCCTTCCGCGACGCCCGCGCCCGCACTCTCCGTTGAGAAGGCGCAGACGCAGGCGGTCAGCCTGGCGCGCGCCGCGGATCAGCGCAGCCTGGCGCTGCTAAGCAGCTTTGGCTTTGGCGGGGCGGTGATTTTTGGAGGTTCGTGGGGCTGGCTGCGGCGGCGACGCCGGCTAGACTAGCCGCGCGTCAAACGTAAACTTCAGGCAAAAAGGATCATCCCACCGGCGCCTCACTAGTCGAAGGCAGCAGGCGAATCTCGCCAAAGGTTGCGTCCTGCACCACTTCGATCTCATGCAATTTGACCAGTTCAAGCACGGCGAGAAACGTTACAATGACCTCGATGCGCGTGGCGCTGCGACTCAGCAACCCCTCAAAGCTCACCCCCCGCTGAGATGTCTGCCTATCCACCGCAAAGACGTTGTGCAAATAGGCGCGCACGCTTTCGATCTGCTCGGCCACGGTGATCGGATAGGTTTTGACGCGCGGCATGGGCGGGTCCACCGGAATGCGCTGGAGCACCTTGCGCAACGAACGCTGGAGCGCGTCGAGGTCAAGGTTGCTCATGTCGAGCCGGCGCTCGATTTCCGGTTTGGGTGCAGTGCGGATGTAGACGCGCAGCCCTGCCTCTTCGCGCGCGCGCAGAGTGGCGGCCACCTGCTTGAAGCGCCGATACTCCACCAATTGGCGCAGCAACGCATCTCCACTCGCCTCTTCGTCATCTTCGGCAGGCGGGCGCGGTTTGGGCAACAGATTGTAGGACTTGATGTAAAGCAATCGCGAGGCGACCACCAAAAAGTCGGCCAGCGCTCCCGGTTCGATCTCTTCTAGCTCGTTGAGCGTCTTCAGATATTGATCGGTCACCGCCATCAAGCTGATTAAGCTGACGTCCAGTTCGCGCACCTCGATCATGTGCAACAGCAGATCGAGCGGGCCTTCATAAGCCGGCAAATGGACCGCGTAACCGGAGCCAAGCGGCTGGTTTCGATGCGACAGGTCGGCGGTCACGCGGCGCCTCCTGCTTTGGCGCATGCTCGTGTGGTCGCCATCGGGCTAGAAGCTCACTTCATGCGTGCGAAAACGCCGGCCCACGCGCACCAACTCGGCAAGCAGGCGCGCCGCTTCATCGTCGGTGCGCCCGCTGATGCGCTCAACCTTGCAGCCAGCCTCGATCAACTGCTGTTCGCTGACCGCGCTGACGCCTGCTTCGGCGCCAACGATCGTCACAAACTCGGCGCCGCGCGCCTCTTCGACGCTAAAACCCGCGGTCGGGCGAAACTTTGCCATGTAGCCCAAAGCATTGGCGAAGATCTCGCC
>JACSRH010000161.1 GCA_014879855.1 Caldilineaceae bacterium | reverse complement strand
GCGCTTCTCCCAACCACGCCGCGGCCCACGTGGTCAGCGCCAGCAGGTGACGTTGACCTTCAGCAATGGGCGGCGTGGCGATCCATTCATCGGTGCGGTGAGCGTTGCCGCCCTCGGTGACGCCGATGCACACCGCGGGGATGCCGCGGCTGAGCGGAATGTTGGCGTCGGTGCTGCTGATGCGCATGGACAACTGCGGTTTGACGCGGACAGCCTGCAACGAGCGAATCGCGGCTTGCACCAGCGGATGGTCGTCAGCAATCGCGCCGCCCGGCCGGTCGCCGATCACGGTGCTGGCAACGCTCACGCCAGCTTGCTGCCAGCGCGTGCTTTGGTAGCAAGCGATGATGTCCATTACCTCCTGCACGATGGCGTCCAGCGTGGCTGGCTGCTCGCTGCGCAGATCAAGCTCCAGCGTGGCGGACTGGGCAATGGTGTTGACCGAAGTGCCGCCCTCGATGACGCCGAGGTTGAAAGTCGTGCGCGGATCTTTGGGCACGCGCAGATAAGTGAGGTCGGCGGCGAGTTGCGCCAACACGTGCACCGCGCTGGCCGCGCCGAAATCACTCCAGCTGTGGCCGCCCGGCGCCGTCACGTGGATGCGGTAACGTCGAGAGGCCAGCGCCTGATGCACCACGCGCGATAGCCCCATCCCTTCGATGACAATGGCCGCGCCCACAGCATCCCGCGCGCCAGCCGTCATCCCGCCCGATGTCATCCCGCCCGATGTCAAACGGTCGATCGCGGCGCGCATCCCGCGCAAGTCACCGTTGCCTTCCTCCCCCACGTTGGCGACGAACCAGATGTCAGCAGGCAGCGGCGGCGCGGCCTGGATCGTTTCGGCCAGCCAGAGAAGAGACGCTACGCCCAGGGAATTATCACCCAACCCCGGCCCAAAGATGCGACGATGCCTGGCGTCGCGCCGGATCGCCAGATCCGTGCCTGCCGGAAAAACTGTGTCCGTATGTGCGCTGACGACCAGGGCAGGCGCGCGCGTGGTTCCTTTCGCGCAGGCATAGACGTTGTGTAAAGCATCGGTCTCGACCGTATAGCCAAAGCGGCGCAACGCATCCGCCACCCATGCCGCGCGCCGCGCCTCGTCGCCCGTGGGCGCCGGAATCTGCTGAATGGCGATGCTCCATTCGATTAGCTGTTCGGATGCTTCGTTCAAGTTACTGGGTCGCATGATCGATCTCGCGGGTGCGTCCAATACAAAAAGCTTCGTCCCATGGGACGAAGCTTGCGCTCGTGGTTCCACCCATGTTGCCTGACGTTGCTCCTTGATGGGAGCCAATGCCAGACCACTTGTGGCGCCGTTAACGGGGCGAGCCGGAATGGCTTACTTGACGTGCTTTCTGCCATCCACTCCCAGGGGGTCTTCGGAGAACGAGCCTGCGTCGGGTTTCAGCCTTTGCCCGGCGCTCTCTGCAAGGACGTTTGTCTGCGAAGGTGTCCTGGTCTGCGCTTTGTGTTTGTGTGGGAGATACTGGACTTGAACCAGTGACCTCTACGATGTCAACGTAGCGCTCTAGCCAGCTGAGC
>JACSRH010000414.1 GCA_014879855.1 Caldilineaceae bacterium | reverse complement strand
GCCGCCGCCCTCGCTGGTCAAGATGGCGCGGCTCGGCGTCGTCATCGAGGATTGGATGGACAAGAACGACCTCGTCGCCACGGCGATCCAGTGTTGGACCTCGCTGCAGCGCAACTTCGGCGTCAACGTCTGCACGCTGATGAGCATCATGAGCGAGCGGCTGATGCCTTCCGCGTGTGAGGTGGACATCACCGGCGTGGTATCCATGTACGCGCTGCAACTGGCGTCCAACTCGCCCAGCGCGCTGGTGGACTGGAACAACAACTACGGCAGCGACCCGAACAAGTGCGTGCTCTTTCACTGCGGCAACTGGGCCAAGGCCTTCATCCCCGACGCCGCGATCAAGACCGCGCCCATCCTGGGCACGACGTTGGGCGAGGAGAACACCTACGGCGCGATGGCCGGGCGCACGCCCTCCGGCCCCGTCACCTTTGGCCGCGTCAGCACCGACGACGCGCACGGCGTCATCCGCACCTATGTCGGCGAGGGTCTCTTCACAGACGACCCGCTCGACACGTTCGGCACGCGCGCCGTGGTGCAGGTTCCCGGCCTCCAGGGGCTGATGAAATATGTCTGTAAGAACGGCTTCGAGCATCATGTGGCAATGAATGGGTCGCACACAGCGGATGTGGCGGCCGAAGCATTCACCACCTATTTTGGCTGGGAGGTCTATATGCACACGGCTTGAGCCTTTGTGCATGAATTGCACCTTCTGCAAGGCAAATTCAGCACTTCAGTCATTCACAGTCTCACGCGAAGCCACGAAGAAAATCATCTTCCACTTTGCGGCTTCGCGCCTTCGTGTGAGGCAAGATCGTGAATGACTCAATTTAGCAGAGTGGAGCTCGGTCACCTCGGCGGCGCGGCGTTGAAGACGCGGTTGAGGATGTCGGCGCGCTCCTCCGGCGTGGCCCAGCGCGGCTGGGCGAAGTCCTCCAGCACCATCGTCAGCAACTCGGTGTTGATCACCCGTCCATCAAAGATCGTATGGCGCGCGGCCAGTTCCGTGCGCGTCTCCCAACTCCACATCTGGTCAAAAAAGAGATTGCCCAGGCCGTAGGTGATGAAGCCAGGGCCGCCAACATCATCGGCGCTGTAAGGTTCCTGCGCCTGGGGCACATGGCTTTGCACGCCGGTCACGATGTCCGCGCCAGCCGCGCGCAGTTCACGAAAGTCGGCGATCTGCGACGCGACCGGGTAAGGCTCGTAGGTCTCGGTGTGCTGCAGCTCGACCGCCACCACATCCACAAAACCAGAGAGCTGACGCACCAGTTCGAGAATAGTTTCCTGGTTATCGTAATAGTAACAGGCGCCCGGCTGATCCGCCGTGGCCCAGGCGCCTTCTGGATAGAAGGCCAGCGCGGCAATAAACGCAAAGGTGTTGCCATGATCCTCCCAGAGCAGCGGCGCGCACGCTTCATCCACGTTGAAGCCGCTGCCATAGATCGGGATGCCGTTGTCGCGATACCAGCTCAGCGAGCGGCGCGCACCGTCGCGGCCAAAGTCGTTGACGTGGTTGCCGCTCAGCCCGACGATGTCCGTGCCCAGCGCGGCCAGCGCGG
>JACSRH010000320.1 GCA_014879855.1 Caldilineaceae bacterium | reverse complement strand
GTTTCTGGACATTGACCGCTTGTCTGCTGGCATTCCTGGAAGAGCAACGGGCACAGAGTCGGTTGGTCACCTGCGGTGACATCCGCCGCAGCCTACAAGTCCAGCATCGACGGAACTTGCTCGTGTGGCTCTTTGCGCACTTCCAAGAAGGACATTCGGTTGAACAACTCTTGCCACAATTGGCTCTATTGGGTGCTTAAAGTGCAAAGTTAGTGAAAACGTGTTTTGTGTGCTAAAATCGTATTGCGATTTTGCGTTCGATAAGGAGATCGTATGGATACGGTAAGTGTATCTACAAAATATCAGGTGGTGATTCCGCGTGCGGCGCGCAAACAGTTGCACATTTATCCTGGGCAGAAAATGCAAGTGATCGCCTACAATAATCGTGTGGTTATGATCCCCGTGCGTCCAATCCAGGAGGCGCGAGGCGCGTTGAAGGGGATCGATACCACCATCGCGCGTGATGAAAAAGACCGTGTATGAATATTGTGGATTCTTCTGGCTGGCTTGAATATTTTGCCGATGCCTCCAACGCCGACTTTTTCGCGCCAATCATTGAGGCCACCGACCAATTGTTAGTGCCGGCGGTGTGTATCTACGAAGTGTTCAAGCGCGTCTTGCAGCAACAGGGTCTGGACGCTGCTGAAACCCGTATCGCCGATCTGTACAAAGGAACTTTGATTGACTTGACGCCTTCGCTTGCCATCAGCGCGGCTTTGCTGTCTGACAAGCTGAAATTGCCGCTGGCTGACAGCCTCATTTTAGCCACATCTCAAGCGTTTAATGCCACGCTATGGACGCAAGATGAACATTTTAAAGGAATAGAAGGCGTAGAATTTATCGCCAAGCTGCCGGGTGACGAAGCCAACAAATAGCGATCACACCTACTGTGCACCATTCAATGGTACGAAAGTGGCGGTTGAATTGCCCTCTAATTTGCACTATGATGCTTTCCGCTAGACAGGCCTACCGGTCGAAATTGGCCGGCCACTGAATGGAAGGGAAGCATGGAGTCCGCAATCGGTATGTTGTGTTTGGTGTTGTTGCCGGTGACGGGGGGCGGCTTCGGCTTCTGGCTGATGTATCGACGCATCAACCGGCTACAGCATCAACTTTCCCAACTTGAGTACAGGCTCGGGCAAATCGAAATCACTCCCACGGTGGGAATGGCGCAGCCAGCGGTTACTCCGGCAAGCTCAGCGTCACTTGCGCCAGACGCCACACCAGACGAATTAGATGCATCAGAGACGGAAATCTCTTCGAGTTTTTCTGCTGCACGTTCACCACTCGATGCGCGCACACCGGCGATGGCTGAGACCTCCGCACCCGAATCGGCGCCGCCTGCTGGACCACAGACGCGCCCGCTCACCTTGCCGCCTGCGGGGGCCCCTGCTGAATTTCTGCAGCCAGCAGGGTCGTCACTGCCAGTTGCAGGCAGAGCCACGCCGCGGCGCGGCGCGACGCGGCTTGTGAATTGGTTTCTGCACATGCACGTGCTCGTGCAGATCGGCCTGGTTGTGCTGCTGATCGGTGTGGCCTTGCTGCTGCGTTACGCGGTGGATCAGGGCTGGCTGTCGTTGGAGATCCGGCATCTGGGCGCGGCTGCGGGCGGCGCGGCGCTGGGCGTGACAGGCTGGTTTGCTTATAAAAAACAGCGCGGCTATGGCCTGGCCTTGCAGGGCGGCGGGCTTGCCATTCTTTACCTCACTGTCTTTTCGGCCTATCGGGTCTATACCCTCCTCCCGGCGCCAGTGGCTTTTGCCTTCTTCGTGGGGATCAGCGTCTTTGGCATCCTGCTGGCGCTGCTGCAAGACGCGCGCATTCTTGCCTATGTGGCCATGGTAGGCGCGTTTGCTGCGCCGATTCTGGCCGCAGAAGGCGGCGGCAATTATGTGGCGCTGCTCGGCTATTACGCGGTGATCGCCGTGACGGCGCTGGTGATGGCGCTGCGCAAGGGGTGGCAGGGGCTGGCGCTGCTCAGCTTGCTCGCCACCTATGTCGTCGGCATTGCCAACTCGGCCGAGAATTTCGCACCCGCTGACTACGTGGGAATGCTGGGCTTTATAGCCTTCTTCTTTGGGATTTTTCTGGCGGCGTCATTGCTGCTGGCGCGACAAGCTGGCCAGGGCCGCCGCGTGCTGGATCTGGTTGTCGCCGTACTCAACCCGTTGCTTGCTCTGCTGTGGCTTGTCATCATCACCGATCACATCGACAAGGGATTAGGCTATGGACTGATTGCAGGCGGCGCAATCTACCTGGGCGTCTTTGGTGGGCTGGCCTGGAAGCGTCCAGCGCAGTTGGCAGTGCAGCGCGAGTTGAGCCTCTTCTGGGGATTGTTCTTGCTGTCGATGGCCGCGCCGATCTTCGTGGAGGTGCGCATTACAGCGAGCATCTGGGCGGTGGCCGGCGCGCTGTGGGTGTGGCTGGGTTGGCGCCGCTCGATGTTATGGATGGCTTTGTGGGGGGCGATCACCCAGCTTGCAGCCGGGGTTGGCTTTACTGCCACCAGTCTCGATGCGCTCGACCGTGCGCTGCAACCCGCGACAGGGTATCTTCCCTTTGCCAATGAGTTCACCATGGGGTGGGTGATAGTGGCGCTGGCCGGGATGATTTCCGCCTGGCTGCTATGGCGCATGGCGCAACAGGAGCAGTGGTTGGCGCATAACGGCCTTCTGCGCGCGGCGTCATTCCTGATCTTTCTCTGGGGCGCGACGTGGTGGTTTGGCGGCGGGCTGGTGGAGGCGACAACCGCGCCAACTTTGTATGTGGCCAGCACGATGGTCGTATTTCTCACCCTTTCGACCGTGCTGATGGATTGGATCGGGCGAAGGCTGACCTTTGCGCCTTTGCGTGCGCCGCTGTGGGGATTGCTGCCGGCGTTGGCGGCGCTTGCCTTGTTGCAGACTTGGGAAGTCGACTCGCCGTGGCAGGGCGGAGCATGGCTGGCCTGGCCGCTGGCGCTGGCCGCGCATGGTTGGATGCTGCATCGCAACGGGGGGGCGAGGTTCGTCGCAATCTATCACGCCGGCGGCGTGTGGCTGGCAACCTACCTGGCAGTAGCCGCGGTCAATGGCGCGCTGCTTCAGGCCAGTGCCGGCGCCACCCTGATGGCCTCGGCAATTTTGGCTCTGCTCGCCCTCATCATCTGGTTCGTCACGGCGTTTGCTGGTCGCTTGCCGGCGCCGGTTGGACCGTATGCACACACCTATCGGCTATGGGGCGCGGGGCCGGTAGTGGGTGTAGGCGTGCTTGCGCTGCTGCGAGCAAATCTTGCGGTGGATGGCGCCAATGGCTGGCTGCCCTTTGCCCCGTTGCTTAATCCTCTGGCATGGGCTTCGGCGTCGCTGTTGGCGGCGTCGCTCTACTGGCTCGTTGTTGCACGCACCGAAGCCGCTGAGAACGTGCGTCCTGCGCTGTGGAGTCTGCGTTGGGGGTGGTGGGCGCTGCTGATCTTCAGTATGAGTGCGGAGCTGGCGCGCAGCGTCCATCACTTGCTTGGCATGCCGCTGACGTGGGATGGCCTCTATGCCTCGTCGATCTTTCAGACGTTGCTGGCTGTCTTGTGGGGCATAGTGGCGCTGGGGTTGATGGGGTGGGGCAGCCGCCGGCGCACGCGGTCAGCCTGGTTTGCTGGCGTCAGCGTGCTCGGCTTGACGCTGGTCAAGCTCTTCCTGGTCGATCTTGCCGGCGCTGGCACGGTGGCGCGCATCGTGTCATTTATCGGCGTCGGGTTGTTGATCCTGGTGATCGCGTTTGTGGCGCCGGCGCCGCCGAGGCGGGAGGTGGAGGCGCCAGGAGATTGAGAGATTGAGAGATTGAGAGATTAGCAGACGGCGGTTGCAATCCAATCTTTACGCTCTCAATCTCTTTTTTTAACGCAAGTTCACGCCAATATCAGACCCGCTGGCGATCTTTTTGCGCTTGCCGAAGACCTTCTCTGTGCTGTCAGGGTGAATCACGACGTTGCGTCCAACGACCAGGCCTTCGGGGATCGTCGATTGCTCGCCGATCATGGTCAAGCCGGTGTTGAGCACCTCTGGCATGGAGCTATTGGCGGTGTTGTCGTCCCCATCGCCCACGCGCGCGCCCGCGCCGATAACCACGCGCTTATCCACGACGGAGCGGTCGATCACCGCGCCCGCTTCGATGATCGTGTCCGGCAACACCACGCTGTCACGGATCACGGCGCCTTCAGCCACGCGCACACCGGGCGACAAGACGCTGCGTTCAACTATACCATCCACCCAGCAGCCGTTAGAGATCAAACTGCCGCCAACCTGGGCATTGGCGCCAAGCTTGGCCGGTGCGCGATCCTCGCTGCGTGTGTGGACGACCCAATCGGGGTCGTAAAGATTGAGCGCCGGCTCTTCAGCCAGCAAACTCATATTGGCTTCCCAGTATGCCTGTACATTGCCAACGTCGGCCCAATAGCCGGGGAAGGCGTGAGCGCGCACGTGTTTGCTCTGGGCGATCATCGCCGGCACCACATCCTTGCCAAAGTCGAGAAAGTCGTGGGCGTGGAGCGTCTCTACCAACAGATCCTTGCGGAAAATATAGATGCCCATCGAAGCCAGGGTTCCGCGCGATCGCCGCGGCTTTTCCTGAAAATCGACGATGTGCTCGTCGGCGCCCAGCGTCACAATACCATAGCGGTGCGTTTCATGCGGGTTGACGCGCCGCACGGCAACAGTCAGGTCAGCGTTGTTCTGCACATGCTCGCGCAACATGGGCTGATAATCCATCAGATAGATGTGATCGCCGGCAAGAATGAGCACGTGTTCTTCATCTTGCTGGAGCACAAAGTCGAGATTGCGCCGCACAGCGTCGGCCGTGCCTTTTTGCCAGTCGCCATAGGGGCCGCCTTGGTAGGGCTGCAACAGACGCACACCCCCCTGGGCGCGGTCGAGATCCCACGGTTTGCCGATGCCGATGTGATCGTTGAGGCTGCGCGGCTTGTACTGAGTCAGGACGGCTACATTGAAGATGCCGCTGTTGACGCAATTGCTGAGGGGAAAGTCGATAATGCGGAACTTGCCGCCAAAGGGGACGGCAGCTTCGGCGCGCGTTTCGGTCAGCACGCTGAGATGCTCGCTGAAGCCGCCGGCCATGATCATTGCAAAGGCGCTTGCCATATCAGTTGTCTCCTAACACCGTCTTGCTGTTACCCGTTTTCCCGTTACTCGTTACACCGTCTTGCCGTCGGCGACGATCTTATCGAGTGGGAAATCCGCCTCGTCGCGGCCGCTGTTGATCAGGACATTGCGCCCAATTTGGGCGCTGTCCGGGATATAGGCATGCTTGCCGACGACGGTGATGCCTGCAAAAAGACGATCCGGCATTTGCTCGTTTACGGTTTCCAGATTGCCTGTCCCGACCACGGCGTTGGCGCCGATCACCACCTTTTTGTCGACCACTGCACGGTCCAGCCGCGCGCCGGGGCCGATCCAACAGTCGTTCATGACTACACTGTCCTGGACAACTGCGCCCGGACTGACGTAGACGCCTGGACTGAGAATGCTATTGACCACCAGCCCGCGTACGACGCAGCCGTTCGAGATCATGCTGTTGACGATTTTGGCCTGCGGCCCCACTTTGACCGGTGGGCGCTCCTCAGATTTAGTGAGCACGGGCCAGTTGTCGGTGTAAAGATTGAGCGCCGGTGTGGCGCCGAGCAGTTCGAGACTGGTCAACCAGTAGGAATCAATCGTGCCGACATCGACCCAATATCCTTCAAAGCGATAGGCGAAAACATTGTCGCCGGCATTGATCATGGCGGGAATAATATCCTTGCCAAAGTCGTTGCGCGGCTTATCGGGGCGGCCTTCGCTCAGGCGGCGTTCCAGCATATTGGCGTTAAAGACGTAGATGCCCATAGATGCCAGGTTGCCCTTGTCGCGGTCTTTGGGCTTCTCGTAGAACTGGACGATCCGTTGTTCATCGTCCACCTGCATAATGCCAAAGCGGTTGGTTTCCTCGATCGGCACCGGCATGACGCCAATCGTGAGGTCGGCGCCTTTTGCCAGATGGTAATCAAGCATGGGACGATAGTCCATCTTGTAGATATGGTCGCCCGATAAGATCACGACTGTATCCGCGCGGTTTTCGCGAATAAAGTTGAGATTCTGGTAGATAGCATCAGACGTGCCTGCATACCAGTTTTGGCCGCGTCGCGCCTGGTATGGCTGCAACAGACGCACGCCGCCACGGCTACGGTCGAGATCCCACGGCTTGCCGATGCCAATGTGATCGTTGAGGCTGTGCGGCCGATATTGCGTCAGGACGCCCACTGTAAAAATACCACTGTTGACACAATTGCTGAGCGTAAAATCGATGATGCGAAACTTCCCGGCAAACGGCACGGCCGGCTTGGCCCGTTCCTCGGAGAGGACGGTCAAACGCGTCCCTTCGCCGCCGGCCAGGATCATGGCAACTGTTCTCATGGGCGTCCTTCCCGTTTAATGGAATTGGCGGTCAAGATGTGCTGATCCCCCTGATTGTAGAAGATCGTTGCAAATTCGACAACCTATCCTATCTTTAGACGGAAATTTGGCCCTGATCATTTGGTTGACCGTGTTATTGATGGTACACTGCCAATTTGCGATAGAGGATTGGCGCTCAACAGCGTTTGAATTTGCCTGGTGTAAATTTGTCTGTCGTAGGTTTGTCTGTTGTAGGTTTGTCTGTTGTACGTACGATGTCTAGTTAGATAAGTAAATCTGTTATTCACATGACGATAGGAGGAAAGCGTGCTGCAGCGCCCAACTCAAACAGCAGCTTTCTGGCGGGACCAATTTGAAGTCACCGCAGATGACACTGAGTTTTTATACCAATTGCTTCTGGACAGCCAGAAGCCTATGCACCTAAGTGAGCTGGCGAGCGCTCTGATCCAGGAGTATCTGCGTCGCGAGAATGCGCGCATCGAATCGGAGCTTGGGAAAGGGGCAGTGTACGCGCCGAAGCATCGTTACACTGTCGGGCAGAAAGTGGTTTTCCCCGCGTTGGAATTTGCGGTCGGCGATGTGATCGAGGTGCGTCCTGGTCAGAATCCGGAACATGGCGACTTCGAGGTGATCAGGGTTCAGTTTGACAGCAAACAGAAGCCGCGCGAATTTGCCGCCGCCCTGCAAAGCGCGCACGCCCTCAACCAGGTGAACGGTGATCGTCTACTTCACGACGACGCCCTGCTTTCTCATCAGGAAATCTACCAACTGTATCAGACCGAGATCGATGAAAGTTTGCTCTACGCGCTGGAAGAAAGCGACCGCAGCGACGCATTTGTCGCGGTGGAGGACAAATGGTTGCTGGCTGATATGTTGGCTGAGGTTCATGTTGGACACCTCAACATTGCTGAGGCGATGCTTGAAATCCAAGGCAACCCGATGTCGGCGGATCAACTGCTGGACGAAGTAGATCTGGATCACAATGTCAGCCGGTCAATGCGCATTACCAGCCTTAACCATGCGTTGAGCAAAGATGCTCGTTTTGTACGGCTCAACGATGGCGGTGGCGCACTTTGGTTCTTACGGCGTATGCAGCCGCCAGAGGTGCAGGCGCCGCCACTTCTGCTGCATTATCGGCCAGCGCCTTACAACCGCGCGCTCCTCAGCGTCGAAATGCTTCAGTTGGAATGGGAGCTAGACGACGAGTGGGGGGAAAGCAGCCTAAGCAGCGAAGTCCCTTCCGTGGTGCCCTCCACCAGCTTGATGTTGATTTATCCACATCGTCGCCATGGCACACTGCCGCTCAGTGGTCGCACGCGAGGTTTCTTTCCGCAAGCGAACGGCGGCGTGTCCACAGTCACGCTGATCGATGGCCGATGGGGCGCCCGCTTCGAGGGCTGGGTGGTGCACGAAGGACGGTATGTAGCAGGGCTGGCCAAGTGGATGGAGGAGCATCAAATCCCCACTGGCGCCTACATTACGATCGAACGCACGCCGAAGCCCAACGAAGTCGTCATCGATTTTCGCACGCGCCGCCCTAAACGCGAGTGGGCGCGCTTTGCACAAGTCGATTTCGACAACAGCGCGCTTCTCTTTGAAATGAACAAGATGCAGGTGTCTTGCGAATATGACGAGACCATGATCGTTGCCGAGCAGAGCTCCAGCGATCTGGATCGACTCGCACTTCAGGTGCGGCAGCGCGGGATCGAAGTGATGCAGATTGTTACGCAAGTGACGCCTGAGCTAATTAAGTTAAACCCGCAGGGCACCGTGCATGCCAAGAGCGTCTACAGCGCCGTTAACATGGTTTTGCGCACACCGCCTGGTCCGGTGTTCTATGCCCTGTTGAGCAACCGCCGTTTCCGCGATGTTGGCAACGGTCTGTTCGCCCTGACGTAGGAGGCACTGGTAATGGTATCCAACACACTGGCGCAACGGTTGAATCGCTTCCGACCAAACGTCAACACCAAATTTCATATTGATTACGATTGGTGGGACAAGAGCGGGCAGAGCTTCCGTCTTTACCTGCGCGACCAACTTTGCGATGAATGTCGCGCTCGCTTTGCCGACTATCACAATACGGAAGATGTGGATTGGGTCAATCCGGAGACGGGCGAAGTTCATCGCACAGATGCGCTGCGCGAATGTCTGCGCACGCGCTGCGCGAATGATCCAGACTACATTAGCGAAAAGCTACCGCTCACATCGGCCTGTTTCCGTATTTTCCTGGCGAACAACAACACGGCGCTTTCGCCAGATGAACTGCACCAATTGCTGCCATGGCGTTCTGCGGACGAGATTTTACGCACGCTAGGCGGCCAGCGCGTCTATCTGGGAATTCGCCCGGCATAACGTACGGTGTAAAACCAACTGGAGAAGACGTCTGTGCATCGCTGACAATGGAGGTGCAGATTTCTTACTTTGGCCCCATCCGAATTGCACCGTCCAGACGGATCACTTCGCCGTTGAGCATCTGGTTTTCGATAATGTGCGCCACCAACGCGGCGTATTCCTCCGGGCGTCCCAAGCGCTGTGGAAAAGGAACTTGCAGGGCAAGCGATGCTTGTGCTGCTTCAGGCAAGCCGGCCAGCATGGGCGTCGAAAAAATACCCGGCGCAATTGTCATCACGCGGATGCCTAGCGGCGCCAGGTCGCGTGCGAGCGGCAGCGTCATTGCCGCCACCCCACCTTTGGATGCTGCGTACGCAGCTTGTCCCATTTGTCCGTCATAGGCAGCCACCGAAGCCGTGTTGATGATCACACCGCGCTCCCCGCTCTCGCCAGGTTCGTTCTGCACCATGACTTCGGCGGCCAGCCGCGTCACGTTGAAGACGCCGATTAAATTGACCTGCAACACCCGGATAAACGAGCCAAGGTCATGCACGCCCCGTTTGCCCAGAACTTTCTCGGCGATGGCGATGCCGGCGCAGTTGACCACGCCATGCAAACCGCCAAACACATCCAGCGCCATGGCAATTGCCGCTCTGACTTCATCCTCATGGGCTACATCGGCGTGGACAAAGCGAGCACGGTCGCCCAGCATGGCGTCCATCTGTTCGCCCGCCACCGTGTTGAGATCGACCAGCACAACTTCACCGCCGCGGTCGACCAGTAACTGCGCGGTTGCCGCACCCAACCCGGAGCCACCGCCAGTGATCAGAAACGTTTTGCCTGCTATTTGCATAAACACCCTCTTTTCTTGCGTGTCGAGCCTGGAAAGCGTGGCTGAATTCTTTGCTCATTGATGGTTAGTCAGGCTGGCCAGCCGCTGCTAAGAAACTGTTTGAAACAGGACAAATTTGACGCGGAGGCGCAAAGGAGCAGAGGCTCGCAGAGGAACAACAGGCAACTATCGGCAAG
>JACSRH010000205.1 GCA_014879855.1 Caldilineaceae bacterium | reverse complement strand
TCCTGTCCGATCCACTCCTGTCCGATCCACTGAAGGGGCAAGCCCTTGCGCCCTTTGATGCTTTGCCAATAGCAAATAAAAAAACCCCACCTTACACCATGAGTTGCAATTTGTCGCTGCAAAATCTCATCGCCACTGTGCGTATGGAGATGCGGCGACGGCGCCGATAATGGCGCGCAGGCGCGGTGAGAGGCTGGTGATCGATGCCTGCGGGTTGCCGGCGCCCAGATAGTCGATCAGGGCGCTGCGGTCGGCAGCGTCGATGGCGCGGCCGATGAACGCATCGAGCAGCCGGTCGACGACCTGTTGCGCAGAGGCGGGCGCGGCGACCCAGGCGTCCAGATCCGCGTTGGCTGGCGCTGCACCGGTCGCGGTCTGGTCGCCAAAGTAACGGCTGATCAGCGCGTTCGCCATGCTCCAGCGGCCAAAGACCTGATTGGTGTTCCACCACGCATTGCGCACATCGGGCAACCCTGTCGGCGCCGAGAACTCGAAGAGCTTCTGCCCCAGCATCTCGATCTGGCTCTCGAAAAAACGCGCGCCCAATGCGTCGTTCCAGTCGTCGGGCAAAAAGTTGATCATCGCGGTTACGCCCAGCGCGCGCAGCGTGGCGACAAAAAACTCGAAGGGGCGCTTGATCTTCTGTCCCCAACTGGTGGCAAATTTGGGGTGCAGAAGAATGGCGCGCACAGTGGCGCGGATGTCGCCGTGGCTGTTCAAAAAAGCCTGCGCGCCGGCCTCGACCGCGTCGGGGCAGAACGCGTCGGGAAAATCGCTGATAAAACGGCGACAGAGCTTGAAAGAGAGAAAATAAGCCGTGCTGGGATGATCGGCGAGAATGTCCAGGAGCTGCTCGCCCTGTTCCTCACCGCCGTAGGGAAAATGAAACAAGACGCCGGCGCCTAGCTCCATCTGCTTCTCCTGCCAATGATGCGCCGGCCAGGCGCGCCCCGCGTTGAAGCGGTATGCGTCGTTGGGCGACCCCAGCGTCGTCCACCCGCTGAGAATCTGCGCGGCCGTGTGGACATCCGCCTCGGTGTAATTGGGCTGTTGCAGAAACCCTGGCCCCGGTACGCGGCTGTAGCTGCCCAGGGTGTGCAGTTCCATCAACTCGCGCGCGTAGTTTTCGTTCGGGTTGGCGCCGTCGCTGTAGGTGTTGCTGAGGAAATAGAGCATCGACGGGCTTTTGGCGCTGGCGCCCAACAGGTCGCGAAAGTTGCCCAGCGCGTGCTGGCGGATGACATGATGATCTTCCCAATACTTGAGGGGGCTTTGGAAATTGGTTTGAAAATGGTTCGTCCAGAAATCCACCATGATCTCGGAAAGCTGGCGTCGGCTCAGCAGAGCGCGGGCATAGGTGACGGTCCACAAGTGACGCTGCAAGTTGCCGTTGGGCCAGCCACCCGCCGCCTCGCTGGCCGCGCGGTAAGCTTCCAACTCGGCAAGGGCGGCGTGGGGCGGCGGCACGCTCAGCCCCTGTGGGTCGGTGCGATCCAGCCCGGCGACATAGGTGGCGCAGGCTGTATCGTCGAGAGTTGCGGCGTCGAGTTGCGCGTCCACATACGCGGCCAGGTCGAAACTGCTCAGGCCTGGCAGATCTTCCGGGCGCGGGCCAAAGCCAAGCCGCTGGTAAGCCAGCCGCGCCAACGACGGCGCGGCGCCTGGCGGCGTATTGAGGGCGTCGATCATCTGCATTCCGTTTCCTAAGCGAACCTATCTGCGCACTGCCGGCAGATAAAGCCGTGGCAAAAGTTCGATATCGATGCCGCCATAAGTCGCCGCGTAGAGCGTGGGCGCGCGTTGGTTGCGGCGGTCAGGAAAGAGCACTACAAAGCGCTGGCGCACGGCGTCATAGCTCACTGCACCGCCGCTGTCTCCGCCATACCAGCGACCGTCGTACGCAGCGGCCGGCGCCCAATCCGCGCCTGGGTCGCCGATGCGCTGGATCATGGTCACAGTTGCGTTTTGCAGCAGCGCGGCGTAGAAGGTCCAGCGTCCCTCGACACGGCTGGGATAGAGCACCATCACCTCGCCGTCAGCGCCGGTCGCCAGCGCGGGCCGGCTGGCGGTGTCGTTGTGATGCGCCTCGTCTTCGCGCGCAATGGTCAGGCCGACGCGCACCGGCGCGCCAAACGTAGCGCCGCCGTCGGTCGAGACTGCATAGAAGACAAAGCTGTCGTGTGGCCAGGCGTCGGGCGGAGCGCGCAGTGCGCAGCCCGACCAGACCACGTGCACCTTGCCCGCAGCATCGGTGCGCAACTGTGGATGCTCCTGAACGCACCAATCCGACTCGACCGGTGGGCTGACCTGCGTGTAGCCCCACCCGCCGCCTTGCAGCGCGCGGCGCGCCACGAGGATCCGCCCGCGACCGTTGGTGCGTTCTTCGCCCCATGCCACGAAAAGCTGGCTGTCGCTCAAACCGATGGTCGCGGGCAGCACCCAGCGCTCCGGGATCGGTGCGGTCAACACCGGTGCGGGCGCAGACCAGCCTGCACCGGTGTTGACTGTTGTGTACAGTTGCACGGTTCCCTGTGCGTCGCGGTCGGTCCAGGCCACCGCGACCACGCCATTGCGCGCGGCCACGACCGGCGCAACGCGTTCGCGGCCATCATCTTCGTCGCCACTCAGCCGCACCGGGTCGCGCCACTTGCCGCTTTGATAGACGCTGTAGTGGATGTGACGGCCATAAGGCCACACATATTCACTCCAGACCGCGTGCCACTGACCCGCGCCATCGACCGCGATCTGGGCGCCTTCTGTGGCGAGGTCGCCGCCGGCATTGGCCCACGTCGGCAGCCGCGCTGGCGCACTCCAGGCGTCTCTCTCAAAAGGCAGCGTGCTCGTCCAGAGTTCGTCGTATCCTTTGCGATTGTCGAGAAAAACGGCCTGAGTCGCCCCGCTAAAGCTTGCCAGAGTTGGCGCCATCTGGTAAGGCGTGCGCGCGGCGTTGACGTTTACCTGCGTCGCGTCCGACCACGCGCTGCCTTGCCACGTTGCGGTGAAAATGTCCTGGTTGCCCTGCCGCGCATCCTGCCAGACGATGCGCACGCGCGCACCGGACGCGGCCAGCGCCGGCTGCGTCTGCATGCCGGGCGCCGCGGCCACCAGCTGTTCGCTCCAACTGGCGCCGGTCCAGCGCGCGGCGTAGATGTCGGCGTTGCTCGACCCGGCGCGGTAATCCTGCCAGGCGACAAAAAGACCCGCGTCACCTGCAGCCAGGGTGGGGGCCAATGACCGCACGCGCGGCGGCGCGCCATCCACCCGCTGAGGCGCGCTCCAGGTCGAGCCGTTCCAGGAGGCAGCGTAGATGTCGGCCGGCGCGGTGGCCGCGCCCACGTGATGCTCCCACGCGGCGAAAAGGCTGCCGTCCGCGGCAAAAGCGACCGCGGGATGGGTGGCGCTATCGCGGCGCTCCGGCGTTGTGCCCGGTGTGGAGACGCGGCGATTGACGCCCCAGCTCGCGCCGCCATCATTCGACAGCGCGGCGTAGACCTGCGGCGATTCCGCGCCGTACTCCCGGTGATCCTCCCAGACGACCGCTAGCTGGGAGTCGCGCCGGCTGAGCCGCGGGCGACGCTGGTCGCCGCGCGTGGCATCGCTGTTGAGTTTGGTATTGCCGCCCGCGCAGGTCATGGCGTCGCCGTCGCAGCGCGTGGCGTAGATGTCGCTGCCTTTGCTTGCGGCCCAGTCGTCGTCGGGGCGTGCGTTGCGGAAATCCTCCCAAACGATCACCAGCGCGCCCGCGCCATCTGTGGCAAGCTGCGGATAGCGAGCGACCGCGTGCCAGGCGTCTAGTCCTTGCGAAACCTGCACCGGCGCACTCCAGCGCGCCGCGGTTGGGTCGTAGCGCACCAGATAGATCTGCTCGCCGTCGGAGTAGGCGGCAAAGGCGCGACCACTTGTCTCGACGGCGACGGCCCCGCCGAAGGCGCGTTGTGCGGCGAAATGGGGCGTCAGGTTGGTGGCGCGGGCTTCGCCGCCGAACTGATCGCCATTCCACCACGCCGTGTAGAGATCGGGCGAAGCGTTGCGCGAATCGGTCCAGCCGGCCAGCGTGCGTTCGCCCGCCAATGCAAGCGCCGGTTCGCTTTGCAACGTGGGCAGATCGTCCGGCGCCAGCGGCGCCGGCGTGGTCCACCCTGGCCCGACTGGTTCATCCAGCGGTGCGGCCAGCGGTGCGGCCGCGACAGGCTGGATCAGCAGCGCCACGATCGTGCAGGTGATCAGCCATACCAGCCATGCCCTTGCGTGCATCCTCATCTTTATCACCTGGGCGTCCCAATCCCCATGCCTGTGGCGTAGTTCAGCCCAGGAAAGATGGCGGCGTTGATCTGCGACGCGGCGATCCCCATGCGCGCGGTGAGGAGGTCGGCGAGCACGCGGCGGTAATCGGTGGTGATGGGCAGGCCGTCGTTGAAGCCAAAATTTTGCAGGCCGGGCCAGTCGCCATAGATCTGGCCGCCGCGGACGTTGCCCTGGCTGCCCGCCACCAGCAGCACATTGCCCGCGCCGTGGTCGGTGCCGCCGCTGTCGTTCTGATAGAGCACGCGGCCAAACTCGCTCAGCATCACGACCACAAAGCGTCCGCGCCACGCGGGGTCGGCGTTCATGTCGTCGCAGAAAGCCTTGATGTTGTTCGAGAGGTTGGTGATGAGCCGGCAGTAACGCGAGTTGCCGCTCCAGTCGAGGCCGCCCTGGTTATCGTGCGTGTCGTAGCCGCCGCCCACGTCGATGGTGGCAACGCGCAACGGGTTGCTCACGGAGGACTTGGCGATCTGCGCGACAGTCTGTAGCGAGTGTCCAAAATGGCCGTAATCGGCGATGTGGCTGTCAGCGGTGAGATAAGTTGCGGCTGGCGCGTAGGCAGTGTCCAGCACATGGCGCAGCATGTCGTAATTTTGCAGCGCGGCCTGCCCGACCTGCTCGACAAAATCCGCCCCGCGCTGATACATCTGCTCCAGCAGCGCGCGCTGTGCAGCCACCAGCGCGGACGCGTCCTCGTGTGAAGTCCACGCGCGCGTCCGCCATTGCGGGCCAAAGTTCTCCGGGTCGGGCACGGCGACCGCGCTGCGCCCGGTCAGCGAGAGCAGCGAAGGCGGGATGCCCCACTGTGGCGCCACAGCCAGGGCACTTTCCGGCTCGCCCGCCGCGTCAAGATAGCGCGTCAGCCAGCCGCCTTGATTGTGCTTGCCGCCCAGGTCGACGTACAACTCAGTGTCGAAATGCGAGCCGGTGATGTCGGGCGATCCACACGCCTCAACGATGGCGAGATCGCCGCGGCGAAAGAGTTCGTAGAAGCCGCCGCTGTCCGACGCGTGGCTGTTCGGTGTGTTGACGCCCTGCACCCCGCGCGCCGCGTCAGGGTGCAGGGCGAAACGTCCGTCCAGATCGATCGCCTTGCGTGTGACGCTGGCATTGGGCGCGGGCACGTTCAGGGTGGGGCGCAGCGCCGTGTAGTAGCGCTGGCGGTCGGCGCTGCTGGTGTTGAAGGGCACGACCAGGTTTAACCCGTCCAGCCCACCACGCACAAAAACGAGGACAAGCAGGTCGCGGTTGGCGGGCGGTTGGTCGGGCGAATTTGTGGTCGTGGCCTGGATGGACATCTGCGGCATGGCGTCGAAGCGCAGGTTGGTGATGCCGAAGCCGCGCATGGCCGCGGCCGCGGCAAAGCCTGTACAGCCCTGCAGAAAGGTTCGTCGTGAAAGTCGTGGTTGCATGGCGTCGATTGTGACCGAATTCTGGAATCCTTGTCAAGCGGCTATTGTGCGGCGCATGGCTGGCGGTTGCACTTTGTTGTGCACGCGTCAGCCAGCGAACATCACAGGCTTCACACCGGCGCGGGGTTGCGCTCCGTAAAGCCGCGTTGGTGCCAGTAGGGATAAGGCAGCGTGACCGCGCTCGCCGCGTCCAACTGGGCAATCTGTTGCGGCGTGAGCGCCCAGCCCACCGCGCCCAGGTTGTCGCGCAACTGCGTCTCGTTGCGGGCGCCGATCACCACCGTCGCCACCGAAGGACGCTGCAAGAGCCAGTTGATCGCCACCTGCGGCACACTTTTGCCGGTCTCCTGCGCCACCGCGTCGAGCGCATCCACGATCTGGTAGACAAGCTCCTGATCGACAGGCGGGCCGCCGTCCACTGCCTGTTTGCTTTGCAGCCGGCTCGTCTCTGGCAGCGGTGCGCCGCGTCGGATCTTGCCGGTCAGCCGACCCCAGCCCAGCGGACTCCAGACGACGGCGCCCACCTTCTGGTCGAGCGCCAACGGCATCAGCTCCCATTCATAGTCGCGACCGATGAGCGAGTAGTAGGCCTGATGCGCCACGTAGCGCGCCAGCCCGTAGCGTTCAGAGACGGCCAGCGACTTCATCAGATGCCAGCCGGAGAAATTCGAGCAGCCGATGTAGCGGATCTTGCCGGCGCGTACGAGATCGTCAAGCGTGTGCAAGACCTCTTCGACCGGCGTCATGGCGTCGAAGCCATGCAACTGGTAGAGGTCAATATAATCTGTGCCCAGCCGGCGCAGACTGCCTTCCACGGCGCGTATCAAATGAAAGCGCGAAGAGCCGACGTCGTTGGGGCCTGGCCCGGCGCGAAACGTGCCCTTGGTGGAGATAATCACCTGGTCGCGGCGGCCGCGGATCGCCTGGCCGAGAATCTCCTCCGCCGCGCCGCCGGAATAGCCGTCGGCCGAATCGAACATGGTCAGGCCAGCCTCCAGGCAGATGTCCACTAATCGCGTGGCTTCGGCGACATCGCTGCCACCCCACGCTTTGAAAAATTCGCCTCGGCCGCCGAAGGTGCCTGTGCCCAGGCAGAGCGCCGGGACTTTGAATCCTGATCCGCCCAATTGTCGATAATTCATGTGGTTTTGGCTTTCTGTGGAATGAGAGAATGAAGGGATGTTCAGGTATGGGCGGGATTATAACGCAAAGCCTCTGCCCGCCTCAAGCCCACGGCCCGGCCAGGGTGCAGTTGATGAATTTTGAGAAATGACAACGAAAGCCATTTCTGCGTTTTGAGAATAAGTTTGACGCTGCACTGGCGTATGCTACAATCAAGTGTGCATCGATTTTTTGATGCATTCTCTCCGGCCTGCTCGATCGTCATCCAATCTCTACCTGCGCGCGTTGGCTAAATGAGCACAACGAGCACAGGCAAAGGGCCAGCAAGGAGCAAGTTGCACATGGACAAGCACAGCACCCTGCTGTGGATGGAAAATGTCAGCAAATCCTTCCCCGGGGTGCAGGCATTGCAGGATGTCAGTCTCATGGTGAGCGCCGGGGAAGTGCTGGGGTTGATCGGGCAAAACGGCGCGGGGAAGTCAACGCTGATGAAGATCCTCTCCGGCGTCTACACGATTGACAGCGGCGACCTCTTTCTCGGCGGCCAGCCACTACAGATTCGCAGCCCGCACCACGCCCAGGAGTTGGGCATCTCCATCATCTATCAGGAACTCAACCTGATGGCAAACCTGTCCGTTATGGAGAACATTTTTATCGGCCGCGAACCGGGGCCGCTGCTTTTCGTGAGCCGGCGCGCGCTGGAGGAGCAAACCAGATCGATTCTCGACCGCATGCACATGCACCTGAAGCCCACCTCGCTCGTGCGTTCACTCTCGGTCGCCGAGCAGCAGATGGTGGAGATCGCCAAAGCCATCTCGCGCGACGTACGCGTGCTCATTATGGATGAACCGACCTCGTCGCTCAGTGAGACGGAAGTCGAAACTCTCTTTGAGATTATCCAGGAGCTAAAACGCAGCGGTGTCGCCGTGATCTTTATTTCACACCGGCTGGAAGAAGTGCTGCATATCTGCGACCGTGTTTCCGTGCTGCGCGATGGCCGCAACGCGGGCGATGTGCTTGTCAAAGCCACCACGCGCGATGACCTGATTCGCATGATGGTGGGTCGCTCGCTGGAACAATTCTTCCATCGCGACGAGCATCTCAACGCGCAAAGAAAAGGCGAAACTGCCGACGCCATCCTGGAAGTGCAGGACATTTCCCGCATCGGCAACGCGGTGAATCCAGCGGCTGTCGTGCTGGATCACGTGAGCTTCCGCCTGCGCCGCGGCGAGATCCTGGGGCTGGCTGGGCTGGTCGGCGCGGGACGCACTGAATTGGTGCGCACCATCTTTGGCGCCGACCGTCGCAACAGTGGCCAAATTTTGATAGAAGGCGAAGTGGTGGACATCCGCTCGCCGGTGGATGCCATCAAACACGGCATCGGGCTGGTGCCGGAAGACCGGAAGGCGCAGGGGCTGATCCTGCGTCTGGCGGTGCGCGTCAACATGACGCTGGCGCATCTTGACGCGCTCAGCCGCGCCGATTTTGTGCAACTTGGCGCCGAACGCCGTCTGGTGGAGGAGTATATCCAGCGCTTTGAAATCCGCACGCCAAGCATGGAGCAGCGCGTGGTCAACCTCAGCGGCGGCAACCAACAAAAGGTCGTCATTTCCAAGTGGCTGATGCTGAATCCCAAGATCTTGATCATGGATGAACCGACGCGCGGCATCGATGTCGGCGCCAAGTCAGAAATCTACGAGCTGATGCACCGTCTCGCCACCAATGGCATCAGCATCATCATGATCTCGTCGGAATTTCCTGAACTCATCGCCATGTGTGACCGCATTATCTGTCTGGCCGAAGGACGCGTCACGGGCGAAGTCCTGCGCGACGAGGCGACCTTGGAAATTCTCATGCATTACTGCACCCTGCGTGAGCAGGTCGTGGCAAAGGAAGGATCGGTTTCATTGTGACAATGCAAAGCCTGGCCAAGCCGGCTGCCCCCGCGCGCAAGATCAACTGGTCGGATCATGCCAGCCAGTTTGGCGCCTTAGGCGTGCTGATTGTGATCTGCATCGTGTTTGCGATTATCGAACCGGCATTTGTTTCACCCATCAACCTCTTCAATGTGCTGCGCCAGGTGTCGATCTTTGGCCTGCTGGCGCTGGGCATGACCTTTGTGATTCTCACCGGCGGCATTGACCTGTCGATCGGGTCGCTGCTGGCGTTGTCGGGTCTGGTCGGCGCGGCGGTCTATAAAGGCGGCACGGGGCTGCTTTCGGCGGGCACGGCCGGCCAGGCGCAGGGCTTTGGCCTGTGGCCGGCCATCGGCGCGGCGGTTGCCGTCGGCCTGCTCGGCGGCTTCTTGCAGGGCACGGCAGTCACGCGGCTCAAGGTGCCGCCCTTCATCGTGACGTTGGGTGGCTTAACAGCATTCCGCGGTGCGGCGCTGCTTTTCTCCAGCGGCCAGCCGATCAGCACCTTCACCGACGAGTACAAGTTTGGCGGGCAGGGCATGGTCGGGCCGGTGCCGGTGCCGGTGATCATCTTCTTGACCTTTGCAATTCTGGCGTTTATCGTGCTGCGTTACACGCGCTTCGGTCGGCGCGTCTATGCGGTGGGCGGCAACCCGGAGGCCGCGCGTCTCTCTGGTCTGAACGTCAACGGTATTGTGCTCAGCGTCTATGTGATCACCGGTTTCTTTGCCGGACTGTCGGGCTTTTTGCTCTCGTCGCGCCTCAACTCGGCGGAACAGGTGGCAGGCGTCGGCTACGAACTGACCGTAATCGCCGGCGTGGTGATCGGTGGCACCAGCCTCTTTGGGGGCGAGGGCGGCATCTTCGGCACAGTGATCGGCATCCTGCTGATCGGTGTGCTTAACAACGGCTTGACGTTGATGAACGTGTCGCCTTACTATCAGCAAATTCTGGTCGGGCTGATTATCGTCTTTGCCGTCTATCTGGATCAGTTGATCAAGCGGCGGCGTTAGAAACTGACTTGAAAATAGTTTCTTAACGCAAAGGCGCGGAGAAGCAGAGGCGCAAAGGCATTTTC
>JACSRH010000329.1 GCA_014879855.1 Caldilineaceae bacterium | reverse complement strand
TAATAAATTGATGCTAGTCTGTAATCTTCCCGGAAGCTTTGGAGCTTCCGGGAAGATGTTCCGCAAAAACGCTTACCCTAGCGGTCAGTAAATCGAGGAATGCATGACAGAGATTATCGAATCCAGCCACATTGTTGGGGTCAAACTTGCCCGGCTCAAGGCGTTTGGCGACGAACGCGGCCGCTTTCTGGAGACCTTTCGCAAAGATTGGTTTCCCGAGCGCACCTGGGAGATCGTCCAGACGAATCGCAGCGACAGCCGCGCGGGCGTGCTGCGCGGGCTGCATTATCATTTTCATCAGGTCGATTATTGGTATGTGCCACACGGGCGCGTGCGCGTGGGACTGGCCGACCTGCGGCGCGCATCGCCGACCTTTGGCGCCAGCGAGATCATCGAGATCGGCGACCACAACGATACAGGCGTCTTTATCCCCACGGGCGTGGCGCATGGTTTCTACGCGCTGACGGATGCCACGCTCACCTATTTGGTCGATAACTACTATGACGGGAGCGACGAATTCGGCGTGGCGTGGGATGATCCGACGCTGGCCGTCGCCTGGGACGCCACGACGCCGATCCTTTCGGGCCGTGATCGCGCCAACCCGCGGCTGGCTGACATTCCTGACGCACAACGACCTTAGCGTCTATCTATCCTGAGAATAATTCTTAGCGCAGAGAGGCGCAAAGAGGCAAAGGCGCAAAGGGATTCTCATCGTTTATTGGCGCGCCGTATTGGTAGGGCGTCTATCCAGAAATATTTGTGAAGCGCTTGTGCGTCAAGGATGCTACAAGACGTCGCAACCAATTGCTGGATAAAAACTTAACCGCACAAAAACATAGAAGTCTGGAGCAAGACATGAAGGATCCTATTCGCATTGGTGTGATTGGCGGCAGCGGCGTCTATCAGATGGAAGCACTGACCGACATCGAAGAAGTGGTGCTCGACACGCCCTTTGGCGCGCCGTCGGACGCGTATATCATCGGCAAGGTGGGTGAGCAGCGCGTGGCTTTTTTGGCGCGCCATGGCCGCGGCCATCGCATCAACCCCAGTCGGGTCAACTATCGCGCCAATGTTTACGGCTTCAAGCAGCTCGGCGTCGAGTATCTCATCGGCGTCAGCGCGTGCGGCAGCCTGCGTGAAAACATTGCACCGGGCCACATCGTCATCCCCGACCAGCTCTTCGACCGCACCCATGCGCGAAAACTCAGCTTCTTCGACGACCCCGACGCTGGCACTGCCGGGCTGGTCGTCCACATCGGCGTCGCCGACCCCTTCTGTCCCACACTCTCCGACATTTGTCACGCGGCGGTCACGGAAACCGGGGCGCCTGTGCATAAAGGCGGCAATTTCATCACCGTTGAAGGGCCGCGCTTCAGCACCAAAGCCGAGAGCCGCGTCTTTCGCACCTGGGGGATGGACATCATCGGCATGACCACGACGCCTGAAACGCAACTGGCGCGCGAAGCCGAAATGAGCTACGCGGTCATGGCGCACGTCACCGACTACGACGTCTGGCACGAAAATGAGACGCCCGTCACGGTCGAAATGGTCATCCAGACGCTGCTGTCGAACGCGGCGGTGGCGAAGCAGGCGGTGCTCAACGCCATTCGCGCGCTGGAGACGGTGGGCGCTTCACCGCAGGCAGGAGCGTTGTGCGATGCCATCATCACGAACCGAGATGTAGCGCCGGCACAGGTGATCAAGCGTCTCGATCTCCTGGTTGGCAAATATTTCCATCAAGCGTGACGGCGATTTGCCGCGCAGCGTTTTGTGTTCTGCACCTGTCTGCGCTATACTGTCTGTTTGTAGGTTTTGGGCCGCAGCAGGAAAGGAAAATGGATCATGGCAAAAAAGGGACCACGACAGCTTATCAAGATGCGCAGCACCGAAAGCTCGCACATGTATCTGACCACGAAGAATCGCCGCAACGATCCGAGCCGGATCGAGCTGCGCAAGTTTGACCCGATTGTCCGCCGCCACGTCGTCTATCGCGAAGCGAAGTGACTGCACTCAATCGACCATTGGGATGGTAGGCGCGGGGCAAAGCCCTGCGCCTTTGCTTTTCTGCAATAATAGTTGCGGATTGCGTCGAGGCAGAAGGTTTTTGCACATAAGGGGCATCATCATGCTCCATGAAACTATAATCTGCCGCCAGACGTTTGCTATGCGTAGCAATTTGTCTGTTGATCGTTGTATGACGTGAAACGAGACACAAGTTCAACGCCAGTCCTGCAAAGTCTGGCATACGCAATGGAATGTAGTGCCGGCGTACTGATTCTGTAGGGTCGTTAGAGAGCAAAGCAAAGACGCCTTGCTTATACTGAATGGCTGGAACCTACAGCATACGCCTGGATTAACAGAAACTGAGTGACGAGTAAGCCTTATGAAGAAAGCACTGATTTCTGTGCTCGTGCTCATGGTGGCCACGACCTTAACCACACCGGTCATGGCCGCAACGACTGCTAGCCCCGTCTTTGCAGTCCGCACAAGCACCGAACAAACCCAGATGAAAGAAGTTGCCCTCCGCACCTGGGGCGAAACTGCGCCCTTCGCCGCTCTGCGTCAGCGATCTCCTGTGACGCAAACCAATAGTCTGACCACAACGCTGATCCTGACGCCCACAGAAGTGCTGACGCCAACCGTAGCTGCAACTTCGGCTGTGGCTCCGACTTCGGCTGTGGCTCCGACTTCAACTGTGGCTCTGACTGCGGCTGTGCCGCTGACTTCGACTGTTGCGCTGACGGACACTGTTGCGCTGACGGACACTGTTGCGCTGACGGACACTGTTGCGCTGACGTCGACGGTCGAGAATGAGGGCGTCGTTTCCGGCGATGACATTATGTTAGATGGGGCGTACAGCACGATCTTGGAAGGGACAATTATTGCCAACCGCGCCGAGGTGGCGGTCCGTTTTTTTGTGGAAGGCAGCACGTACGAAGTAGCCCCGTTGCGGTCGATCGGGCTGGAGTTGGTGCGTGACACCGCGGTCCTGAACCTCTTCAACTGTGAAGCGTCTAAGAGCGACGCCGACCCCGGCTGTTTCTGGGATCCTTATTTACTGACGCGCGATGGATTCTACGAAGTTATTGTTAGCCAGCAGCTTGGTGAAGATATCACGCTTTCGCTGCGCACAGCAGGAGCGCCGCCAGCGGATCAGATCTGGATTCAGAACCGCACAGGCGAGCGCGAAACTGTGATCGTCAACAACGCGTTATACGAAGTGGCGCCAGCCTCCGTGCAGGAGTTTAGTGTGGCGCCGGGCGATCCTGTGATTGTACAGCTACGTTCGTGCATCGACGCCGGCGGGCAGAGCGTCTGTGAATGGGCGCCGCAGGGTGTTGAGCCTGGCTTTTACTACGGCCTGTTGCGCAACGATACGCCAGGCCCGAACAACACCCGCCTCACCACGGTTACGCTGCAAGGCATCATTGCCAGCAGCGGCGAAACTGTCAAGGCGCCGCCGCAGGCGCTTTGTCGGCTGCGCGTCCCTACCCTGAATGTGCGCAATGGCCCAGGTCTGGAATTTCCGATCATTGCTAAGATTCGCGGCACCGAGAGTGAGCCGGGGTCGGTCATTGTCGTAGGCTTTGACGCCACGCAGACGTGGATGCAGGTGACAGAGCGCGTGGCGCGCGATGGATGGGTCACGGCGGATCCGGAATTTATTCTATGTGAAGGCAATCTGGCTGAGTTGCCCGTGGATGGACAGCCTGTTGCCGCACTCGCCACCCCTGCGCCAACCGAAGAAGTCGCCCCTCCTGCGCCAACCGAGGTTGTAGCCGTCGCCGAGCCGACCGAAGTTGCCATAGTGGAAGAGAGCACCACAAGCGAGGAGCCGCCTGTGGTGGAAGAAGCGCCTGCTCCTAGCGAAGCGCCGCCGGCTGAAGCGGAGGCGCCCACTGAGGAAATTACGCCGATGCCGCAGGTGGCCGAAGTGCCGGAAGGGTTGGCGCGCATCGTCGTCAACAATGGCTTCGACCAAGTCATGCGGTTCACGCTTGACCAGAAGTTCCGGCCAGAGCGCGATAATCTGACCGGCGAATGGGATCTCGAGCCTGGTTCCTCAGTCACCATCCTGGTGTATCCAGGCATGGTGGCCTTTACTGCCAGCACACCCTGGCGCGGCTTGTCTGATAACGCCGACTTCTTGATCAATGAAAAAGAAGAACGCGTGCTTTGGCTCTATTTCGTCCCTGATCCGGTCGAAAAAGATGTTTGGAATCTCCAATTCTGATGAGGTCCGTGTCTGATACGGGTGCGTAAGCCATCCGTTTAACTAAAAAGGAAGCGCCTGCCTCGGTTACACGCCGAGGCAGGCGCACGTCAAGAGACTCATCAGCAGCGCCAGCCTCCCAGCTATTCAACACACCTGGTCATCCGGCGTCACACGCGGCCGGCTGCCTTTTCGGTCATCACTGCTTCAGGGGCTGGCGCCAATGCAGACAAGCGGCGCATGGCATAGGCAAGCGCAATCGCCTGCACCAGCGCGCCGGTCCAAAATGAGAGCGTGTTGCTGAGGTCGAAGGCAAAGCCTGCCCACAGCGGGCCCATGGCCCGGCCCAGCGCCTGAAAGGAATTGTTAAGCCCCATTGCCGCGCCTTGTCCCTCCTGCGCGCGCTTGGAGATCAGCGACGTCACGCTGGGCTGGAGCAACACATTGCCGCTGGTGAAGAGCAGTGCGGCCGCGCTAAAGAGCCAGAGCGTCGGCGCCAGGGCCAGCCCGGCAAAGCCAGCAATCCCAATCGCCAGCCCGCCCTGCACCACGCGCGCCTCGCCCACCTTGCGCGTCAATGGCCCGATCACCGCGCCCTGCTGGATCACCGACAGGATGCCCATCCCGCCCATAATCAATCCCACCTGCGCCGGCCCCATGCCAAAGCGCGCCGCGCCGTAGAGCGCCAGCACCGCCTCCATATTGGCAAGCGCAAAGGCCAGCAGAAAAGCGAGCGCGTAAAGAAAGCCCGAGGGTCCGCGCAGCCCCGCCAGCAGATAGATGAGGCGGCTGGCGCTGGCTTCCCCCGGCGTGCTGCGCTGCGCGGCCGACAAAGACTCCGGCAGCAGGAAGGCGATCAGCGGCAGGGCCAGCAGCGCCAGCAGCCCGCTGACAAAGAAGGGGATCGACAGGTTGATCGTTTCGCCGCTGGCCGGGTCGGTGGTCACCTGCAGCAGCGCGGTGAGGCCCGCGGGCAGCGCCGGGTTGACATGCACCAGCAGACCGCCCAGCAGCGGACCAAAGATCATGCCCATGCCCATGGCCGCACCCATCATGCCAACGCCGCGCGCCCGGTTCTCCGCGGTGGTGGTGTCGGCGACATAGGCCATCGCCGTGGGCAGCGCCGCGGAGGAAAGCACGCCCGCCAGCGAACGCGCCAGGATGAACCAGAGGAGACTCTGCGCGATGCCCTGGAGGAAAAAGGCGCCCGCAAAGCCGGCAATGCCAATCAGCAGCACCGGCTTGCGCCCGATCCGGTCCGACAGGCGGCCCCACACCGGTGCAAAAAGAAACTGCATGAAGGAATAGAGCGCGATCATCAACCCCAGCGCCGTGCCGGAGGCGTCGAAGTGAATGATGTAGAAAGGCATCAGCGGGATGGCGATGCCAAAGCCCAGCATGACGATCACCAGCGACGCAAAGAGTACGGTCAGCGCAGCACGGTTAGATGAAGGCCCTGCCGGCTGTGGCGTGGACGCGGGCCGGGAGGAAGACGCAGACATGAGGAAAGCACGGCTCCTTCTGAAGCGAACAGGCGGACGGGCAGAAAAGACGCTCTCCTGATTTTACTCCTTGCTGCAAAGCCAGCCTAACGCGCCAGCGCCGAAGCGTCTGCTTCACGGCTGGGGCGGAAACATGCTCGGCGCAGCGCTGCCGATGACGGCATGACCAAATCGCTTGGGAGCCGCGCCGGGGACGTAAGGCGCGGCTCCCAAGTTAAATTACACCCGGGGCTATAAAAGAGCAATCGGCAAGCCAGAGTCCAGACTTGCCGATTGGTGACGATTCAGGCGCGACCGAAATCGGTCAAGCAACAGCACGCGGATGACGTGGATCCGCAGGCATCTGCCAAATCCGCGTCATCCGCGCGCTATTCTCATCCGGCTGAATAGAATCGTTATCTATTTCTGTGCGTAGCGCACATATAATTCGCGTGTGTTTTCATCGGCTGCCAGCTCGAAGCTGGCTTCAGGCCCGGCCGGCTGGCCCTGCGGGTCGAGCAATTGGACGCGCCATGTTCCGGCCTGTGGCTCTACGAATACGACATTGAAATTGGTAAATCGTGTGTACGGGCTGACATCCTCACGCGTCTGCGCCGGCAGCCCCGCGCTGGAAACTTCATCGACCACCAGCCTGGCGCCATCGTGTTCGACGCGCAGTGAATAGTCACCCAATCCGAACTCAGCCGGCGAATAGACATAGGCAAAGATACGGACGACATTGGGCGCCAGCGACTCTGTCGGAAACTTGACTGTTTCCTCCAACGCAAATGGGTAGGCCGGCTCCGGCGTCGGCGTGGGTGACGGCTCTGGCGTCGGGGTGTCGGTCGGCGCGGGCGTAGCGGTCGGCGGCGGGGATGGCGTGGCCGTCGGCGTTTCCGTGGGTGTTGCCGTTGGTTCAGGCGTTGCGGTGTCCGTCGGGATGGGCGTCGGCGTCGGCGTGTCCGTAGCAATCGCCGCGGCAATCTGAGTTGGATCCGCGGCCTGCTCGCCAGGCTGCGCCGGCCCTGCCTGCACAACTGGCGGCGGCGCGTCGGCCTGGACAGCTTCGGCTGGCGCCGCACCTACCGGCGTCGGCGTCCACGTTGGGATCGGCGTGCGCGTTGGCTCTGCTTCACCACCGCCACACGCCGCCAACAACCATGCGCCTGCCAAAACTACAAGCCACAGTCGCGCGTTATGTGACATCTTGACCACCTTGCTTGTTGGTTTGACTGTGTCCATGCATCCTTCGACAACGATATTCATGAGGAATTTTGTTCCTCTGGCTGAGCATTCGACATCATGTCAGGGCAACATACTAGCGCACAGCAGGCGTCGTCGCCAAACCTGCTATTCCTCCGACCGGAGAAGAAGTTGCAGAATCGGGAGATTTAGACCACGCGCCAGACCACAATTCCCTGACGCACTCATTCCGTTGTACAATCATCAGGAGGAGTGAGCGATGCGCAAACTGGCAATTGCCCTGTCAAAGGGCGGAGTAGGCAAAAGTACGACCGCCGTCAACCTCGCCAGCGCTCTGGCTGAGCGGCAGCGGCGTGTGCTGCTGATCGATATGGACACACAAGGGCAGACCGCCAGGATGCTCAACGTGACGCCGGCGCACAGCATTGCCGACGTCATTAATGGTGACGTAGCATTGGCCGATGCCGTGAGCGAGGCGCGCCCGGGCTTGAACCTGCTTGCGGGTGGACGTGGGCTGGCCGGTCTCAAACGCGCCATCGACCGCAAGGAGTTTGGCGGCGAACAGACGCTGAGCGAAGCGCTCGCCGCACTGGACGGCGACTACGCGTATGTAATTGTGGACACCGCGCCTGGCTGGGATGTGTTGACGGTGAACGCGCTCTTCTTCGCGGACGAGGTGCTGACGCCAGTGGCGCTGGAGATGCTGGCGCTGCAAGGCTTGCAGGAGTTCGTGCGCAGCCTGGGCGCAATCCGCCGCTACCATGAACGCCTGCATTTACGTTATGTGCTGCCAACTTTCCTTGACCGCCGCGTGCGCAAGTCGGACAATATTTTGCAGCAGCTCAAAGCCAATTACCCTGCCGAGCTTTGCAGCCCGATCCGATATAATGTGCGACTTTCCGAAGCCCCTGGCTACGGGCAGACCATTTTTGAGTATGCGGCGCACTCCACCGGCGCCGAGGACTATCGCCTGTTGGCGGAAAGGATTCTGAGCGATGAGCAGCGATAAACCGACGCTTGATATTTTAGACGACATTTTTAGTGATGTTGGCCTAGATGAAACCATCGTAGAGATTCCCGCGTTCCAGCCAGCGGCGCCGCGCAGCCGGACATCGCGTCCCAAGGCTCAGGTCGCGCCCGTGGAAGAAAGCGTCCCCATGCCGTCTCTGCCAGTCATTCTCAAGCCGGTGGAGTGGGAATATCGGGAAGTGGTTTTCCGCGACTACCGCGGCTGGCGTGTGCGCTTTGTCGACGGCCGCGAGCTGGGCAACTGGAAAAGCAGCCCCACTTTGCTCGCCTATCTCGAAAACGCTGGGAAAGAAGGGTGGGAGCTTGTCAGCATCAGTGACCGCCGCCACAACCAAAAAGAAGCCTACCTCAAGCGCGCAAAACTCTGACCATGACGCAGCGCCCGATTCTCCTCGATATTCCCGATTCCTTTGAGAGCACCCGGCTCATTTTGCGCGCGCCGCGCCCGGGCGACGGCGCAGCCCTTAACGCCGGCGTCGTCGAGTCGCTGGCTGAACTCCGCCCGTGGATGCCGTGGGCCGTCGATGCGCCGAGCATGGCCGACAGCGAAGAGGTTGTGCGTCGCGCCGCGGCCAAATGGCTGGCGCGCGAGGATTTCATGCTCGCGTTGTGGCGCAAGGACACAGGCGAATTTGTGGGCGGCAGCGGCCTGCATCGCCTGAACTGGGCAGTGCCGGCGGTGGAGATCGGTTACTGGGTGCGCACGTCGCTGGCCGGGCAGGGCTACATCACCGAGGCCGTGAGTGCCATCACCCGCTTTGCCTTTGACGTGATCGGCGCGCACCGCGTCGAGATTCGCTGTGACGAGCGCAATGAGCGCAGCGCGGCAGTGGCGCGACGCGCCGGCTTCGACCTCGAAGGCATCCTGCGCAACGAGGCGCGCCACCACCTCACACTGGAGCTGCGCAACACGATGGTTTTTACCAAAATTCGGTTGCCGCAGCCTGGCAACTCTGACTAGGACTCCCTATAAGCTTCTTTCACCACAAAGGCGCCGGAGCACAAAAAAGAACTTTTTTGTGCTCCGGCGCCTTTGTGGTTTTGCTGTTCTCCTACTCCACCGTCACGCTCTTCGCCAAATTGCGCGGCTGATCCACATCCGCGCCGCGGCGCACGGCCATCTCGTAGGCGAAGATCTGCAGCGGCATCACCGCCAGGATCGGCATGAGCAGTTCGTCGGCCTCTGGAATCGGCAGCACGTGATCGGCCTTGGCGTGCATCACCGCATCATTGGCGTGGGCGACGGCCAGCACCGGCCCGCCGCGCGCCTTGACTTGCTCCACCTGGCTGATCATCTTGTCGTAGACGCTATCGCGCGGCGCCACCACCACGGTGGGCAGGTTGGCGTCGATCAGCGCGATTGGGCCGTGCTTCATCTCGCCCGCGGGGTAGCCCTCGGCGTGGATGTAGCTGATCTCCTTGAGCTTGAGCGCACCCTCGCGCGCAATCGGGTAGTGGATGCCGCGGCCGAGATAGAGAAAGTTGTAGAAGCCGTGATAATGCTCGGCTAATTCCTCGTAATAACCGCTGTGTTGCGCCTCCTCCAGCAGCTCGCCGGCCAGACCAGGCAGGGTGGACAGCGCACAGAGCATCTCCGCCCGCTGCGGCGTCGCCAGCACGCCGCGCTGCTCCGCCAGATAAAACGCCAGCAGCAGCAGGTCGGTCACCGACGCGGTGAAGGCTTTGGTGCTCGCCACGCCGATCTCCGGGCCGGCCTGCATGTAGATGTGGCCGTCGGTGACGCGCACGGCTTGGCTGCCGATGGCGTTGACGATGGCCGCGGTGAACGCGCCGTGCGTGCGCGCCTCCTCCAGCGCGGCCAGCGTATCGACCGTTTCGCCGCTCTGCGTGATCGCCAGCACCAGGTGGTCGGGCGCGACCAGCGGCTGCCGATAGCGGAACTCGCTGGCGTAGTCCACCTCCACCGGCAGCCGCGCCAGCCGCTCGATGTAGTACTTGCCCACCAGCC
>JACSRH010000317.1 GCA_014879855.1 Caldilineaceae bacterium | reverse complement strand
GACGAGCAGCAGCGTCGGCTGGAGCAGCGGCAGCGTGATGCGCCAGAACTCCTGCCAGCCGGAGGCGCCGTCGATCTGCGCCGCGTCGCGGATGTCGTGCGGGATGCCCTGCAGCGCGGCAATGAAGATCACGAGGTTGTAGCCAAAATCCTGCCAGACATAGGCAATGATCACGGCGATCAGAGCCAGCGGCACGCCAAAGTAGACGGCGCTGGGGTCGGTGAGCCAGGATCGCGGCGGCGTCAGCCCGATCAGCCTGATGAAGTTGTTGAGTAGCCCCTGCTGCGGGTGAAAAACAAAGCCCCACATGATCGCCACTGCCACCGCCGAGGAGACCGTGGGCAAAAAGTAAATGGCGCGGAAGAGACCCTTGATGCGGCCGTGGACGCTCTCCACCAGCACCGCCAGCGGCAGGGTGATCGCCAGGTTGGCGATCATGACCAGGAAGGCGAAGGTCACTGTGTTCCTGACCGCGATGCGGAAGAGCTGTGCGGTCTGCGTGCTGCCAAACATGGCGATGAAGTTCTCCAGCCCGACGAAGGGATTGCGCCCGCCCAGGCCCAGCAGCCCGCTGCCGGCGCGCACGGGCGAGTACTCAAAGAAACTCAACACCACAACCCAAATCATGGGGAAGAGGGCAAAGATCGAGAGATAGAGAAAGATCGGGATCAGCGCGCCCCAGACAAAGGCGCGCTGGCCTGGCTGCAAACCCGTTCGTTGCTTGCGCGCCGGCGCGGGTGGGGTGTTGGCAATGGCGGCTCGTGTCATCCTGGGTGTTCCTTGCTGGAGAAGCAAACACTGTAACGCAAAGGCGCGGAGACGCAAAGATCAGAGACTTGCAGTGAAGAGAGAGGAGAGGCTACGGAATCTACGCCGCTCAATTCTCTGCGCTGGTCGCCGCGTCTTTGCGTCTCTCTGCGTTGAAAATTTCCTCTACTGCGCGGCGTCGACCATTTCATTGGCCTGTGTGTGGATCGTCTGCGCGGCCTGCTCTGGCGTGATGCTGCCTTGCAGCGACTGCAGGATCGTCTCGTAGATAATCGTGTAGAAGAGCTTGTCGCGATCGCTCAGGTTGCCAACATACTGGCCGTAAGGCAGCAGCGCAAGCGTCGGTTCGATCCAAGGCGCCTGCGCCAGCAGCGGTTGCGGATTCTCCACCAGTGTCTTCAGCGCAGGAATGGTGCCGGTCGTGGTGTTGAAGAGCAGCGCGTTCTCCTGCTCGGCCGCCATGAATTCAACCAGCTTCCACGCGGCTGCCTGATTGGCGCTGTTGGCTGACACCACCTTGCCCCAGCCGGCGTCGGCGGCAAACTTGCGCTCCGCGCCGAAGAGCACGGGCGTGTTGACATAGTCGAATTCGAAGTCTGGATAATCGACCAGCCCGGCGCCGGCCGCCCACGAGCCGATAAAGCTCGACGCGGTGACGCCGGCGAAGAAGCCTTCGTAGGGCTGATTCGCGGCATTGTTGAAGAGCACCGGGTCGACCAGCTTGTCCTTCTGCACCATGTCGGTCAGCAGTTGGATCGTGGCGATCGCTTCCGGCGTGTCGAAGTTGAAGTGTACGCCATCTTCGGCGAAGTAGTCGCCGCCCTGCTCCAGAATGCCTTCGAGCAGCAGGAAGGGCAGGCCGTCGCCGCCGACAAAGTGGTAGCCGGCGCGCACCATGGTGTCGCCGTCAAACTCACTCAGCTTGGACGCCTGTTCGCGCAGCGTGTCCATCGTATCCCACACCGGCGGGTAGGGCACATCCTTGCCTTCAAAGAGTGCGGGGTTGACCAGCGCGCCGCCCACCTCGAGGTTGAACTCATTGGGCAGACCGTAGAGTTTGCCGTCGCAGTAGTAGCCGTCAAGCGGCGCCGCAAAGAAACGCTCCTGCGCCTCGCTGTAGCTCATGACATCGACCGGCACTTCGGCCAGACGACCACCGATTGCATACGGACAGACCCACGAGCCGAACATCTCAAGCACATCCGCCTCAGTGCCGGCCTGCATGGAAGTTTGCAGCGCCTGGAGGAACTGGGAGTACTCGAACTGTTCGTAGGTGACCTCAATGTTGGGGTTTGCTTCCATGAACCTGGCAATGACCGCTTCATTGGCCTGGATGAACGACGGGTTCTGGTGCGACCAGACGCGCAGCATGATCTTGTCGCCGCTGGCAACCGGCTGATCGCCCGCGGGGGCGGCGGCCGGCGCAGCGCCGCCGCAGGCCGCCGCCAGCAGCGCCACGATGACGAGAAGGACAAAGCTCTTTCGTTGCATGATTCTCTCTCCATTCCTGGTTGAAATTGAACCGACAGTAAAACGCACCGTGCGGTCGGGGCCGCAAAGAGCAAGACGAACGCTACTCCAGCACAACCACCGCATCCAGATTCTCGGGATGATCGGGGTTCAGCCCCTTGGCGAGCGAGCGGCTCAATGCGACGAGCTGGCCGAAGGGGAGATAGAGCACGCTGCGCGCCACTTCGCCTAACTCATTGCCAAGCGACACATCGGCGTCCGCGCTGCCAATCGTCAGCGTGCGCGCACCGAGCTTGCGCATATCTTCGACCACCGCGCGGTCATCGGCGCGGCGCTCGTCGGAAAGCAGCCCCACGACCAGCGCATCCGGCGTGATCATCGATTTTGGCCCGTGGCGAAACTCCATAAAGTGGAAGGGCTCGCTGTGGCTCAGCGTCATCTCCTTCATCTTCAGGCTCAACTCGCAGGCCAGACCGTAACGGATGCTTGATCCCAGAAAGTAAAAGCGGTCAATGCTCAGATCCCTGCCCAGCTTCTCCAGCGGCGCGGCGTAGCGCTCGAGCAGCGGGGCCAGCACAGCGGGCAACTGCCGCAGCTCGGCCAGCAGATCCGCGTCCTCCTGCCAGTGCGCAGCCAGGGCCAGCGTCGCCAGGTAGAGGCCGGAGAAGGCGCGCGTCTGCGCCACGCTCTCCTCGCGGATCGACGGGAAGACGAGGTTGAGATCGCCAACCGTGGTCAGCGGTCGCTCTGGGAAGCAGCTCAGCGTGAGGATCGCGCCGCGGCCACTCTGCCGAAAAGTCTCGCAGGCGCGCAGCGTCTCCGTCGTCTCGCCGGAGCGGCTGACCGCGACCAGCAGCGTGCGTGATGCCGGCGGCAGCGCCGTGGGATTGAGCCACACCTCCGACGCGGGCAATCCCAGCGCGGCCACGCCGGTCACGCGCTGCAAGACAGCCGCCGCGGCCATCGAGAGGTAGTAGGTGGAGCCGCAGCCGATGAAGATCACCTGGTCGAACGGCCCTTGCGCGAGCAGAGCATCGAGTTCGGCGCGGCTGGCGTCACAGACATCGAGCACGCCCTGCCAAGCTTCCGGCTGCGAAAAGATCTCCTGGCGTGTGTGATAGCCGGCCTGTTGCTGTGATGTGTTCATTTTGTAACCTTTGTTCATGTGTTGGCGACACGCTGGGTTTCTTGTAGAAACTCAGCGTGTGGATAACGGCGACAAGAAGAATATGATGTGAATCCACCACCTTCCAGGAAGCTTTGGAGCTTCCTGGAAGGTGGCCGGCGTGCCTCTTATAGACACCGAGTTTCTTGGAGAAACGCAGTGTCTGCATCAACGGCAGCAGGTGATCTGTCTCAGGCGATGCGCACGTCAATGCCCTGGTTGCGCAGCGTCTGCACCATTTCCGGCGGTGCACCGGCGTCGGTCACCAATGTGTCGATGATCTCCAGCCCGCTGATAAAGACAGTCGAAACGCGGCCAAATTTGGTATGGTCGGCAACGATAATGATTTCGCTGCCGAGACGCAGAATTTCGCGGTCGATCAGGCTCTCTTCGAGCGAGTTGTTGGTCAGCCCCTGCTCCAGATCAATGGCGCGGATGCCGAAGATCACCTTGACCGCGCGCAGCTCGGCCAGCGCACGCAGCGTCAGCACCCCGACCAGCGAGCTTTCGCTGGCGCGCACCACGCCGCCCAGCACGATCACCTCGACGCCGGGCGCATCGGCCAGCGCACTGATGACCAGCAGCGAGTTGGTGAAGACAGTCAGATTCTGGCGCTGGCGCAGCAGATAGGCCACCTCCATCACTGTGGTGCCGCTGCTCAGAAAAATCGTTTCGCCGTCGGCGACCAGATCAGCGGCAAGCGCGGCAATGCGCTGTTTCTCCTCCGCCTGCTGCAACGAACGCTGCAAGACCGGCGGCTCCGGCGGCGCACGGCGTATAGCGATGGCGCCACCGTGCACGCGCTGCACCTTGCCTTCGCTGGCCAGCATCTCCAAGTCGCGTCGCGCGGTCGCGGGGCTGACCGCAAAGCGCTCGGTAATCTCCGGCACGGTGACGCGCTGGCGCTGTTCGATCCATTCCAGCAGCAGCCGCTGGCGCTCGGGCGCCGGTTCGGCAATCAGGTCGTGCATCAGGCGATCCAGGATACGCAGGAGAAAACGTCAATAGTGAGCATGAACTAATCAAATGTAATCACACTATAGCGCGCTTTGTCCCCTCTGTCAATCACCAAATTTTCACATTTTCGCAGGGTCTACTTCACGGTTGGGGCGAACACTACAACCGATTCGTGGAAACAGCGGATTTTACCCCCGGCGTAGGGCGGGATTGACTGGCGCAGCGGCGGATCCCATCCGTTGCTTCCACGAATCCGAGTCGTGGTAGGGGCGCACCCTTGCGGTTGCCCAGGGCAGGCGCAAGGCCATGTCCTTACGAATATTTATCTGACTATCTATAGCAGTTTCAGTACTTCACGATTCTGCCTCACACGGAGACGCAGAGGCACAAAGTTGGAGATGGTATTCTTTGTGATCTCTGTGGCTTTGTGTGAGTTTCGTGAAGTACTGAGTTTGAGAGGTGAGAAGGGGGGATGAGGCCCGGCAGTCGCTGTGCGTGCGTGACCACCGGGCCTCGGCGATCGATCTAATCCACTGCCAGTGCGGCGGCAGCCAGTTTCTCCAGGTCCATATACTGCGCCTCTTCGACGGTGACGGCGACAAAGTCGATCTTGCCGCCGGTAAACTTGCCGGGAGACTGGTACTCCTGGCTCACCGCGTCGCCGCTGTCGCGGCCCACGCACAGCCCATCGCCGGAGAGCGTGAACTTGCCGGGCTGCGTCCGCATCTCGCCCTCCGCCACGACCGCTTCGTCGATGTAGAGCTTCATGCGTCCAAACGACTCGTGGTACTCGCCTTCGCGCTCGCGGATGAATTCCATGCCCAGCGTGTACTTGCCGGGCGCCAGCTCGCGCGAAGAAACAAACTGCTGCTCTGGCCGGATGCCCAGGAAATTGTAAACGTAGTAGAGCCGGCGGTTCTTGATGAAGAGTGCATGGCCGCCGAAGCGCGAGCCGTGCGCAAAGATCACGCCGGTGCAGTCAGGATCGGTGATCTCCACGTTTGCCAGCATTTTGTAGGAGCGACCGCGCGTGTTGACGGCCACGCCTTCAGGCACGGGCGCGGTATCTGGATAGTAGAGGTAGCGGTTGCGTGGCGGCTCGTCCGTCGGCCGCTCGACGCCGGAGATGATCTCGCGTGCGCTGCGATCTTCCAGCGGCAGCACCAGATTTTTCTCCGCCTCTTCAAACCAGACGTCGATGAGATGCTTGAGCTTCTCTGGGTGCGCGGCCGCGACATCGTGCGCCTCGGCGCGATCCTCGTCCACGTGGAAGAGCTGCCACTCGTCCTGATCAAAGTGGCCCTTACCGGTCAGCGGCGCGTGCATGGCTACCGCCTTCCAGCCATCCTCCCAGATGGCGCGCGTGCCCAGCATAGAATAATACTGGCGCTTCTTCTGCGTGGGCGCGTCGGGGGCGGCGTCGAAGGTGTAGCGCATGGAGACGCCGGACATCGGGTACTGTTCGACCCCGCGGTAGACCGCCGGCATCTCCAGCCCGCAGATGTCGAGCAGCGTCGGCACGATGTCGGTGGAGTGGTGGTACTGATTGCGCACCTCACCGCGCGCCTGAATCCCCTTCGGCCAGCAGATCACCAGCGGATCGCAGGTGCCGCCGGCGTATTCGGAATAGCGCTTGAACATTTTGAAGGGCGTGGAGAAGGCCGCGGCCCAGCCGGTCGGGATATGCTCGTAGGTGTCCGGGCTGCCCAGCACGTCGATGTACTGCATGTTCTCTTCCATGCTGTCAGGGTAGCTGTTGAAGAACTTGTTCTCGTTGACGGAGCCGTTGGGGCTGCCCTCGCCCGACGTGCCGTTGTCCGCGGCATAGATGACGATCGTGTTTTCAAGCTGGCCGGTCTCTTCCAGATAATCGATGATGCGCCCAATCTGGAGATCGGTGTATTCGGAGAAGGCGGCGAAGACTTCGGCCAGCCGCGCAAAGAGTTTTTTCTCATCGTCGCTGAGCGAATCCCACGGGCGCACCCAATCCGCCGGGTTGGCCACATCCTCCGGCAGGGGGTTCAACGGCGTCAGTTGGGTGCCTTCGGGCAGCACACCGCGCTCAATCATGCGCGGCAGCACCCACTCCCGATAGGCTTCGTAGCCGTCGTCGAATTTGCCGCGGTACTTGTCCACATATTCCTGGAAGACCTGGTGCGGCGCATGGTTGGCGCCGGGGCAGAACCACATGTACCAGGGGCGAGAGGGATGGCTGGCCTTCTGATTGCGGATCATCTCGATCGCCTTGTCCGCCATATCCTTGGAGAGGTGATAGCCCTCTTCCGGCCCGTAGGGCTGGTCGATGAAGTGGTTATCCTCCACCAGGTCTGGGTACCATTGGCTGGTCTCGCCGCCCAGGAAGCCGTAGAAGCGGTCAAAGCCCTTCTGCAGCGGCCACTGCTTGCGGCTGGCGCCGGGCGCAACATCCTGCTCGGCCACGTTGTGGTTCTTGCCTACCCAGAAGGTGCTCCAGCCGTTGTCCTGCAGAATCTGGCCGATGGTGGCGCACTCTTCAGGCAGGCGGCCGTGCGCGCCGGGAAAGCCGTTGGCTGTCTCGGTAATGGCCGCAAAGCCGTTCAGGTGATGGTTGCGCCCCGTCAGCAGCGTGGAGCGGGTGGGCGAGCAGAGCGCGGTGGTGTGCCACTGCGAATACAACAGCCCGTTATCGGCCAGCCGCTGCAGCGTGGGCATCTCAATGGCGCCGCCAAAGGGGGACCAGGCCGCCTGGCCCGTGTCGTCGTAGAGCACGAAGAGAATGTTGGGCGCGTCATCGGGCGCCTTGGTAGGAATATACGGCTCCCAGTCCGCAACAGAGTCGCGCACATCAAGCTTGATCGTCCCTTGAAAGGGCTTCTTGGGCATGGTGTCTTCTCCTTATTGACAGCACAAATCAACTACGGCAAAGGTTCTACCTGATCGCCGCAAAGGAGTCGATCAGGTGTTGCAAATAGGTATACACTGGATGAATCCATGTAAACAGGCCCAAAGAGGTGAAAAAATGGACACTGTTGGCGCGACGGCGCACGGAACCTGGCAAAAATGTGCTGTGGAGAATCAAGAACCAGCCGGTTTGTGTCGCATCCGTCGCGAACGTACGCTGCCCTGCTTGCGCATAAAGGCAAGATACGCCTGCCCAAAGGGGTCGCGCCCGGTGAGAAAATCGACGCCGTGGGTGTAGAGCGCCAGGTGCTCGGTATGATAATCGACCAGGGCAGCGTCCAGCCCCCAGGAAGCGGCAATCGCCAGGTAGAGCAGGTCGAGCCGCGTCTGGTCGGGCATGCCAAAGCCGGCATTGCCGATGCCCAGGAGCGTGCTCATGCCCAGCTCCTCATGCACGGCCTTGAGCGTGTCCAGCGTCACCTGCATGCTGTTCGGCATCGCCGCAGTCGCCATGCAGACGCAGTCGAAGACGATGTCGTCGCGCGCGATGCCGGCATCGTCGGTCACGGCCAGGATCTGCCGGGCAATCGCCAGTCGATCCTGCCAGCGTTCGGGAATGCGCACGTCGTCCACCAGCATCGCGATGACGACCATGTTATATTGGCGCGCCAGCGGGAGCAGATCGTCGAGCACAGGGCGCTCATAGACGATGGAGTTGAGCATGGGTTTGCCGGTGTAGCCTTCCAACGCACGCTCGATGGCGTTCCGGTTGCGCGTGTCGAGCGCGATGGGGCAGCCCAGCGCGTCATCCACCGCGCGCAGGACAAGCGGCAGCGTTGCCGTCTCGTCGAGATCGGGATGATCGAGCAGCAGGTCAACGCCCTGACAGCCCAGCGCCGCGCCTTCAACCGCCAGTTCGACGAGTGCGCTGGCATCTCCATCATGCAGCGCTTGCAGCACATGCGGCTGTTGATCGTAGACGCGCAACTGGTCGTTGATCAGCAAAAGGGGCTGGCCGGGGCCAAATTCAACGCTCGTGCGGCTTCCTGCCCAGGTCGTCACAGGCTCTCCTCCACAAAGAATTCAATTGATTGGGCGCTGCGGCCCTCAAAGCGAACATGGCTGCCTCCCTGTTCATCCTGCGTCACTGGCAGCCGTTTGCCGGCACAGCGCGCCAGTTGGACATGCACCCCCCAAATGACCACTTCCACCGCGCCGCGCGCCGCGCCGACCTCCAGCGTCAGGCGATTGGCATGGCGGCGATAACGCACCGTCAGCGGCGCGTGCGTTTCCTCGTAGATCGTGTACTCACCTGCTGAGTCGGGCAGGTACAGCTCAAGCGTCAGCGGATCGAGCGGGTGCTCGTCGGTGTGCTGCATGAGCGGGCCGTACGGGAGCAGCGCGCCAGCTTTGACATAGATCGGCAGCACGTCGAGCGGCGCATCCACCTCGATCCAGCGGCCGCCGGCCAGCACCTCTTTCGTCCAGTATGCCACCCACCTGCCAGCCGGCAGATAGACGCGGCGCCGATTGCGCTCGTCCAGGATCGGCGCGACCAGCAGCGAGCGCCCAAAGAGATATTGGTCGTCGAGCGTCAGGGTGGTTGGATCGTCCTGCCAATCAAGCACCAGCGGTCGCAGGAAGGGTTCGCTCTGCTGGCTGCAATGCACCGCTTCCGAATAGATGTAAGGCAGCAGCCGGTAGCGCAGCTCGGCGTACTGGCGAAAGATCGCTTCGGCCACTTCGCCATAGGCCCAGGGTTCGCGCGGCGGTGCGCCGTGACAACGTGCATGCGAGGAGAAGAAGCCCAACTGCGCCCACCGCACATACAGCTCGGGCGTTGGCAGCCCGCTAAAGCCGCCGATGTCGTGGCTGTAGAAGGGAAAGCCGCTCAGCCCAAAGCTGAGTGCGGCGCGCACGACACATGCCAGATCTTCAAAGCGCGCCAATCCATCGCCGGACCAGTGCAGCGGGTAACGCTGCGAGCCGGCCCACGCGGCCCGCGCCCAGATGACAGCCCTGCCCGTCCCGTGGAAGGCTTCGGTCACGGCAAAGAGCGCCTGATTGTAGAGCAACGCGTAGAGGTTGTGCATCGCCGCGCCGGGCGCACCCGCATAGTGCGCGACGGGCGCGGCGCCCTCGCCAAAGTCGACCTTGATCGCGGCCACGCCTTGCTCGAACAGGGCGCGAAACTTTTCCTGCACCCAGGCCACAGCCGCGGGATTGCTGTAGTCGATAAAACCGGCGTCGCCGGCAAAGCCGGGAAAGAGATAAGGATGGCCGTTGCTGCGCCGGGCCAGATAGCCCCGCTCGCGCCCCTCCTGGAACATCTGCGTCCCCACGATCAGGTTCGGCCACTGCCAGAGGCTGACGCGAAACCCCTGTGCGCGCAGACGCGCCAGCATCCCGGCCGGATCGGGGAACTTGCTGCGACCAAACTCCAGATCGCACTCCCAGTCGCGTTCGTACCAGTCGGTGTCGATGTGAATGACATCGCACGGGATGCGATGGCTGCGCAGGTCCGCGGCCACCTGCTCGACCTGCTCCTGGCGATTGTAGCTGATGCGTCCCATCCACAGCCCAAAGCTCCACTTTGGCGGCAGCGCCGGCGCGCCGGTGATAGCGGTATAGCGCGGCAGGATCTCGGCCAGGCGGGGGCCAAAGATCCAGTACAGATCGAGACTCGTTGCATCGTCCACGATCAATGA
>JACSRH010000001.1 GCA_014879855.1 Caldilineaceae bacterium | reverse complement strand
GTATGCCTCACTCAGTTACCATCACCGCCATTATCCCTGTCCACAACGGCGAACGCTTCCTGGCCGAGGCCATCGGCAGTGTGCTGGCGCAAACCCTGCCGCCGGACGAGATCATCGTGGTGGACGATGGCTCGACCGATGGCAGCGCCACGGTTGCCGGCCGATTTGAGAGAGTTCTTGTTGTGCGGCAGCCCCACTGCGGCATTGGCGCGGCGCTCAACCTGGCGATCAACCATGCCAACGGCGATTTTCTCGCGTTTCTTGACGCCGACGATCGCTGGCTGCCCGACAAATTGGCGAACCAGGTGAACGTCCTGACCGCAGATCCAACAGTGGATATGGTTTTTGGACATGTGCGGCAGTTTCGTGAAGTTGATGGCGGCGGTGAAATTGAATTGAGTAGTGAGTCCCAGCCTGGACTTAGCCGTTATGCCTTGTTGGTGCGCCGCTCTGCATTTGATCGCGTTGGCATCTTTTCAGATGATCTCCATACGCATAGTTTTATGGATTGGTATTTGCGGGCCATGGAAGCTGGGCTAAAGTACCTCATGCTGCCCGATGTTGTGGCCGAGCGGCGTATTCACGCCAATAATCTGGGGCGACGGACGCCAGATGAACAGCGGCGAAGTTACATGCAAACGCTGCGGCAATCGATGGCTCGCCGCAGGTCAGGAGACATAGCGGCTCTATGACCCTGTTCACCGCACAAAGTCAATGATTTCATTCTTCGCACCCCAATAACTGTGCAAAGGAAATGGCAGGAGTATGAGAGCAACGCATGAGTGAAAGCATGTCGGTGATTATTCCGGTCTACAACGGTGAACGCTTTCTGGCTCAAGCAATCCAAAGTGTTCTGGATCAGACTCTGCCGCCAGATGAGATTATTGTGGTGGATGATGGCTCGACGGATAACAGCGCAGCTATCGCAGCCGAGATATCCCTTCCGTCCACCACTGAATTGATCCTGGTGCGGCAGAGCAACCAAGGGCCGGCGGTTGCGCGCAATCGAGGAATCGCGCTGACATCTGGAGAACTGCTTGCCTTTCTGGACGCAGACGACCTGTGGCTGCCAGACAAGCTGGAGCGCCAAGTCATGCACTTGACCCAAGACCCGACTGCTGATGGCGTTGTCTGTCATGTGGAGAGCTTCGTGGAGCCAGGCTGCCACTTTCCGGCCAGCCGCAACCGCGCCCTGTTTGATCAGCTTCCGATTATGTATAGTTTCTGCACCCTACTTATCCGGCGATCGGCGCTGGTCCGCGTCGGCGCGCTTGATCCGGCATATCGCGCAGGCGAAGACACCGAGTGGTTCACACGCGCCCGAGACAGAGGCATGATCTTCGCCGTCACGCCGGGAGCACTGCTGCGCCGACGCTTCCATTCTGCGAATCTATCCCACTCGGCAAATGCAACCACCCCGCAGCAGTTACTGCACATTGTCCGAGAATCTCTGCACAGGCGGCGCGATGAACCATGATCACCCCCTGGTTAGCGTAGTCATCCCCGTGTTCGACGGCGAGAGGTTCTTGAGCGCCGCGCTGGCGAGCGTGATTGCCAACGTCGTCATACGACGCTGGCCGCCGGGCGTTTCACATGAGTCCCAGCCCTGACA
>JACSRH010000315.1 GCA_014879855.1 Caldilineaceae bacterium | reverse complement strand
GGTAGTCTGAGCTCCGGCTCACGCGAGAGTAGGCCATCGCCAACATGCTCTGTCTTTCTGCTCTTTGCTATTTAGATTTACCCCTGCATTTCTTTTCCTCTTAGTCTCATCCTCTTTTGCCGGTTATCTGCAATCTGCATGTCAAATTGTATTTTTTCAACTTCTCTGGCTTTCCGTTATCGGATATGCTTGCCTTGTGCTACAATCGCATTCTAGGTTGAGAGGTTGAACTGCCAAACAGATCAATGGACGAAGAACCACCACGTACCCCTCCGGCTCCACGGCATCGTATTGTAAGCACGTGGACGGAATCAACTATACAGCCCAGCACGCATACGACACCCCGCTTACATTCACTAAGTTTGCAGGTGGAATTTATGGACGCGCCTTGCACTTTGCGGGCGCGATTTTGGCGCGTGGTCTTCTCGTCACAACGAATTCAGGATGTCAGATGAAAATATCTGCCGTGATTCTAGCAGCCGGCTATGGCACGCGTATGAAGTCCGACCTGCCCAAAGTAATGCACCCTCTTCTGGGCCGCCCCTTGGTCGACTGGGCGCTGCGTGCGGTCGAATCATTGGCCGCTGTGCCGCCAGTGGTGGTCGTAGGCCATGGCCAGGAAATGGTGCGCGCCTCTCTAGGAGGCCGCGCCGATTTTGCTGAACAGCAGGAGTTACTGGGTACGGGCCACGCTGTCTTACAGGCGTTGCCGCAGATCGATAGCGCCGTTGACACTGTGCTCGTCACCTATGCGGATATGCCGTTGTTGACGTGCGCCACGCTCAACAAGCTGGTTGATCTCTATCGTACACAGCAGGCTGATCCGACGCTGGCGATTGCGATGCTCACCATCACGCGCGATAATCCGCAAGGTTTTGGACGCATTGCCCGCGGCGCCGACGGCAATGTCGCCGCGATTGTCGAGGAAAGTGATTGCACGCCCGAGCAACTTTTGATCCGTGAGTTGAATCCTGGCATCTACTGTTTCAACGCTGCCTGGCTGCGCCAGCACCTTCCCGCTGTCTCGAAAAGCGCAAAGGGTGAATATTATCTGACCGACCTGGTCGCGATGGCAGTGACGCAAGGCCGCCGCGTGGTGACAGCGTCTGCTCCAATTGACGATGTCTATGGCATCAACAACCGGATCCATCTGGCGGAAGCGGAGGCGATCCTGCGCCGGCGCGTGGCGGAGCGCCACATGTTGGCCGGTGTGACGATTGTCGACCCGCAGACGAGCTATATCGAAGACACCGTGGAGATCGGTGCAGATACAACGATCTGGCCCGGGTGTGTCCTGCGCGGCGCCACTGTCATCGGCCAGCACTGCACGATCGGCCCCTACAGTCAGCTCATCGATGCCGTGCTTGCCGATCGTTGCCGAGCCGTCTACTCCGTGCTTGAACAGGCGCGTATGGACGCGGGCGCCGAGATCGGGCCGTTTGGCCGTCTCCGCAAAGGCGCCCATCTTGGTGAAGGCGTGCACATGGGCAACTTTGGCGAAGTCAAGGACAGCTTTCTTGGCCCCGGCGCCAAGATGGGGCATTTCAGCTACATCGGCAATGCGCAGGTAGGCGCCAACGTCAATATCGGCGCCGGCACGATCACCTGCAATTATGATGGCGTTCACAAATCGAAAACCGTGATCGGCGACAATGCCTTTATCGGCAGCGACACAATGCTGGTGGCGCCGGTCGCCATCGGTGAAGGTGCGCACACCGGAGCCGGCGCGGTTGTAACGCATGATGTACCGGACAACGCAACTGCGTATGGAGTGCCGGCGCGCATACGGTCTGGATCCCCAAGCGATCCAGCCTCAGTGGGAGAAAGTCGTGGAATCTGACATGATTTCGTGGATAGTGTTGGCGGCGGCGCTGCTCTTGATTGGGCTGGCTGCCGCCGCCGAAATTGCGCTCTCGGCGGTCAACCGCAGCGAAGTGCGCAGACGTAGTGAGGAGGGCGACCGTCGTGCTGCCCTCCTCAATGAACAGTTGAGCGATCCTGTCCAGTTTTGGCTGACTGTTATGCTGATCAAAACATTGGGCGTGGTCGCTGCTGGGGTTGCCGCGGGTTTTATGCTGCTCACCCACAGCGGCGCGTTGGGCATGGTGGGGGGCATCCTGGCGACTTGGCTGATTTTGGCAGCGGCGCAGATTGCCGTGCGCTCACTCGTGTTGCGCGCGCCCGAAGCCATCGCCTTTGCCCTGGCGCCTTTTTTGCGCGCCATCACCATGATCTTCTCACCCGTAACCTTCTTCCTGTACCGGGCCGGATTGCGGCTTAGCGGCGAAGACCAAGAGGAATCCGACGAATCGATCTTCATGTCCGAGGATGGCCTGCGCTTCTTGATGCAAGTCAATGATGAGGAGTCCGAAATCCAGGAGAGCGAGAAGCAAATGATCGCCAGCATCCTGGAAATGAACGAGACCGTAGCGCGCGAGGTGATGGTGCCCCGCATCGATATGGTGGCTGTTGAAGTCAACACCACGCTCCATGAGGCGCTCGAGACCATTATCGAGGCTGGCCACAGCCGCATCCCGGTTTATGAAGGTCATGTCGATGTGATCGCCGGCGTGCTGTATGCCAAAGATCTGCTCAAGTGTTTCCGGGATAATCGCACCGACGCGCCGATCCGTGAACTGCTGCGCCCGGCCTACTTTATCCCGGCGAGCAAAAAGATCAGCGCCCTCTTTCGCGAGATGCAGCAGCAACGCACTCACCTGGCGATCATCGTCGATGAATATGGCGGCATTGCCGGTCTCGTGACTTTTGAGGACATGTTAGAGGAGATCGTCGGCGATATCCAGGATGAGTATGACATCCACGAACAAGCCTATTTTCAGCCAACCGGCGAACATGCCTACCTGCTCAATTCGCGCTTGGATATCGACTCGCTGGCGGAATTGCTTGACATCGATCTCTCTGAAGAAGACGCCGACACCGTTGGCGGGCTGATTTACAGCCACCTGGGGCATGTGCCAGAGCAGGGAGAATCGCTCGAGCTGGCCGGCTGGCGCTTTACAGTGCTTTCTGTGGACGGGCGGCGCATCAACCAGGTGCGCGTCGAACGCATCCTGTCATCACCGCAAAATGTGGAAGAAAAGTTGCCGCCAAATCGCGTGCGCAATCAAAAGTCGGTGCTGAATCAATCGAGCATGGCGAATCAATCATGACAGCCAGCGAATTGGTCGAGCAGGCATTGCAGGCGCGCACGCGCGCGTACGCGCCGTACAGCGGCTATCAGGTCGGCGCCGCGCTGCTGACTGAAGACGGCGCCGTAATCCTGGGCTGCAATGTTGAAAACGCGGCCTACCCGGCCACCATCTGCGCCGAACGCGTGGCGTTGACCGCGGCGGTGGCGCAAGGCAAACGGCATTTTACCGCGCTGGCGGTCGCCACCCGCAACGGCGGCTCGCCTTGCGGCGCGTGCCGCCAGGTCATGGTCGAGTTGGGGCCGGCAATGGTGGTCTACATCGCCGATGAAAGCGGCGCCTATCGTACGACGACGGCGCGCGACTTGCTGCCCGACAGCTTCGACTCCGACAACTTACAGCCATAATCCACACACGCAAGGCGGATCAGCGATGTCGGCAAATGTGCCCACCCTGTTTGCAGCCTATCAGTTGCGCCAGCTCGAGTTTCTGCTGCGCATCTCGCGCGCCATGACCTCACGCCTCGAACTGCCCAGCTTGCTGGAATTGATCTTGCGCAGCGCGGCGGAGATGGTCGGCGCGCCCGCGGGTATGATTCTGCTGCAATCCGAGCATACCTTGCTGGAGCCGGCGCTGGCGTCTCGCTTTCAAGTGCGCGCCCTCTACGCCATTCCCACCGAAGCTCTGGCCGCGTTTGAACCCTTGCTAGACGCCGCGGCCGTGCGCCATGTCCAGGACGCGGTGGCGGCCGTCGCCGGCAGCAACCAGCCGCCGACGATCGACCTGAGCGGGCGCGTCCATCAGGTGGAAACCGAGCTGGGCATGACATTGGGTCAGGTGGTGGCGCTGCCGCTGCTCTTTGAAGACGACTTTTTGGGGCTGATTTACCTGTTCCGCGGGGACTATGCTTTTTCACAACTTGACTGGCAATTCCTGCAAGGATTTGCCGATCAGGCCGCGGTGGCCGTGCGCAATGCGCGCCTCTATTCGCTCCTGCGCGCGGAAAGCAGCCGCTTGATTACCATCCTGGAAAATAGCGCCGACGGCATCATGATCTTGACGCGCGACCGCATCGTCGTCGCCATCAACCACACGCTGGCTTCGATGGCGGGCATTGCGCTGGAAGACGCGGTGGGCCGGCCGTGCAGCGCGGTGCTGCCGCTGGAGAATGTGACAGGAACCGATTTTTGTCGCGATGAAAGCTACACGGGGCAATTCTCCACCGACAACCTGCGCTGTGAAGGAGAGTTGGTGCGGCCAGGCGACAAACATCTGGCATTGGCCGTCACCTTCACCCCGCTCTATGCCGAAAATGGACGGCTCATCAATATTATCGTCAATGTGCACGACATCACACGCTTCCGCGAAGAAGAGGAGATGAAATCCACCTTCACCTCAATCATCAGCCACGAATTAAAGACGCCCGTCGCCCTGATCAAAGGCTATGCACAGACGCTGGCGCGTCCTGATGCTGAATGGGACGGTGAGACGGCCAGAGCCGGGCTGCAAATCATTGAAGAAGAGGCTGACCGGCTGGAGTCGCTGATCAACAACCTGCTCGACGCCAGCCGTATTCAGGCCAAAGGACTGCGGCTCGATTTCGCCGACGTCGATCTGGTGAATCTGCTTTCCCGCATGGCAGAGGTCTATCGCACGCAGGCGAACCTTCACCGCATCAGGGTGGCGTTTGACAACCCGTTGCCGCCAGTCTGGGGCGATGAAGAACGCTTGCGCCAGGTTTTTACCAATCTGCTCAACAACGCCATCAAGTATTCGCCACAGGGGGGCGCGATTGCCATCGGCGGCTGGTTTCGTCAGGCGCAGCGCGCGGCCAGCGCGCCGGCACCAGACGCGCCCGCATCAGACGCGCCGACATCAGACGCGCCGGCATCAGACGCGCCCGCGCCGCAAGCTGTCGTTAAAAATTCTGTGGTCATCTATATTTCCGACCAGGGCATCGGTATTCCCGCATCGGATCTGCCCAAAGTGTTTGACCGCTACTATCGCGTGGACAGCTCGTTGCGCCGTTCGACTGCCGGCGCGGGGCTGGGTCTTTATTTATCCAAGGTGATCGTCGATGCGCACGGCGGGCGCATCTGGGCGACCAGCGAACAGGGCAAGGGCACGACCTTCTTCGTCGCACTGCCGGTCGACCCTGAGACGCTCTGAGAACTGGTCAGGCTTTTACGCGTAAGGAGTATCAATGTCCCATCTTGATCTGCCCAACGCCTACTGGGTGCCGCCCGCACAGTTGCTGGCAGGCCCTTATCCCTGCGCCGCTGATCTGGACGCGGCCAACCAGCAGGTGGCGGCTCTTTTGCGCGCCGGCGTCGACTTCATTCTTGACCTGACCGAACCCGGCGAATACAACCTGCGCGCGTATGCACCGCTGCTCAACGCACAGGCCGCCGCGGCCGGACTACACGTTGCACGGCACTCGCACCCCATCCCTGACCTCGGCGTCCCGTCTCCTGTTCAAATGCGCCATATCCTGGATCGCATCGACGGCGCGTTGCACGCGGGGCGCACTGTCTACGTGCACTGTTTCGGCGGCATCGGCCGGACGGGGACGGTGGTTGGTTGTTATCTAGTGCGCCAGGGGATGAGTGGCGAGGAGGCGCTGAAGACGATCACACGCCTGCGTCGCGACCTGCCGAAAAGTGACCGGCCTTCACCGGAGACGCGCGCGCAGCGTGCGCTGGTGCGGACGTGGCGCGATTAGCAGATCCGCGACCCCACTGCAGCCATGCGTGTGACGCAGGAGGACAACGAACGGTCTGTTCTGGCTCGCCCAGCGTGCGCACGCTGCTTGTAAAATCTCACGCGCAACTTGCCAATCTGCGGCATGGGTGCAGGCAAACCACCACACGTGATCGTAAAGCAGCACATAGCCAGGTGCGGGCGCCCACGCCAGATCGTTGATGGATTCCTCGAACGCATCCCAATTGTGGCCAAAATAGGCCGGAAAATCCATCGCGCCAGCCACAGCCTGGAGAAAGCTGGCTTTGTCGCGCGCCCTGCGTCCGTCGAGATAGAAGAAGCGCCATCCCTGCATTTCTACAGAACGTTTCACTGCTTGCGGCTTTTGGGGCGACAACCAGCGGTGCATGGCGCCAGCCGTCTCGCCCGCCAATCGCTGGTCAAGCTCGTTCATGGCAGCCAAATCCGCGCAAAGCTGGCGTAATGATCGTCGGTGTAATACAGTTCGTCGCGTGCGCCGGCCACAATGCGCCGCGCGCCGCGGTCATTCTCTTCCGGTGTGATCACTGTGTACTCGCGATAGTATCCTGAGGCTTTACGCGGCAGCAACCCTTCGCGGTTCTGAAAAGTCGCGCCGTCTTTGCTAAAAGGAAACGGGCCAGCGCGCTCGATCAAGTCAAGCGTTTCGTGCGCCTCCCGCGGCAATTCATCCAGCGTGATGACAGGCAGCCCATCGATCTGCGCGGGCGGCGCGCGCGGCGATGGGACGGTCGGTTTTGGCGGCTTCGGCGTGTTGGCGCGCGCGGTATGCTCCACAGTTGTTGCGAGAACTTGTGCAGGCGGTTCTGCCGCGGATGACGCTCCGTCCTGCGGCGCGCGCGCGGTGGCGTCTGCGGTTGCTTGAGGTTGCTCGACGTCGAACGTGGTTTCCGCGGCAGGCGTAGCGTCTGACAGGGGAGCGTTTTCTGGCGCCGTTTGCGAGCGCGTGAACTGCACCCAAAGCACCACTGCAATCACGAGGACGACTAGCAACGGTGAAAAGCCACCGCGACGTGGCGTGGAACGACTCAAGCAATACTCCCTTTCTGCGGCCATGCGTGGCGGCCAGAGCGGACGATTTAACGCAGATATTGGCTCGCGATCATACCATGTGGCGCGCGGATGGCGGAATTCTGTGCGCCCCGACTATAATGGGTGCTCAGCATTGGCCGCTTTTGGCAAGCAAGCGCTTCAGTAAGGAAGAACGACTGTGCCCACACCAGAAAACTTGTTTGATCGCTCCCGCCTGGGATTTGTGCGCGTGGCAAGCATCGCGCCGGCGCTGCGCGTCGCCGATGTTGATTACAATGTTGAGCAAATCATCGACGCACTGGCGCAGGCCGCGGCGCAGGATGTACAAGTGGCGATCTTTCCAGAGCTTTGCATCACCGCTTATTCCTGCGCCGATTTGTTTTATCAAGGCCATCTGCTGCACGCCGCGCTGGACGGATTGCGCCGCATCGTCCAGGCCACTGCGACGGAATGCGTGAGCTGCGTCGTCGGATTGCCGCTGCTGGTGGCTGGCCGGCTCTATAACTGCGCTGCGCTCTGTGCGGGCGGACGCATTTGTGGCGTCGTGCCCAAAACCTATCTGCCCACCTATGGCGAATTTTACGAGCGCCGCTGGTTCACGCCGGCCAGCGCGGCGCTGCCGCCGTTGGTCGAGATCGACCAGCAGGCGGTCCCGTTTGGCATCGATCTGCTGTTCAGCGCCGTAGGGATGGCCGACTGTGTGATCGGCATCGAAATTTGTGAGGATCTGTGGGCGGTGGAGCCGCCAAGCGGGCGGTTGGCGCTGGCGGGCGCAACGCTGCTGGTCAATCCTTCCGCCGGCAATGAATTGCTGGGCAAGGCTGAATACCGCCGCGATTTGGTGCGCCAGCAGTCCGCGCGCTGTCTGGCGGCGTATGTCTATGCAGGGGCGGGCCCAGGTGAATCCTCCACCGACACGGTGTACGCGGGCCATGGCCTGATCGCCGAAAACGGCTCACTGCTGGTCGAGACGGAGCGCTTTCGTTTTGAGACGCAAATGGCAGTGGCCGATCTCGATCTGCAGCGCATGAATCACGAGCGCGTGCGCAACACCACCTTCTCGCAGGCCACGCCGCCAGGCGCGCTGCGCGACGCGCCCTTTGTGTTGCCCCGCAGCGAAGCGCCGCAGCCATTGTTGCGCCGGCCACTCGCGCGCACGCCCTTTGTGCCCACCGACCCTGCACGCCGCGCCGAACATTGCCGCGAAATTTTCAGTATTCAGGCCGTGGGGCTGGCCAGGCGTTTGCGTCATGTGGGCGCGCAGCGTGTGATCATCGGCGTGTCCGGCGGGCTGGACTCGACGCTGGCGCTGCTGGTGATCGTGCGTGCGTTCGACATGCTGGCGCTGGCTCGCGACGGCATCGTGGCGATCACCATGCCGGGGTTTGGCACCACCGCGCGCACGCGCGGCAACGCCGAGCAGCTTGCGTTGGATCTGGGCGCCACCCTGCGCACCATCCCCATCAGCGAGAGCGTGCGGCTGCACTTTCGCGATATCGGTCATGACGAGCAGGTGCACGATGTGACCTATGAAAATGCGCAGGCGCGCGAGCGCACCCAGATCCTGATGGATGTCGCCAACCAGGTCGGCGGATTGGTCGTCGGCACGGGTGATCTCTCCGAAGCAGCGTTAGGCTGGATGACCTTCAACGGCGACCACATGTCGATGTACCATGTCAACGCTGGCGTGCCCAAAACGCTGGTGCGCTATCTGGTGGCATGGTGCGCCGACGAGGTCTTCACCGGCGTCACCGCCAACGTGCTGCACGACATTGTCGCCACGCCGATCACACCTGAATTGTTGCCTTTGGGTGAGGGTGAACAACTCGAACAGAAAACCGAAGACGCTATCGGCCCCTACGAACTGCATGATTTCTTTCTATTTCAGATCGTGCGCTATCAATTTGCGCCCGCCAAAGTTTTCTTCCTGGCGCGGCAAGCTTTTGCCGGGATTTATGCAGACGAAGTGATCCTGCGCTGGCTGGGCGTCTTTTATCGACGCTTCTTTGCCCAGCAGTTTAAACGATCGGCAATGCCCGACGGCCCCAAGGTGGGGTCGGTGGCGCTCTCCCCGCGTGGGGATTGGCGCATGCCCAGCGATGCCGTCAGCGCGCTGTGGACAGCGGAAGTGGAGCGCTTGCGCGCGAACTAAACGTTGCCATTTTCGAGCGCCACCATCCACCAGATCACGATCAAATAGACGACATTGAAGGAAATCTCCGTCCGTACCCGCATCGATTCAGACATGGTCACATCTTCCTGGGTTGGCAAGCATGATTGACGAACTAAAGAGACCGCGTTGCCGCCCCGCCTCGCGTTATCGCGGCGACAACAATGAGACAGGTCAAGGGGAGAGTGTCCCGCCAAGTGCGGTTCCAGCCGAATTGTTGATCACGACGTGAAGCGATGAGCAATCAAAAAATGATTGACAGCAATGGTCACGGATGATTATATTTTGATAAAATAGCCGTAAAAATGGATGGATGCTCAAAGAACGCTCATGCGTCGTAACACATGTGTCCAATCCTTCATCATTCATCCCTGCCAAGGATCACATTATGCAGCCCAATCTGCTAATCTTCATGACGGACCAGGAACGTGGCGATGTTGTCGCCCCCGACCATCCCTGCATCACGCCCAACGCCACGCGCCTGGCGCACGAGGGCATCCGCTTTACACAGACCTACTGTCCTTCGCCACACTGCTGTCCCTCGCGCGCCACCTTCATGACCGGTCTCTATCCCAGCCGCCATGGGGTGTACAACAACGTGTGCAATCCTGCGGCCATTCACCGCACTGTCTTCGAGGGCGTGACCATGTTCAGCGAACCGTTGCGCGCCGCCGGCTATAACCTGGCCTATGCCGGCAAGTGGCACGTCAGTAACACGGAAAATCCAGCCGATCGTGGCTGGGAGGAGCTGGCCGTGCGTGCGCGCGCTGGCAGCTCCATGCATATCGGCATTGACCAGTGGAAGCACAAAAAGCTGGATGAAGGCGCCGAACGCCAGCATGGACAGGTGCTGCGCCCAGGCTGGGGCACAATCCAGTTGTTCGATTCCTATCCCACAGACACAGAACATCCCTACGAATCGCATGACGACTATACTGTCGTCAAGTCTGCGTTGGATGCCTTGCCTGCCCTGGCGGCG
>JACSRH010000314.1 GCA_014879855.1 Caldilineaceae bacterium | reverse complement strand
AAAGCTGCTGGCCGGCCAGTCGCTAGTGAGCAAGGCGCCGGTTATCTGGCTGGGCGACCCGGTCGCCATCCGCGACGCGGTCACGGTCAGCTTTCGCAAACAGAGCGGCGCCAACCTGCTCGTCATCGGGCAGAACGAGGAGGCGGCCACGGGGCTGCTCAGCGCAGCACTGCTGGCGCTGGCCGCCCAACTGCGGCGCGACGCTGAGCCCGGCATCCACCTGCTCGACTTCAGCCAGGGTGACGACGCCAACGCCGATTTTTATACACAATTGTCCGGGCGCCTCGCGCAGCCGATCACCATCGGCAAACGCCGGCAGATGGCGGGTATTCTCGACCATCTAGCGGGCGAGGTGCAGCGGCGTCTGGACAATGAGAGAGCGGTGCAACCTGCGTTGTTCCTGCTCGTGCACGGTTTGCAGCGTGCGCGTGATCTACGCCAGGAGGACTCCTTCAGCAGCTTTGCTTCCTTTAGCGGCGAACCAGCCTCAGCCAATCCCGCGCAACAATTCGCCACAATCTTGCGCGACGGGCCGGAAGTGGGCATGCACACCATCGTCTGGTGCGACACCGTGACCAACCTCAACCGCACACTGGAGCGCCGCCTGCTGCGTGAGTTTGCGCTGCGCGTCGCCTTTCAGATGAGCGCTGAGGATTCATCCACGTTGCTCGATTCGCCGGTGGCAAGCAAGGTCGGGCCAAATCGAGCGTATCTCTACAGCGAGGATGAGGGCAGGCTGGAGAAATTCCGCCCGTACGGGCTGCCACCGGCGGAGTGGCTGGCGACGCTCAAAGCCTGAGCGTGCAGATGTGGTATGATAGCCACCAACCCAGTTACGCCTCGGTATAAGCCAGTTGTCCGCTACGACGATAGGGTGCGAGCAAAAAGGACTAAATCATGCAGGGGATACTCACGATCGACCTGATCTCCTCCAATCCCACAGTCCGTAACGGACAGCCGTGCATTGCAGGCACAGGCTTGCGCGTCACCGACTTGGTGATTGCGCATCTGTTCCACCGCCGGCAGCCAGACGAGCTTGCGGCTGACTACGACTTGTCGCTCGCACAGATCTATGCCGCCTTGTCTTATTACTATGCCCACAAGTCCGTGCTGGATCAAAACATCCGCACCCAGCTCGAAAAGGCCAGAGCGCTAAAGGAGCAGGCGGGTGGCAGCACAGCTACGCTTCTATCTCGATGAGAACCTTCCTGTCGAGATTGCTAGCCAACTACGATTGCGCAGCATTGAGGCGCTGACGGCGCGTGACGTGAGCCTGTTGAGTGCCGGTGACGAGCATCATCTAACCTATGCGCGAGAAATGGGTTTCGTGATCTGCACCAACGATGCCGATTTCTTGGAATTGGCCGCAAGAGGCGTTGAGCATCACGGGATTGTTTTTGGCCAACAAGATATTCACTACATTGGCGATTGGGTAAACTGGCTGACCCTAATGCATGCCATCTATACAGCCGCTGATATGGAGAATCGCATCGAGTTTCTGTAGAGCGTCCACTAAGATAGGTAGGCGGTCAGTGCAGTTTGACACCCACGCCGTCCCCCGCTACAATCACGTTGCTTTGCACCGGGGCGCAGCCTGCTGCGCCTCGCTTGTTGTCCGTTGACGATTCTTCGATTGCCTGCCCGGTTCACGCCGGATCACAGGAGGAGCCACATGAACGAACCAACCGACCGGGGCGTGCGCCTGCAAGATGACGCGCACGAAACCATCACCTACGAACTCACCACCGACCAGGCTTCCACCGCCGCACGCAAGTATCACATCTGGACGATCGGCTGCCAGATGAATGTGGCCGACTCCAACCACGTCGCCGCGGAGCTGGAGAAAATCGGCTACGGGCCGACCGACCAACTCGACGAGGCCGATGTCGTGGTGCTCAACACCTGCGTGGTGCGCCAGAGCGCTGAGGACAAGGCTATCGGCAAGCTGGGCAGCCTCAAGCCGTGGAAGAAGGGCAAGGCTGACCGCGCCGTGGCGTTGATGGGCTGCATGGTCGGCGTCAAGCCCAGCGCACAGTTGCTGGAACGTTACCCGTTCGTCGATGTCTTTATGCCGCCGAGCGAGGCGACGCCCCTCGTCAATTTCCTGCGCCAGGCCGAAATTGACGCCGAGATGGCCGAGATCGAGCGCCAGCAGCTTGCGCAGCGCTATCACCTGCAGGACGCCGCTCAGCCGATCGGCACCGTGCAGTCGATCAAGCACCTGGCGCTCAGCGGCGAGGCGCCGGTCGCCGCGCACGTGCCGATTGTCTACGGCTGCAGCCACGCCTGCACCTTCTGCATCATCCCTTTCCGCCGCGGGGTGGAGCGCTCGCGACCGGTCGAGGAGATCGTCAACGAAGTGCGCGGCCTCGTGGCGCAGGGCGTGCGCGAGGTGACGCTGCTCGGCCAGATCGTCGACCGCTACGGCTACGACTGGCGCGGCGAACGTGGCAACAGCGCCACCGTCAAAGCCTTCCTGGGCGAGCCGCAAAGTGGCGCGCATGAGATGCAAGAGGGTGTGAGCGAACCATTCACAACTCATCATTCACCATACACCATTCACCCTTCTTTTGACCTGGCCGATCTGCTGCGCGCGGTCCACGAAATCGAAGGTCTCTGGCGCATCCGCTTCCTGACCAGCCATCCCAACTACATGACCGACCGCATTCTGGAAACGGTGCGCGCCCTGCCCAAGGTCTGCCCGCATATCGAAGTCCCCATCCAAGCGGGCGACGACGAGGTGCTGGAGCGCATGAAGCGCGGCTACACCGTGGCCGAGTACCAGACATTAATTGAGCGCATCCGCGCCATTGTGCCGGAAGTAGCGATTCACACCGACATCATCGTCGGCTTCTGTGGCGAGACGGACGCACAGTTTGAGCACACGGTTGAGATCGTGCGCGATCTGAAATTCGACAAGGTCCATCTGGCGCGCTACAGCCCGCGCCCTGGCACCGTCAGCGAACGACGCCTGCCCGACGACGTGCCGGAGACAGAGAAGGTGCGTCGGCACAAACGGCTGGAAGATCTGCAGGAGCAGGTCAGCAGCGAGATCAACCAGCGCTTTTTGGGTGAAGTCGTTGAGGTGCTGGTGGAGGATCGACACAAAGGCAAATGGCGTGGGCGCAACCGTCAGAACAAGCTGGTTTTCATCGAGAGCGATCTGCCCCTGCGCGGCCGGTTGGTCGATGCCCAGATCACGTGGACTGGTCCCTGGTCAATGCAGGGGCGTTTTGTGCGCGATGCGTCGCCGCTGCCCGACAAGGTCGAATCGCCCCAGCAGACCTTCACGATTACTTTGAACGCGGCGTAAACACACAAGAAGTCTCCAATCTCTAATCTCCAATCTCCAATCTCTCTGTTGAGATTGGGGATTAAAGATTGGGGATTAGTGTCCCGTTATTTTCAAGTTGGAATTGGAGCCTTCCCTCCACATGGAGACCCTTTGGGCAGTCGTACAATTCGCTGCGGGCTTCGTTTTGCTGGTCGGCGGCGCGGAGTTGCTGATTCGCGGCGCGAGTCGCATTGCGCTGCGCCTGGGCATCCAGCCGATTGTGGTGGGACTGACTGTCGTGGCTTTTGGCACCAGCGCGCCGGAGTTGCTTGTCAGTGTAACGGCCAACCTCAGCAACGCGGGCGGCGGCGCTCTCGCCATCGGCAACATCGTGGGCAGCAACATCGCCAATTTGGGGTTGATCCTGGGGCTGTGCGGCAGCGCTTATGCCATGGGCGTCAATCGACACATTGTCACCGTGGAATATCCGCTGTTGATCGGCGTCACCATCGCCTTCAGCGCCCTCTTGCCGATGGGGGGCGCGCTCGTCCAGTGGCAAGGCGTCCTGCTCTTTGCCGGGCTGGTCGCATTTATCGGCTGGAATATCCTCACCGCGCGGCGACAATATGCGATGGCGCACACGGCGCAGGGAAACCTCGAAGTCGCCGTGACCGTGGACGCCAAGATTGCGCGCCCCAGCGAGCAACCATGGTTCGACGTGTTGTTGATCTTGATGGGGCTGGGTGGACTGGTGCTTGGCTCGGACTGGCTGGTCAACGGCGCGCGCACGATTGCGCTGGTGCTTGGTGTGAGCGACATGGTGATCGGCCTGACGCTGGTGGCCGTGGGCACGAGCCTGCCCGAAGCTGCAACCTCGCTGGTGGCGACTTTCCGCGGACAAGGCGACCTGGCGATCGGCAACGTGGTCGGGAGCAATCTGTTCAACATGCTCGGCATTGCCGGGCTGACCGCGGTCATCAAGCCGCTGACCGCGCCGCCCGGTCTCTGGATCGACCTGGTGGTGATGCTGGCGTTCACCTTGCTCGTTTACGGGCTGGTGTGGAATCGCCCTCATCGCGTCGAGCGCTGGCAAGGTGCTATTCTTCTGCTCCTGTATGCAGGCTACACCATCTCGCTGTTTATGCGAAGCTGAGAGACAACCAGCCCAATGAATCTTCTCACCATCGACAACATTTCCAAACAATACAGCGAACGGCTGCTTTTCGACGGCGCCAGCCTGCTCATCAACGAGGGCGACCGCATCGGGTTGATCGGCGTCAACGGCAGCGGCAAAAGCACGCTGCTCAGGATCACGGCGGGGCTCGAAGCGCCCGATGCAGGCAGTGTGAACGCACCGGGCGGCGTGCGCATTGAGTACCTGCCGCAGGAGCCGCCGCTCCACGACGCGTTGACCGTGCTGGAGACGATCTTCCGCAGCGATTCGCCGCAGATGCGCCTGCTGCGCGCGTACGAACAGGCCACGTCCCGCCTCGAGCAGCAGCCGGATGACGCCGGCGTGCAGGAAGCCTTGCACACGCTCAACGCCGAAATGGATCGCGCGGACGGCTGGGTGGCGGAAGCCAACGCCAAAGCCATCCTGACGCGGCTGGGCGTCACCAACTTCGACGACCCGGTGGGAACGCTGAGCGGCGGGCAGCGCAAACGTGTGGCGCTGGCGCGTGCGCTGATCGACCGCGCCGATCTGCTGATCCTCGACGAACCGACCAACCACATCGACGCGGCCACAGTTGCCTGGCTGGAAGAGTATCTGGCGGCCACACCGGGCGCGCTGCTGATGGTCACGCACGATCGGTACTTTCTCGACCGCGTCGTCAACCGCATCGTGGAGCTGGATCGCCGCCAATTGGTGAGCTATCCAGGGAACTACACGCAGTTTCTAGAGGCGCGGGCGCAACGGCACGAGCGTCTGGCCGAAGCAGAAACCAAACGTCACAACCTGCTGCGCCGCGAGCTGGAGTGGCTGCGCCGCCAGCCAATGGCGCGCGGCACAAAGCAGAAGGCGCGCAAACAGCGCGTCGCGGAGTTGATGGAAATCGAGCACGACAGCGGCGCCGGCCGCGTGGCCATTGCGCTGGCGTCGCGGCGGCTGGGCGGCAAAGTGCTCACCGCGCAGAAGCTTGTCAAACGCTTTGGCGACACAGCGGTGCTGAACGGCGTCGATCTCCACCTCGAACCGGGCGACCGCATCGGCATCATCGGGCCAAACGGCGCGGGCAAGAGCACCCTGCTCGACATCCTGGCCGGCGTGCTCCCTCCCGATAGCGGCGTCGTGCGCTGGGGCGATACGGTGAAAATTGGCTATTACGACCAGCGCAGCATTGATCTCAAAGACGAGTTGCGCCTGATCGAGTTTATCGAAAACAAAGCGCCCCTCATCCGCACCAAGGATGGCGACCATGTCGAAGCCGCCCAGATGCTGGAGTGGTTTCTCTTCCCCCGGTCGATGCAATATGCACGCATTGGCAGCCTCAGCGGCGGCGAGCGCAGGCGGCTCTATTTGCTGCGCACCCTGATCCATCAGCCAAATGTGCTGCTGCTCGATGAACCCACCAATGATCTCGACATCGAGACCCTGGCCGTGCTGGAAGAGTTCCTCGACCATTTTGCCGGCGCACTGATCGCGGTCAGCCATGACCGCTATTTTCTGGATCGCACCGTCGATTTTCTGGTCAGCATGGAGGATGGGCGACTTGGGCCGCGCTATCCCTCGCCGTACACGCTTTTTACCCGGCTGCAGGAAGAGGCGCGCGTCGACGCCACGCCTGCTGCCAATGCCGCGCCAGCACCCATACTGGAGCGTCGCAGAACCCAACCCGCGCGCCTCACGTGGAAGGAACAGCGCGAGGTGGAGAGCCTGGAAATCGAAATCGCTGCGTTAGAAGCACGCAAATTATGGCTATTGGACGAAATCAACCAGATCGGTGATAATTATCAGCGTCTCCAGGATCTCTCGATCCAAGTGACTGCACTTGACCAGACGCTGGAAACAGCTTTGGAACGTTGGTTTGAGCTTTCCACAAAAGCAGAAAGCTGACTGACGCAGGTGCATGAGGGCCTCGTTGGGTACGGACAACATCGATCCAGTAAAAAACATAAGGTCCCATCATGCTTGCAGTTACCTGTTTTCAATGCGGCCATGCCGTGGAAATCAGCCCAGACGCCGATCGCTGCGGCGCGTGTGGCGCCAACCTGCGCCGACTGATCAGCGCGGAGCAGGCCTCGCGTTATTTTTACATGCGCGCGGCGGAAATGGCGGCGCACGGTGACGTAGCCGCGGCGCTGGCCGAGGTGCGGCGCGGGCTGGCTTACCAGCCCTCCTCCGATCTGCACCTGCTTGGCGCCATCTTGTGTAAACGCCTGGGCAAGCCGGAAGATATGCGCCATCACGTGGCGGCCATTCCTGTAGACGACGTGCTGCGCGGCGAAGCGGAGTGGCTGCTGCGCTCCAGCCAGGCGCGGCAACGCGCACCCGCCGACGCTCGCCGCCTCCAGGAAGATGCACCTTTGTCCGACGCCGAGTTGCTGCCAGTCAGCATGGAGGAAGTGCGTCCTTCACCCACGGCACGGCGCTCTGCCATGCCGGGAGCAATCACTGCGCTGGGCATGGTGGTCTTGCTGGCGCTGGGCGGCTGGTGGCTGTGGTCGAATCCGCCGGCGTGGCTGACGGCCATGCTGCCGATTACTCCGAGCGCGGCGCCGGTCACGGTCGAAGAGGCGCCGGTCGCAAAAACGCCGGCCAGCGCACCCGCTCGCACTGGGGACGCCGCCACGGAAAACACAACGTCTGGTGGAGGCGAGCCAGCGCCCACGCCGGCGCCGCAGCCGACGCCCGCGGTTGCACCCGACCTTGCCCAACAGAGCGAACCATTGGCCGCGGCCAGCCCACAGGCAATTATCGTGGCGCCGCCGTTCGACCTGAAGACAGTGCTCATCGAGGCGCAACGCCCGGAATTGGCGGAGACGGTCAATGGCCGACGTGAGGGGAATCGGCTTGTGTTGGAAGGGACGGCGCCGAGCGTCGAGGCGCGCGACGACCTGGCTGCGCTGCTGGCGCGTCTGCCCGGCATCGACGAGGTGTCGGTCGTCAACCTTCTGGTGCGCCCGCCGTCAACCTACACAGTAGTCGAGGGGGATACACTATGGGGCATCTCCATGAAACTCTACGGCAATCCGGACCGCATCCAGGCGCTGTTTGAAGCCAATCAGGATGTCCTGCCGTCGTCGGATGCACTGCGCGTCGGGATGGAGTTGCAGGTTCCACCGGCGGAATAGAGGCCGACGTCTATGTCCAACCACAAAAAGGCCGCTCTATGCAGAGCGGCCTTTTTTTAAGTGGCTGAAAAATGTCTAACGCGTGGGATGCATGGGCATGACGACGTGCAGAAACTCTTTATCGCCCATCCCGACCGGGCGGATCGTGCCGGGGCGTGTGGGTTGGGTCGTCTCGATCACCACCTGCGGCTCATCGATCTGGCTGAGCACATCGATCAGATATTTAGCATTAAAGGAAATTTCAAGGTCGTCGCCCTCGATCATGGCCTCGAGCTCGTTCACGCTGTCGCCGATCTCGGTGCTGGTGGCGGCCAGGCTTACATGACCGGCCACATCACCGTTGGCCGGCTGAATCTTGAGGCGGACAATATTGGCATTGTCGCGCGCAAAGAGAAAGGCCACCCGCACCGCCTTGAGCAGGGCGGCTGTGTCCACCACAGTGCGTGTGGTGTGTGTCTTTGGAATAATCGTGCGGTAGTCCGGAAAATTAGCGTCGATCAACTGGCTTGCCATTTCGACGCGATGAAAGACGCCACCTTTGGTTTCACCACTTCTGCCCCAGATCTGGAAGAGAATTTGGTTGCGCTCCTGAGTAACAAGCACCTGCACGGCACGCGCCTCGTCCGCGTCGGCGCTCACACGCGCCAGCTCGCCCAGGCTGCGCGCCGGGACGATCACCGTAATCGGCGCGTCGGGCAGGCTGCCATCCACTTCAGCGCTGCGCACACTGAGACGATAGCCGTCAGTGGCCGCCATCGTAACGCGCCCCTCCTTGAAGGTCACCTCGACGCCCGTCAGCGAGGGACGGCTCTCATCGGTCGAAGCGGCAAAAATGACCTGATCCACCATCTTGCGCAGCCCTGTGGAGGGCAGCTCGATGTGGAGAGTTGTGGCGCCGTTGTTTTCGCCGCCGCCGGTGACGCCATCGATCGTGGGAATGATGGGAAAACTAGCGGCGTCGATGCCCTTCATGTTGGCATCAAAGGAGGCGCAGCGCAGCTTGAGCGTCTGGGTGCGCACGGTCAACTCCATGTCGATGCGTTCGGGCGGCAGGCTGTTCACGAACTCGGTGAGCAGGCGCGCTGGCACCGTGATCGAGCCGGGGTCTTCCACTTTGGCGCCGATCCAGCAGGTCACACCGATCTCAAGATTGGTGGCGGCCAATCGCAGTTGATTGTCGCTCGCCTCAATGAGAATATTAGCCAGCACCGGCATCGTCGAGCGCGACGAAACCGCGCGGCCAACAATGGCAAGTCCTTTAGCCAGGTTTTCTTGAAGACAACTTACCCGCACGGCGCCCTCCATACTTCATTGGCTGATTTCATTTGCTGAAGTCAAGAACTCATCAATTTTGTCTGGCTCAGTCGAGGAGCAAGCGGGTAAACCTCAAGATTTCCCGCTCGATGCAATTGTGAGAGTATACCATACCCTGGGCGAATGGCGAATCGGTGCAGATGGAATTTGTCCCCACAGCCAGTCTCGCCGTCGGTGTGGCGGCTGCCAGCGCCAGCCGCAGCGAAGTGCTGGCGGCTGGCGTAGCTGGTTTTATCGCGGGGCCATGGCGGCCAGCAGGGATGCGTCGGTCAGCTCGCAGGCCCACCCCGATCTTCTACCAAACCGCAGCCAGCGCCCACGCCGACAGGCGCCTGACATCAACCGGCGCGCCGGCGGTGAACAGGATGACGCCGAGGCTGTCGGCCCGTTGTGGGTAAATGCGCGTCGTGAGGCAAAGCCCATCGTCAGCAAAGATCTCCAGCACCGACCCATCGACGAACACGCGCAGTTGCAGCGGCTGGTCAGGCGACAGCGTCAACGGGGCGCGCTCGGTCGGCAGCGCCAGGGTGGGATCGGCGCCAACGTGCTCGACGCACAATTCACCACGCTCTGGCCGCACAATGATGCGCGTCTGTTCGGCGCCGTCGGGCGAGCAGCGCACAGCCAGGCCATAATCATCGACAGTACCCGCCTCGAACTCCACGATCAATTCCAGCGCGTTGCCGGCCACCTCCAGGCGATGCGCGGCGTGCGGGGCAAGCGGCAGATCGCTCATGGTCCAGGCCTGGCGACGCAGTGTTTCCAGTTCCTGCGCCGGCGTCAAGCGCAGCGCTCCATCCGCCGTCATCGTAACAATCAACGGCAGCGACATGCAACCGTTCCAACCGGCGGCCTTGGCGGCTTCCAGCGGCCGCGTCTCGCGCAGCCAGCCAAACATTACGATGCGCCCGTCGGCCAGGCGCGTGGCCTGCGGCGCATAGAAGGCATGGCCGTAGACCAGCACGTCACCCGTATCCGGCGCAAAGTGGTGGTCGCGGTAGGGGCCGGCAAAGTAGGCGGCGTGGTGCAGCCGGTGCGCCGCGTCCTGCGCCGCGATGATCAACGCGCGGCGCTCGCCAAAGCGAAGCAGATTGGGGCACTCGAACATGGCGCCCTCATAAAAGCGCGTGTTGCCCGCCTCGTCGCCCGCCAGCAGCACGCGCACAAACTCCCACTGCTTCAGGTCGGGCGAACGGTAGAGCAGCACGAGGCCGCCCACGCCTTCGCGCCGCGCG
>JACSRH010000002.1 GCA_014879855.1 Caldilineaceae bacterium | reverse complement strand
GTACGGCGACGGCTACTACGCCATCTCGACGCGCGTGCATGGCATTGCGCTCGAAGCGGTCGATGCCGCGCGGTGGAACGCGCTGCTGCCCGCGCTCGTCGCCGCGCTGGAGGCGATGCGCACCGCCGACCTTTTCGCCACGGCCGGCTACGGTGGCTGGGGCGCGGACGGCAACGGCGCTGTCGCAAGCTGGCCGGAGCATCTGCTGGCCGTCGATCTCGACGCGCCCGACCGCCGCACCTACGGCTGGCGCAAACGATTGGTCGATTTCTCGCCGGAAGGAGAGGCCGCCTTCCTCTGGGGCTATGATCTGCTCAAACAGGTGGCAAGCGCTGCTGTCCCGCGCTGCCTGCTGCACTGCGATCTGATCAATCGCAACGTGCTGGTGCAGGACGCGACGATCGCCGGCGTCTTTGACTGGGGCTGCTCGATCTACGGCGACCATCTCTACGAACTGGCGTGGTTTGAGTTCTGGGCGCCGTGGTCGCCGCAGTTGGACACAGCCCTGCTGCGCGCGGCGCTGGAAGACCGCTGGCGTGCCATCGGCTACGCTCCCCAAGACAAAGCCGCGCGGCTGGCAGCCTGTTACCTGCACATCGGCCTCGATCACCTCGCCTACAACGCTTACCTGGGCGATTGGGAGACGCTGCTCCAAACCGCCGCCCGCATGAAGGAACTGGTCGCCGCTACGCTGCCCACCGCGTGACAGTTATCCCTTCACCAGCGACTCGCCGCCATCGATCCAGATTTCGGTGCCGTTGATGTGGCTGGACGCATCCGACGCGAGGAAGAGCACAAGCTGCGCCACCTGCTCCGAGCTACCGGGCGCCTCTCCGGTCAACGGATCCGTCCCTTCTGGATACTCCGCCGGCATTCTGATCTCTTCCAGATCGCGCTGCTCCGTGTTCTGATCGATTTCGGTCTCGATCGCACCGGGGCAGATGACATTGACCCGAATCCCCTGCTGCCCCAACTCGACCGCCGTCATTTTGGCAAAGGCGACCTGTCCCGCCTTGGAGCAGGAGTAGGCGGTTGCGCCCGTGTTGCTGAAGATGCGCGTGCCGTTGACCGACGCCGTGATGATCACGGAGCCGCCCCGCTCCTTCAGGTAGGGAACCGCATATTTCACCGTGTAGAAGGCGCCGGTCAGGTTGATGTCGATGGTCTTCTGCCACTCTTCCGGCGTCAGTTCGTCCAGCGGCGCCCAGACGCCGTTGATGCCCGCATTGGCAAAAACCACATCCAGCCGGCCCCATTTCTCGATCACCTGCGCGTAGGCTTGCTGCATCTCGCCGGCTTGGGAGATGTCGGCGATCACCACCGTGGCTTCGCCGCCTGCGGCTTCGATCTCCTTCACGGTCGCTTCCACTTCGTCCGCGGTGCGGCCCAGCGCGGCCACACGCGCGCCCGCCTGCGCCAGCACCAGCGCAGACGCCTTGCCGATGCCAGAGCCGGCGCCGGTCACCAAGGCTACTTTTCCATCCAGTTGCATGGTTGACTCCTGATATTTCTGATGGTTGATCATGTTATATTGGCCTAGGCGCGTTCAACGTTTTAGTCTCAACATTCAAACGCCGCCAAGAATGTCCGCTGCACATTCTATCGATCCAGTCAGCCCGATACATGTGCTCCT
>JACSRH010000003.1 GCA_014879855.1 Caldilineaceae bacterium | reverse complement strand
CATTTCGCCGCGCGCATCGTCGAGGATTTTGCCATTTTCCAGCGTGATGGAGCGGGACAGATCTTCGAAATGCTCCTCCATCAGCGCCTTGAGCTTGAAGAGATATTGGATGCGCGCCGGCGCGGGGGTGCGCCGCCAGGCAGGGAACGCCTCCGCCGCCAGCCGCGCGGCTTCGTCCACTTCAGCGAGCGAAGAGAGCGGCGTCCGCGCCAGCACCTCAGCCGTCGCCGGGTTCGGCACATCGAGATACCGTGCGGCCGTGGATTCGCGCCACGCGCCGTTGACGTAGTTCAACAATGTTTCGGTCATTTTCTGCTCCATTGGTTGGCGTGATTTGATAGATCACGGATCATCAATAGAACGCGGATGACGCGGGCTAGGCGGATGTCTGCGGATTAGATCAGCGAAAATCGGTCTGATCCGCGTCATCCGCGTTCTATTTTACCCCGTCAGATCCGTGGTCTATTGCTTTTGTTCCTTGTTTTGCGTCTTACTCCAAGAAATAGCGCTCCAGCGTGCGCTTCTCTTCATACTCTTCGCGCGCGGCGCGCACCGCGTCCAGTTCGCTCACCTCCGGCACGGCCACATCCCACCACGTTTCGTAGCCGGGCACGCTGTGCAGCCGGTCATTTTTAATCACGACCACGGTGGTGCGGTCGGCAGCCTGGGCAGCCTGGAGCGCGGCCACGTAATCGTCGCGCGTCTCGCACTCGATCACGTTGGCGCCGAGGCTGCGCGCGTTCATGGCGAAGTCGATCGCCAGCGGCTGCACCGCGTCACCCGCGCCGTCGCCGGGGAGCATCCCATCCTGCGGCTCGACAAAGCGCGTGCCAAAGCCCTCCAGCCCCAGCGAGCGGCTGAGCGAGCCGATGCTCTTGAAGCCGCTGTTGTCCCAGAGCAAGACGATCAGCTTGACGCCTTCCTGCACCGCGGTGACCAGTTCCGACGAGAGCATGAGCCACGTGCCATCGCCGATGATCACGTAGACCTCACGCTCCGGCGCGGCCAGCTTGGCGCCGAGCCCACCGGCGATCTCGTAGCCCATGCAACTGTTGCCGTACTCCAGATGGAAGTTTTTGGAATGGGTGGCGCGCCAGAGCTTGTGCAGGTCGCCCGGCATGGAGCCGGCCGCGTTGAGCAGGATCGCGTCCGGCCCGGAGAGTTCGTTGATCACGCCGATCAGTTCGCCCTGGCTGGGCAGCGGCGCCAGGCGGATGTCATAGATGCGCTGCACCTCGACGTCCCACTCATCGTGAAGCCGTTTCGCCTCCGCGCGATACGCGGGATCGACCGCGTAGCCCGCCAGCAGGTCGCCCAGCTCGGCCAGCGTCGCGCGCGCGTCGCCCACCACGGCCAGCCCGTGATGCTTGCCCGCGTCAAACTCCGTAACGTTGATGTTGATAAAGCGCACATCCGGGTTCTGCCACGCGGTTTTGGACGCGGTGGTGAAGTCGCTGTAGCGCGTGCCGATGCCGATCACGACATCCGCATCCCTGGCGATGCGGTTGGCAGCCAGCGTCCCTGTCGCGCCGATCGCGCCCAGGTTGAGCGGGTGATCCCAGCGCAGGCTGCCCTTGCCCGCCATCGTCTCGCCGACGGGGATGCCAGCCGCGTCGACAAAAGTGCGCAATGTCTCGGTGGCTTCAGCATAAATCACGCCGCCG
>JACSRH010000312.1 GCA_014879855.1 Caldilineaceae bacterium | reverse complement strand
CAAGGAGTGCGCCTGTCCGATGGCCAACGCCAACTACGCCAACATGCTCCTTCACCCCCCGACGGTGGCAAAGGTGATGCTGGATGTTGTAAAATAGAGGGGTTGCAAGGGGCGAGGGGCGAAAATAAGCGCGTTGCGCCGGAAAAATCCTCTTTCTTCACTGGTCAATTCCAAGTTTCAGTAATTCACGATTCTGCCTCATACGGGGACACAGAGGCACAAAGTTGAAGATGGCATCCTTTGTGATCTTTGTGGCTCTGTGTGAGATTCGTGAATTACCGAATTTACAAAATTTCCAAAGTCAACCGAATAGAAGCGAAAGGCAGGGAAGTGCAGATGAGCAGTGAGGCAGGCAGCCTGACGGCCAGGACGATCGATCTGGAGACCAAGCCCGATTGCGCCGAGGCTTTGCAGCGCGTCGAGGCGTGGTATCACCAGGCGATTATCGACCGGCCGCCGGTGCGCTTCACCCGCCACAACGCCGAGTACGAGGTGCTCGACGATGCAGATCTGAGCCGCTGGCCCCATCTCAAAGCGCGCTGGTTCGATGAGGAATATCAGATCGAGCGCTTCCTGCGCCAGTTGCACCGCCAGCGCTATCTGGGCGAGACCTTCCCCATTTTCTGGCCCAACCTCGGCCCCAATGTCTTTGCCGCCTGCTACGGCGCTCCGCTGGAGTTTGGCGAAGTCACCTCATGGGCGGAGCCGATCCTTAACAGCTATGACCAGCCGGTCGCCATCAACTGGCAAAGCGAGTATCTGGTTAAGCTGGAGAGTCTGACGCGCAAGGCGTTGCAAATCTGTGACGGTCAGTTTATCGTCGGCTACACTGATCTGCACCCCGGCATGGATTGGCTGGCGGCATTGCGCGGATCGGAGCAACTCTGTATGGATTTCTACGATTATCCTGACGAGATCAAGGCGCTCCAGCAGCAGGTCACGACCGATTTCCTATCCGTCTTCGCTCATTTTGACGTGTTGCTTAAGCGCAGCCACCAGCCCTCGGTCAGTTGGATGGGCATTCCCTTTCTTGGCCGCATGCATATCCCAAGCTGTGACTTTGCGACGTTGATCTCGCCTGCCATTTTTCAGGAGTTTGCCTGGCCTGCGCTTCAGGATGAAGTCGTTGCCATGACGCATAATATCTTTCACCTTGACGGGAAGGGTGTAGCGCGCCATCTCGACGCGATCCTGGAGTTGCCCAATGTAAATGCCATCCAGTGGGTGCAGGGCGTCGGGTTGGACCAGCCGATCCTTCAGTGGATTCCGCTGATCCAGAAGATCCAGGCCGCGGGCAAATCGGTTGTCGTGGATATGGCGGTGGCGGAGCTGGAGCCGTTTATCGATGCGGTCGAACCGGAGGGCATCCTCCTCTGCCTGCCTTCGGAGAGTGAGGCCGAGGAGCTGGCGATTCTGGCGCGGGTGGCGCGCTGGTGAAGCGAATGCGCGCCTGAAAATCCAGAAAATGTCGCTTGAATGAGCTTCGGCCGCGAGTATCATGATCCGCAGAGAAATCTCTTTTCTGCGGAGGTCGCATGGCACTGCTTTATCTCTCGTTGGCCTACATGCTCGGCATTCTGCTGGGCCGGTTGGCGTTGGAGCTGCTAGGGACAGAGTGCGCGCTGCCCGGATGGCTCTGGCTGCTTCCTCTGGCGCTATTGCCGTTGACGCCCTTGTTAAGCCGCAAACCAAAGCCAAATCTGGCTTTTGCACCGTCCATGCGCTGGCCGGTCAGCGCCGGTTTTGAAATTCCCCTTGCGCAACGTTCTCCAGCCCTGGCAATGGCGTGTGGGCTATGCATAGCCGCGGGTGCACTGCGCTATGCCGGCCAACCCTTCATGCCCTGTTGGACAGCAAATGATCTCGCCTACTACAACCTGCCCGCCAATCAAGCCTTTGAGCGCCGCGCACCCCAGGTCACTGTCACCGGCGTGGTGGACAGCTATCCGCTGGTGGCAGATGTTAAGCAGAACCTGGTGGTGAAGGCTGGCCAGCTTGAAATCGACGGCCACGCGCAGCCAGTCAGCGGTCAGGTGCGGCTGAGCACCGGCATCCGCCAGCGCTACGCTTACGGCCAGCCGGTGCGCGTCACCGGCCGGCTGGTCACGCCACCAGAGTTTGAGGACTTCTCCTATAAAGAATATCTTGCGCGCAAAGGCATTCACAGCCTCTTTTACAGCGCGCGCATCGAGGTGCTTGACGGCGAACTGCAGGGCAATCCGCTGCTGGCCGCGCTCTACGCCCTGCGCCAGCGCGGGGAGCACTTTCTGAACCGTGCACTACCCGAACCTTACGCCGCGCTCGCCAACGGCATGATCCTCGGCATCGAGTCTGGCATTCCCGATGAACTCTACGACCAGTTCAACGCCACCGGCAGTTCGCACGTGATCGTCATCTCCGGCTCCAACGTGGCGCTGATTGCAGGCGTAATCATGGCGCTGATGGTGCGGCTGGTGGGCGGCAAGCGCGCGGTCTGGTTCACCGTAGCTGGCATCGCCTGCTATGCGCTGCTCGTCGGCGGCGACGCCGCGGTGATGCGTGCAGCGGGCATGGGCAGCCTGGCGGTAATTGCCACCGGCCTCAATCGACGCAGCACCGGGCTGGTCAGTCTGGGCGCGGCCTGCGCGCTGATGACGCTGCTCAACCCACTGACATTATGGGACGTCGGCCTCCAACTGAGCAGTGCGGCGACAGCCGGGCTGATGATCGTGGCGCCAGGGATGATCGATGGCTTTCGCCGGCTGCTGGCATCAGCCGATCTGGCAACGGTGGCGCAGGGGCCAGTCGGCTCATTTTTCGAGGAGAGTGTCATGGTCACACTGGCCGCCAATGTCACCACGCTGCCACTGGTCGTCTATTACTTCGGCCGGCTGAGCATCGTCAGCCTGTTGACCAATGTGCTGATCCTGCCTGCGCAGCCGCCTATTATGCTGGCCGGCAGCGCAGGCGTCGTCGCCGGCATGGCAGGGCTCGATTTTGTCGGTCGGTTGATCCTGGCGCTGCCCTGGCTCTGCCTGACGTGGACGGTCAACGTCGTGCAGTGGACCGCGGCGCTGCCCGGCGCGAGCCTGAAGATTGCCGGCTACGGCTTGGGCGCAATGGGGACGACCTATGCCGCCATCGCCGTCGTCAAGGAGCGATCGCGCCTGCAACGCGTGTTTGATCGGTTGCGTTGCTGGGCCGCGCCCGATTGGTGGGGACGGCTGATAAACCCCGTCGCGGCCAGCGGGCTGGCAATGACGACCGTGCTGGCCTGGACGGCGGTGGCATCACTGCCAGATGGCAAGTTGCATCTGTGGTTTCTCGACGTGGGGCAGGGCGACGGTATTCTGATCCAGACGCCGTCGGGGCGCCAGGTGCTGATCGACGGCGGCGCCAGCCCGGAGGCGCTCTTTAGCGAACTGGGCGCAGTCATGCCCTTCTGGGATCGCACGCTCGATCTGCTCGTGCTGACCCACCCCGACGGTGATCACATGCTGGCGCAAGCTGAGCTGCCGGCGCGCTATCAAGTGACCGCAGCGGTGCACACCGCACACGCCGCGCAGCATCCCGACGAGGCGATCTGGCGCGGGCGCATGGCGGATGGCGGCGTGCGCGTGACGGAGGTCGCAGCCGGCGCCTGGCTCGATCTCGGCGATGGGGTGGCGTTGTGGGTGCTGTGGCCCACGCCAAACGGCGTTGCTGGCGAGGATGCCGACAACGAGAATTCGTTGGTGACCAAACTGGTGTATGGTGATTTCAGCGCGCTGTTGACCGGCGATGCGGGCATTGCCAGCGAGCATTTGCTGGTCAGTGGCAATACATCCCTTGCTTCTACGCTGCTGAAAGCCGGACATCACGGCAGCCGCAACAGTTCCAGCCATGAGTTTATCGAACAGGTGGCGCCGCAGATCGTCGTCATCCAGGTTGGCGCGGAGAACGACTACGGCCATCCGCACGCCGAAATGCTGGCGGAATTGGCAGGGCGCACCATCCTGCGCAACGACCTTGATGGGCGAATTCACTTATGGAGTAATGGGCAGCAACTGTGGGTGGAAAAAGGGAGGCAATAAAGCGGCAAATTCTTGTGGATTAAGCCAGGCATCGACACGCAAGGCAATCTCACCGTGCGGCTCAAGCCAGACCCCAGGCTGGTTGGCAATATCCGGCAGATCGATGACTTTTTCGGGGAGCTGCGCAACCGCTGAAACAGGCAAAGAAGATTTTTGCTGCCAGCACAGTCTTAGCAAGACGTGAGCCGTGTCAAGCAAAAGCCGCGGGCATTAATGCTCGCGGTTTTTGCTTGACAGAGACAACCCGTTGGCTTACCGCAGGGCCAGCGTGGAGACTACGCCGGATTGCACCAGACCAGTCCACAACGAAGGCAGCACCCCCAGCGCAATCGTAAAGACTGCGGCGACGCCCAGAGTAATGGTCAGCGGCAGGCTCACCTGCTGCGGCTCGATCTGCGCCGCGTCCGCGGGCTCGGCAAAGTACATGTCCACAACGATGCGCAGATAGTACCAGGCGCCGATGGCGCTGTTGAGCATGGCGATGGCTGCCAGCCAGGACCAACCGCCCTCAACCGCCGCGGCAAAGACAAAGAACTTGGCAAAGAAGCCGGCAAAGGGCGGCACGCCCGCGAGGCTGAACATGAAGATACTCATGATCAGCGCCAGTTGTGGATGGCGTCTGGACAACCCCTTCAACCGCTCGCCATCTGCATCCATCTCTCCCTGACGTTCAAGCAAAATGACGACGGCAAACGCGCCCATGTTCATAAACGCATAGCTGATCAGGTAAAAGAGTGCACCGTCAATGCCGGCAGGCGTGGCGGTCGCCAGCCCCACCAGGATATAGCCAGCGTGGGCAATGCTCGAATAGGCGAGCAGACGTTTGAGGCTGCTCTGGCGCAGCGCCACCAGGTTGCCGAGCGTCATCGTCAACACGGCCAGGATCGCCAGCGCCCAGCCCCACGTTGCCTGCTCGGTGGGCAGGGCAAAGGCAAAGAAGCGATAGAAGGCGGCAAAGGCCGCGGCTTTGGTGCCGATGCTCATAAAAGCAGTCACCGGCGTGGGCGAACCCTGATAGACATCGGGCGTCCACATGTGGAAGGGGACAAGGCTCACTTTGAAGCCAAAGCCAGCGATCAGCATCGTGACGCCGATGTAAAGCAGAGGCAGGTCGGCCTTGCCATCGAAGAGCGTCACAGCGATCAGGTCGAAGCGGGTGCTGCCCGTTGCCCCGTAGACAAACGCGGCGCCGTACACAAAAAACGCGCTGGCAAAGGCGCCGAGCAGGAAGTACTTCATGGCCGCTTCGTTGCTGCGCAAACTCTTGCGGCTGAGGCCAGCCAGGATGTAGAGACCGAGCGAAAAGGTCTCCAGCGCCAGGAAGACCACCATCAGATCGGTGGCCGATCCCATCGCCATCATGCCCGTGCTGACCAGCAGCAGCAGTGTGTAATACTCGCCCGTCTGCTGGTTGACGGTGGGAATATAGCGCACGCTGAGCAGGATCGAAAGCGCCGCGCCGGTGAGCACCACCAGGTTCAACGCTTGCGCGCGCTCGTCGTGGATGGCCATGCCTTGGAAGGAAGTCACCGGCTGGCCGAGCAGCCAGATCGAGACCGCGCCGGTCACCAGCACGCCAGCCAGCGCCACCCAGGGCAACCATGCCTTTGTCGGCGCGCGCCCGCGGCGGTTGGGGATATCCAGCAGCATGACAATAGCGGCGGCGACCACCATCACCAGTTCCGGCAGCACCGCGTTGAGATTAAGAGCCAGGGCTGCGCTGTTCATTTCGCCTCCGTCACGACGATCTCGGCGAGTTCCAGCGACGGCATTTGCGCTGCCGCCCCCTGCTGAAGCAGAACGGTGCGCGTTTCCAGCATCGCCTCGACCGACGGATTGATTTTATCGAAGAAGAGATTGGGGAAAAGTCCAATTACAAAGAAGAGAATCACCAGCGGCACGACCATCACCAACTCTTTGAGGTTAAGATCTTTCAGATGCTGCTTGTCGTTGGCCGGGTTGGTAATTTCCCCCTGCGCCATCTTGCGGAAGGCGGTGAGCAAATACCAGGCGGCCAGGATCACGCCGGCTGCCGCCAGCACCGCGAAGATTGGCATGTAGTTGTACGCGCCCAGCATAATCGCAAACTCACCGACAAAGCCGTTGAGTCCCGGCAGGCCAGCGCTGCTCATCGCCACCACCAGGAAGAGGCCAGTGTAGACCGGCACGCTCGCCCACAGGCCGCCAAAGTCATCCAGCATGCGGGTGTGGCGCCGCTCGTAGAGCAGGCCGACCAGGAGGAAAAGGGCGCCGGTGCTGAGGCCGTGGTTGACCATCTGCAAGACCGAGCCGCTGACGCCCTGGGCATTCATGGCGATGACGCCAAGCATCACATAGCCGAGATGCGCCACCGAGCTGTAGGCGACCAGCGCCTTGAGGTCCTTCTGCATCAGCGCCACCAGCGCGCCGTAGAGAATGCCGACAATGGCCAACGTCGCCAATAGCGGGCCGAACTGTTGCGCGGCCTGCGGGAAGATCGGCATGGCCAGGCGCAGAAAGCCGTAGGTGCCCATCTTCAGCAACACGCCGGCCAGGATGATCGAGCCGGCAGTCGGCGCCTGCACGTGGGCGTCGGGCAGCCAGGTGTGGAAGGGAAAGAGTGGCGTTTTAACGGCAAACGCAAGGCTGAAAGCCAGAAAAGCCCACGTCTGCACCGCAACTGGCATGGGTGTGCTTTGCAGCGCCACGATGTCAAAGGTGCCTGTTGAGAAGTAGACGATCAGAATGGCGACGACCATCAGCGCCGAGCCGGCAAAGGTGTAGAGGAAGAACTTCACCGCGGCGTACACCCGGTTCTGCCCCCCCCACTCGCCGATCAGGAAATACATCGGGATCAGACTCGCCTCAAAGAAGACAAAGAAGAGCACCAGGTCAAGCGCCAGAAAAACGCCGATCATAGCGGTCTCCAGCAGCAGCATCAGCGCCATGTACGGCCCGATGCGTTTGTCTACGTAGAGGATGCTGAAGTAGACGGCGATGGGCATGAGCAAGGTGGTCAGCAGCACGAGGAAAAGGCTGATGCCGTCCACGCCCAGCGCGTAGCGGATCCCCAGCGGCGCAAACCAGACCGCGTCCTCGACAAACTGCATTCCGGCTTCTCCCTGCTGCCAGTTCGTCCACAGCAGCAGGCTGACAGCGAAGGTGACCAATGTCGTCGCCAGCGCCAGCCATTTCTTTGTCCTGTCGCCCGGTGCGAACATCACCACCGCTGCGCCAAGCAAAGGCAGGAAGATGATGATGGTGAGCAAATATGGAATCGATAAGGCCATAAGGCAATTCCTTAAAAATTGACCGCAGATTCAGAAAGAATAGACCACGGATGAGACGGATTTAGCGGATGAAACCGGCTTCTTTTTATCAGCGTGAATCCATCTCATCCGTTATATCCGTGGTCTATTGCGTTTTAGCCAACAAACAAGAAATAGAAAAGTACAGCGACCACGCCGAGGAGAATACTCAGCGCGTAGGTGGGGATGGCGCCGTTCTGCACCTTGCGCACCACCTCGCCTGTCCCGTTGATCACGCCGCCAACGCCGTTGACCGCGCCGTCGATCACCTTTGGATCAAACACCCGCGCAAACCAGCCCGAAACCCCTTTGAGCGGGCTAACGATAAAGAAGGCGTAGAGATCATCTACATACCATCTGTGCTCTAGAGTTGGTTTTAAGAAGGCAAAAGGCTGCTCCAGTCGCGCCACCCATGGCTCGTGGGTGAGATAGCGCGCCCGCGCGATCAGTACGCCAAACACGGCGATCACGATGCTGAGCGTGATGCCCAGCAGTTCGAGCACCAGCGGAATCTGCTCGTGCTCACCGATCACCGGCTCCAGCCAGTGATCCAGCGTCAGCACAAAGGGCAGGTTGATGACGCCTGCCGCCACGCTGAGCACCGCCAGAATCCACAGCGGAATGGTCATCACGCTGGGACTTTCGTGGGCGTGGTCGTAGATGTGCTGGTCGCGCGGCTGCCCGTGGAAAGTGACAAAGACGGCGCGGAAGCTGTAGATGGCGGTGAGCAAGGCCGCCACCGCGCCTATCAGGTAGAGCGCCACATTGCGCTGAAGCTCTATGACCAGAATGGCGTCCTTCGAGAAGAAGCCGGAGAAGAGCGGAATGCCCGCCAGCGCCGCCGCGCCGATCAGAAAGGTGCGGTAGGTTGTTGGCATCTTGTGGCGCAGGCCGCCCAGCCGGTTGATGTCCAGGATGCCGTCGGTCGCATGCATGACGCTGCCCGCGGCCAGGAAGAGCAGCGCCTTGAAAAAGGCGTGCGTCACCAAGTGGAAAAGCGCCGCGCCATAGGCGCCCAGACCCGCGGCGGCAATCATGAAGCCAAGCTGCGAGATCGTCGAGTAGGCTAAAATCTTCTTGAGGTCAGTCTGCACCAGCGCAATTGAGGCAGCCAGCAGCGCGGTCACCATGCCGATCCATGCCGTGGTCAGCCCGGCATCCAGGCTCAGGTGCCAGAGCGCGTTGGTGCGGATGATCATGTAAACGCCGGCGGTCACCATCGTCGCGGCATGAATGAGCGCGGAGACGGGCGTGGGGCCGGCCATGGCATCGGGCAGCCAGATGTAGAGTGGAATCTGCGCGCTCTTGCCGGTTGCCCCAAGCAGCAGCAACAGACAGATGATCGTCGCCGTGGCTGGCGCCAGGTTGTGGACTGCTGCGCCCAACTCGGTGAAGATCAAGGTGCCCACGGTGGACCAAACCATGATCATCGCCAGGATCATACCAAAGTCGCCGATGCGGTTGACGATGAATGCCTTCTTGCCCGCGTCGGCGTACCAGCCGTACATGTCGTCGCGCTTGTCGAACCAGAAGCCGATCAGCAGAAACGAGGCCAGACCGACGCCTTCCCAGCCGACGAACATGCCGAGGAAGTTGTTGCTCATCACCAGCGTGAGCATGGCGAGGATAAAGAAGTTCATGTAGAAGAAGAAGCGCTGATAGCGCGGCTCGTGCTCCATGTAGCCGATGGAGTAGACGTGGATCAGAAAGCCCACGCCCGTGACGACCAACGCCATGATGACGCTCAGCGGGTCGATCAGCACAGCCGCCGGCACGCGAAACGCCCCGATCGTCATCCATTCCCACCAGGTGACGGTGACGCTGCGTGCTTCGGCGGGCAGCCCGGCCAAGCTGAACCACAGACTGACCGCCACCAGGAACGCGCCCAGCACCGCTGCCGAGGCCACCCACCCCACCACCTTCTGCGACATCCACCGCCCGGCGAACAGAATGATCAGCGCGCCGAGCGCGGGCAGGGCAAACAATAACCACACGGATTCAAGCATAAGGAGCGCCTACCATTTCATGACGTTTACGTCGTCGATGTTGGTGGTTTTGGATAGATTGAAGTGCGCGATCAGGATCGCTAGCCCGACGGCGACCTCGGCCGCGGCCACGGCCATCACTATAAAAACAAACACCTGGCCATTGAGATTGTCCCACTGCCGGGCAAAGGCGATCAAGGTGAGGTTGACGCTGTTGAGCATCATCTCCACGCACATGATGATGATCAGCGCGCTGCGCCGGCTGAGCACGCCCACCGCGCCGATCGTAAAAATGATGGCGCTCAGAATGAGATAATAACTGGTTGGAACCATAATTTCTTTCTCCACGAATCGCTAACCTCCTAATCTCCTAATCTCCAATCTCATGTTCTCTGAGATTGGAGATTAGGAGATTAGGAGGTTGAAGTCTCTTCCGCCTTTGGCTGCCGCGCCAGCAGCAGCGCGCCGAGCAGCGCCACCAGCAGCAGCACCGCGGCCAGTTCGACGAGCAGGATGTTTTGCGAGTAAATCGTCAGGCCGAGGACGATGGGCACACCGCCTGCGTTGGCAAGCGGGTCGGTCGGCGTCAGCGGCATCTGCACGATCGTGAGCGCCATGCCGGCCAGCATGAGCAACCCCAGCGCCAGCCCCGCATAAGGCGTCCACGAGCGGTAGCCAGCGCGGGTCTCCAACGGCGCCGAACCAATCAGCATGATCACAAAGAGGATCAGGATCACGATGCCGCCGGCGTAGACGATGATCTGGGCCGCGGCCAGGAACTGGGCGTTGAGCGTGACGTAGAGGATCGCCAGCGTCGCAAAGTGCACAAGCAGGAAGAGCGCGCTGTGCACCGCCACCCTGCTGGTGACGACGCCGACCGCCGTGGCAACGCTCAACGCGCCGACGAGGATGAAGAAGATCATTGCAAAGTCCATACGTGACTCACTTCTTGCTGCA
>JACSRH010000154.1 GCA_014879855.1 Caldilineaceae bacterium | reverse complement strand
GCTGGATAAACAGTGCTGGATAAACAGTGCTGGATAAACAGTGCTGGATAAACAGTGCTGGATAAACAGCGACAATAGATAAGGCGGTGACCCTACATAGCCATACAGACAGCAACGGTATATAGATTGACAGCACTTCATTGGGCGCGCATAATGCAACCCAGCGTTGAATAGGTCTATTATACCAGAATTGCACGACTACAAAAATGATTAAGTTAAGTCAGGTTTAATGGACGGCAGCAGCCAATGCCCAAAAACCTGGCAAGCCATAGGATGGAACATGCAGCAAATCCTTGAACCGGGCAAAATTTTACGTGGCCGCTACAAAATTCAGGAACTCGTCGGGCAAGGCGGGATGGGCGCGGTCTATCGCTCTGAAGACCTGCGCCTTTCTGGACGCATCTGCGCCGTGAAGGAAGTATTGCCTGCGCTTTCCGAAAGTTCAGTCTCCAAAGAAGAGCTGGAACAGATCACCGAGCAGTTCCGCGTCGAGGCCAGCACGCTGGCGCGCCTGGATCACCCCAACTTGCCCAAGGTTTCCGATTATTTCTCGATCGGCGGACGCGAATATCTGGTCATGGATTTTGTAGAAGGCAGAGATCTGCAGGAGATTTTGCTGGAAGCGCAGCGTCGTGAGGAGCAGCTTCGTGAAGTTCAGGTGATGGCGTGGGCAGCCCAATTGCTTGACGCGCTGGAATATATGCACAGCCAGGATCCACCTGTGGTGCATCGCGATATCAAACCCAGCAATATCAAGGTGACGCCGCGCGGCGCCATCAAGTTGGTGGATTTTGGACTGGTCAAGGTGTTGCAAAGCAATGACAGCCGCACCGTGACCGTGGTGCAGGGGCGCGGCACTGTTGCCTATACGCCGCTCGAACAGTACGGCAGCGACACTGGCTCCACCGATAATCGCAGTGACATTTACGCAATGGGCGCCACGTTCTATCATTTGCTGTGTGGGCAGCCGCCAGCCGATGCCAAGCAGCGCTTTTTGCGTCCGGGTTTGTTGACGCCCATACGCCAACTCAACCCAAACGTCTCGCCGCGCGTCGAACGCGCGATCTTCCGCTCGCTCTCGATGCACCCCAACGAACGCCCAAGCAGCGCGCGCGAGTTTCGCGAGATGCTGCTTGGCTCTGACGTACGCGCCTACCCGCCAACTCCTTCCACCTTACTCCCTCCGGTCGGTAGCGCGGTGCAAGGCTGGGGGTCAATCCTAAGAGAATATGGGGTGCTGCTGGGATTGGCGGGAGCGCTGTTGCTGGTGGCAATCTTGATCAGTATTATGTAGAAGGATCGCTTGGCACAGGTGGAAATGACCGGCGTCTTTCCGGCACAGGCGGCTCCGCCGCTGCTGTGACGCGCGGGAGAGACAGCTCTGTATCCTGATGTGCGGTGCGCTCGCTATGTTGAAAGCCCCAGAAAAGAAGGCCGAGAGGAACGCAGGCGACCACTCCTGTCAGCACGCCCCAGACGATCACCGCGGCCATCCCGATCAACTGCGCCTGAAATTGTCCAGGAAAATCGGGTTGAAACCCGGTCGCCACGAAGAGTCCCGATACGCCCTGCCGCGCAACGCCCATGTAATTATCAACGCCAGTGACCTGCCAGCCAACGCCGGCGGCGCCGTCAGCAAAGACGCCAGCGAACAATAACCCCACCATCGCTGGCACACCCGCCGTCACGACCAGACCGGTGGCGTCGTCCAGCCGCAGCAGATGATCGACGACATAGGCCAATAAGGGCGTCGTCGCGCCCGCCAGTGCACCGATCAGGATCGCAGGCGCCGGTTGTATGAACGGTGCAGCCGCCAAACCCGCGACCGCGCCCGCGACAAGCCCGCGCGCGGCTAACGTCGGATGACTCTGCCCGGCCACAAACCATGTATAGAGCAACGGCGCCACGGCGCCGGCCGCGGCCGACAACAGCACATTGACGCTGCCGCGCATTATGCCCAGGTCGCTCAAGGCTGCCACTTGCAACGGGTTCGCCCACAGCCAGCCGATCAGCCCGGCCAGGACGAGCAAACTTCCTGCCACTGTAAGCAGCGGCTGATAATCGGGCGGCAGGTGCGCGCTATCAACCGCCGCGCGGCGCGGCGTCCACACGACAAGCGCGACCAAGCCAAAGGCAGCGGCCAACAAAAAGACGCTCCCCGCGCCGCCGACGTCGAGAAAACCGTGGCCCAGATTCAGATTGCGCCCAAGCGCGGAAAGCCAGCCGCCCCCTTGCACCCAATTGCCCGCCAGCGGATAGACGATGCCGCCGATCAGAAGTGCAATCACGAACGTCGCCAACATGGGCGCGCGCCCGCGCACCGCCATCACAGGCAGGATCGTCACTACAAAGAGCCAGGGCAGATGGGACAAGAAGAGCGCGTACACGAGGGCGGTCATGTCGCCCCCCGCAAGAAACCACCCGCTCAACCCCGCTGCGCCCCAGCCGACGCCCCAGTCCACTGAGAGGGGGCTCCATTCCCACACCAGCCCGCGCAGTTCCGGGCGCATATAGACCAGGCCGATCCCGCCAAACTGCAGCGCAAAGCCGACTGCCCAATACGCCAATGTCGCCAAGCTGATCGCAGCCACGGCGCCCAGCGCAGCATCCCAGGCGCGTTCGGTCTCCAAACCGGCGACGCCGATCAGCACCAGCCCGACCGCGGTGAACATCGCCACAGCCGCAGATAATATATACCAGAAAATCGGAGTTGACGCCGGCGCGCCAGGCGCATCCCCCTGCGCGGCCGCCACCATCGGCGACAATGTCAGAAGCGCCATCAGTCCGATCCAGAGGGCGCACCAGAAACGAGTAAATCGATTAGCGTATGGCTTATTCATGCAATTGTGACCATTGGTTTGTCGTCGGGGAAATATCTTTAACGCTGGCCGCATCGTGCGCCAATCATACCAAAGACGATCCATTTCCCCAAAGCGCCTAACGACTGTGGTAGACTGCCTGTGATGACCACATCTCCTTCGGAGCCCGCGGACGCCGGCAACCAGCAACAGCGACAGCGACAGCATGTTGGGTCGCTTCAAAAGCAAGCGGATCTGCTTCTGCCCTGGCTCGTCTGGGTTGTTTTTCTTTTGCTTTACGGAAGCACCACCGCGCCTTCCATCGTTGCGTTGTTCGACGATACACTTGAATTTCAACTCGTGCTGCCTGGCTTTGGCATTGCCCATCCGACTGGATACCCGCTCTACACGTTGGTGGGCGGGGCATGGAGTCATCTGCTGCCCTGCGGCAATTGGGCATGGCGGGTGAATCTTTTCAGCGCGCTGGCGGCAGCGACCACCATTGCCCTGATCTTCGTACTGGCGCGACGGTTGACCCAGGACGAGGATGGCCGCGGTGATTTATGGGCCGGCCTGGCCGCCGCGGCTGCGTTTGGATTGGGCCCGGTCTGGTGGCAGCAAGCGACAGTAGCCGAAGTGTACGCTCTGCACAATTTGTTTGTGGCTGCGATTCTCGTCGTCGCGGTCGGCATTCCGCGGACGCACGGGCCAGCCTTTGACCGGCGCATTTTCCTGTTATTGGCGCTGATTGGGCTGGGGCTTGCACATCATCGCACTGTCGTCTTGCTTCTGCCTGGCTTAGCACTCTATCTGTTGTGGACGGTTCCAGCGCTTCTGCGCCCCCGCCGCGTCTGGCTGGTGTGGCTGGGCGCGTTGGCCGCGCCCCTGCTGCTTTACCTCTACATTCCACTGCGCGCCGCGCAGGGCGTCGCTGACTTGAACGGCAGCTATGCCAACACGTGGGGCGGATTCTGGGATCACGTGCTGGCGCGCCAGTACACCAGCTTCTTCACCGCCAACGAATTGAGCCGTAGCTACGCCGCCGCGAGTTGGTTACAGCTCTGGCGTGCACAAACCGGATGGATCGGCATTGTCCTGAGCGGTCTTGGCCTGGGTATGCTTGCCGACCGCAGACTCCGTCCAGCCTGGGTTTTAATCTTGCTGGTGCTTGCCGCCAACCTGGTCTTTGCGCTGAGTTATCGCGTTGGCGATCCGGAAGTGTTTCTGCTGCCAGGCTTGCTGTGCGCTGCTGTGTTGGCCGGTGGTGGCCTTGCCTTTGTCCGGCGGCAAACGCCGCGCGCTCGTTGGAACGCACTGCTTGCCGTGCTCATCCTTCTCCTGCTGATGGTCGGCGGCGGGCGTGATGCCCCCCCCGATCGCCGCGGCGAATGGGCGGTGCACGACTACGCGGTTGACATGGCAAAAGTCAATTTTCCGCCCGGCAGCCGCGTCATCGGTATCGAGGGAGAGATGACCGCGCTCAAGTACATGCAGCAGTCCGAGCAGATCGGACTGGCGGCCACCCCGATCGTCGCTAACGATCCAGCGCAGCGACGCGCGGCGCTGGCTGGCGCGCTGGCTGAGGGCGCGGCAACCTATCTGACGCGGGAACTGGATGGCATTGCCACCCAATACAGCTTCACCGGTGAAGGGCCGCTGGTGCGCGTCTGGCCGCGCGGTCAGGTTGAGACGCAAGCGCCGCCCATTCGGAGTGAGCTCGCTCTGCTGGATGGGCGGCTGCTGCTTGAAGGGTATGATCTTCAGCGCTTGGCGTGGGCCGGCGGGCCGGCAGCGCGCATCACTTTGTATTGGCGCCCGACCGCGGCGCTGGATCGCGACCTCAAAGTGTCGCTGCGCGCGGTCGATGCCGCCGGCATTCCGTTGACGTTGGAAAATGGCGCCTCGGCAGTTGTAGACGCCTATCCGCTGCGCCAGGTCGCCAGCGCGCTTACATGGGCGCCAGGGGTGCAGGTGCGCGATGTGTACGAGACAGCCATTCCCAGCGATACAGAGGGATCTCATCTTCTGCTGATCATCTACGACGCTGAAACTCTGGAGGAAATCGGCAGGGTGGCGGCGCCGCTGCCATAAACCATTCTGCTGTGTAGTTTTGAGAATCCCTTTGCGCTGTGGAATAATGGACATGTTTGTGGCTGGGTGCAATGGTGTCCAGTGTCAAAGTTGCCCGATGTAAACCGCGTCGAAAAGCTCAACAGCGTGATGTGGGTGGCGCCGGGTAAGAAAAATAAAGAGGGTTCAAAATGCGATTTAAGCGAATGGTTCTTATTGTAACACTCATGATGGCGGTGGCGCTTTTGGCAGCTTGCCAGCCGATCACGGCGGAGGATATGCAAAGCGCGCTGGCTGGGCAACCGGTTTCTACCGAGTCGTCAACCAGCGTGGATGAGGGCGCGATGGCTACTGTCACGGCGCGTTCGCTGCGCGTGCGCACCCAGCCGGGCGAGAGCGCTGAAGTAGTCGCCGGCATCCGCGAAGGCGAGCAGTACGAAGTAATCGGGCGCAGCAGCGATGGTCTCTGGATCGAACTGGCGATCCCGAAGGCGCCGCAGGGATCGGGCTGGGTGTCTGCAAACTTTGTCACTGTGTCCGGCGCCATTACCGACGCCAAGGTGAGCAGCGCGCCGGTGGCGTCCACCCCCACTGCTGCACCGACCGCAGCAGCTGCCACCGCAGCAGTCGCCACTGAAGCAGCCACCACCGAAGCAGCCACCACCGAAGCAGTCGCCACCGAAGCAGTCGCCACCGAAGCAGTCGCCACTGAAGCGCCAACTGAAGAAGTCACCGAAGCGCCCGCCGCGGAGACTGCCACAGCCATCGCGCCGGCGCCTGGTTTTGCGCTGGTGACCGCCGAAGGTGCACGCCTGCGCGTGCGCGCTGAGCCAAGCACCACCGCCGAAATTGTTGGCTGGGTCCAACCTGGCGAAACTGTCCCCGTGGCAGAAGTCTCGGCTGACGGCCTCTGGGTGAAATTGGGCGGCATTCCCGACACGCAAAACCCGAACGGTGGCTGGGTCTCCGCCGAATTTGTGGTGCTCGGTCAGTAAAAACCGGTGCGCGGACGTCTCGTCCGCCTTATGTTAAAATTGCGGGCGAGACGTCCGCGCCACACATAGAGTTTGATGCGGGCTGGCGGCTCAGTAGGTGCGCCAGCCCGCTCTTGTTTCTTGCGTTTCCAGCGCAGCAAAGCGGGAAACCAAACACTGTGCAGCGTCGTTTTACAGATTGCGCGGCCAAGGTCACTGACAGGTGGCGCAATATTTTGGTTTCGGCCCACCTGTGCGGCTGACTGAACTATCAAGTGCGTGGAACGCTTTCAGGACTACGGATTCAGAATTCAGGACTTCTCATGTACGAACTACAGCCTGCCCCGCCCAAACGACCTCGCTCCAACGGCGCCGCGCCGGAGCCTGCGCGCAATCGCCGTTTCTGGCAAGGTGTGGGCAGCGGCGTCCTGGCATTTATGATTTCTGCCGTATTGGTTGCCGGCGGTGTGTTGATCGCCTATGCCACGATGGCGCGCGACTTGCCCTCGCCCACTGAATTGCGCCAGCGCGCCAGCACCTTTCAAACCACCCGCATTTACGACCGCGAAGGGAATTTGCTCAACGAGGCGTTTGACCCCGACATGGGCCGGCGGATCGAGGTCATGCTTGCCAATATCTCGCCTTATGTAATTCAGGCCACCATCGCCACCGAGGACGCCAATTTTTACGCGCATCCTGGCATCGATCCGGTTGCGCTGCTGCGCGCCGTGTACTATGCCTTCCAGGAAGGTGATGTCGTCTCTGGCGGCTCGACGATCACACAGCAGCTTGTCAAGCGCGTGCTGCTCTCGTCCGAACGCACGGCCACGCGCAAGATCAAGGAAGCCATCCTGGCCGCCGAAATCACGCGACGCTACAGCAAGGACGACATCCTCGAACTCTATCTGAATGAAGTCTATTACGGCAATCTCTCCTATGGCATCGACGCGGCCGCCGAGACCTATTTCGGCAAGGAAGTTGGCGAGCTTACGTTGGGCGAGGCCGCGTTGCTGGCCGGATTGCCGCAGCTCCCTGCTTATTATGATCCTTACACGCACCCCGACCGCGCCAAACGCCGCCAGAGTGTGGTGCTCGGGTTGATGGTGGAGGCAGGGTACATCACCGCGGAGCAGGCAAACGCGGCATGGCTCGAGCCGCTCACCTATGTGCCGCTTCAGTTCGATCTTAAAGCGCCACATTTCACCCTCTTTGTACGCCAACAGTTGGAGCAACTTTTGGGCCCGGAGGCGCTCTATCAATCCGGGTACAGCGTACACACCACGCTCGACCCGCGTTTGCAGGCCGAGGCGGAGCGCATTGTGGCGGAACAGGTGAGTGCACTGGCCGACCGCAACGTCTCCAATGGCGCGTTGGTGGCGATGCGCCCACAGACGGGCGAAGTCGTGGCACTCGTCGGCAGCGCCGATTTTGACAACGTGGAGATCGACGGGCAGGTGAACATGGCGCTGGCGCCGCGCCAGCCGGGCAGTGCAACCAAACCATTTGTCTATCTTGCCACGTTTGATTTGCCAGACAGGCCGCAGGAGAAGCAGTGGACGCCAGGCACGCTCACCGCCGACATCAGCACGGCTTTCCCGGACGGCGTCAACCCACCCTACGTGCCGGTCAACTATGACGGCAAGGAAATGGGGCTGATCACTGTGCGTGCGGCGCTCGCCAACAGCCGCAACATTCCGGTGGTGGCCGCCTTGCAGGAGGCGACGCTGCCCGTTTTCATTGATCTCATGCAGCGCTTTGGCGTGACCACCCTCACGCGTCCGGATTTTGGCCTGAGCCTGTCACTTGGCGCCGGTGAGATTCCACTCATCGAGTTGACCGACGCTTTTGCAACGCTCGCCAACAACGGTCTCCGCATTCCACCCGTTACCATTCAGAAGATCACCGACGCGCAGGGTGAGGTTATCTGTGAGCAGGGCACGGCGCAGCCTTGCCAGCCCGGCGTCGAAGCCGCCGAACAGGTCGTCAGCCCGGTCGATGCGTTCCTGCTCACCGATATTCTGAGTGACAACGAGGCGCGCACGCCCGTCTTTGGCGCCAACTCCGTGCTGCGGCTGGATCGGCCGGCGGCTGCCAAGACTGGTACGACCAACGATTTCCGCGATAATCTGACCGTCGGCTACACGCCACAGCTAGTCACCGGCGTGTGGGTGGGCAACGCGGACAACTCGCCGATGGTCAATATTTCCGGCGTGGCCGGCGCGGGCCCGATCTGGAATCAATTCATGACGGTCGCGCACAGCGGCGAACCCGCGCAGCCATTCATGCCGCCGGCCGGCGTGCGCCAGCACGAAGTCTGCGCCGACACTGGCACGCTCCCCAGCGACGCGTGTCCGGAGAAGCGCCAACATTGGTTCGCCGAGGATCGCCCGCCGCTGCCCAAGGAGCAGGACATGTGGCGGCGCATCCGCATGGTGCGCGGTGCGGATCAGCTCGCCAACGAATTCACCCCCGCGGACCAGATTGAGGAGCGCGTCTTCAAAGTTTACCCACTGGAACATCGCGAATGGGCGATCCGCCACGGCATCGAGCAGCCGCCTATCGAGGCGGTGGCGCCGCTGCCGACGCCTGCACCCGGTGAGGTGCAACTTGCTATCACCAGCCCCGGCGAAGGGGAGAGCGTGCGCGGCGTGCTCCCGATCTTCGGCAGCGCCTCTCTGCCCGGCTTTGCCAGCTATGAACTGCAATATGGCATCAGCCACGACCCCGGCGCGTTCAGCCCACCCTTCAGCGGCCCGGTTGGCGCGCCAGTCATCAGCGGCCAGCTTGGGACGTGGGACACCACCGGGTTGGGCAACGGCCCGCACACGCTGCGCCTGCTGCTGCGCGCCAGCAACAGCGCCCAGTACGAGACGCGCGTACGCGTTTTTGTCGATAACACGCAGCCCACTGATATGCCCGCACCCACGCCGACGTGGACGCCCGAAGCGCCTACGCTGGAGCCGCCCACCGTCTTGCCCCCGACCGAAACACCGTGGCCGACGGACACGCCCCTGCCGCCGGACACGCCCGTGCTCCCGACGGACACACCCCTGCCGCCGGAGGAGCCACCTGTCGACGCGCCGCCTATTGAAGCGCCGCCTGCCGAGCCAACTTTCGACGCGACGCCGACGTGGACGCCGGAGGTGGTGAGTGAGTAGTGGTTGGGAGCTTCCATATTTTATGATACATTGGGAAGGCCGTAGCCATCTGTGCTTTTTAACAGCCATCTGTGCTTTCTGACAGCCATCTGTGCTTTTTGATAGACAAAGGAATCCGTTGATGAGTGAGCCCAGCGCGGCCAAAGACGTCTTCGTCGATCTGGCCGAACTTGAAGACGAGACGCCGACGCTCTGGCGGCTGATCGTCGACGCGGCGCCGCGCTCGGGCGCGGCGAACATGGCGATCGACCAGGCGATTGCCGAGGCGTGCGCGGCCGGCGACAGCCTGCCCACCGTGCGCTTCTATCGCTGGAACCCGCCGGCTGTCAGCCTGGGGCGCTTACAACCGATCGACGATCTTGACGCGCCGCGCGTGGCCGAGCTTGGCTACGAGATCGTGCGCCGGCCGACCGGCGGGCGCGCCATTTTACACACCGACGAGTTCACCTATGCTGTGGCCGCGGCGATGCAGCACCCCCTCATGCGCGGCGGGGTGATGGACGCCTATCTGCGCATCAGCAATGCGCTGTTGGCCGGGCTGCACCGGCTGGGCGCGCTGGCGGAAAAAGCGCCTGGCGATGTGCGCGTCGGCGCCGAGATTTCCGCGGTGTGTTTTGAGGCGCCCAGCGCGTACGAGATCACGGTGGGCGGCCGTAAATTGATGGGCAGCGCGCAGAGTCGCCGCGCCAATTATGTGCTGCAACATGGCAGCCTGCCGCTCGTCGGCGATATCACGCGGCTGATCGATGTGCTGGCGCTGGCGCCGAATGAAGCCGCTCTGTTGCGCGCTGAGCTGCGCGCGCGCGCCTGCACCCTGGCGCAGGCGCTCGACGTCAGCGATGGCAGCGAGGCAGTGAGCTTTGAGCGCGTGGTCGCGGCGATGCAGGCTGGCTTTGCGACCGCGCTGCACCTCGGCTTGGAGCCAGGAGAATTGACGGCAGCAGAAGTGCGCCGTTCTGCCGTGCTGATCCGCACTCAGTTTGGCAGCGATGCGTGGAATCGGCAGCGGTGATCTATGGCTGTAGGCTTATTAACGCTTGAACTCTATCTGCCGATGAACGACAGCCTCAAAGGTAAACGCAGCATCCTGAAGCCGCTGATCGCCCGCATCCGCCACGACTTCAACGTTTCGGTCTGCGAGGCCGAGGCGCAGGACGTGCTGACGCGCGCCGTGGTCGAAGTGGCGTGCGTCAGCCAGAACGCCGCGCTGGCGCATCGGCACTTGCAGGATGTCGCGCACCGCGTCGAACGCTGGCATGGCGATGCCCAGCTCATCGATTATAGGATTGAGATGTTGGGATAGCAGGGGCGAGTTGGGAGTTGCGAGGGGCGAGTTGCGAGAGGCGAGTTGCGAG
>JACSRH010000311.1 GCA_014879855.1 Caldilineaceae bacterium | reverse complement strand
ATGCCGACCCACACGACCTCGCCGAAGTATTGCCCCAGATTGTCGCGCATCTGCCAAAAACCCTGGAAGACCCCGTAGGTCTGCGGCGCACGCAGGCTGGCCGACAGGTCAATCATATCGCCCGGCTGCACCGTGCGCCCGATCGGCACAGGACTGCCGCTCATCGACGATTCAATGCGATTGCCATTGACATAGCTGAGGGCAAAGTCCGGCGCCCACGCACAGGAGCCGTTGTTGAGCACGCGCCAGCTCTTGACAAAGTCCTGACCGGGCGCCATGATCGGCGGCGCGGTCATATTCTGGTCGTCCAGGTTGAGGTCGGCAACAAACGCCATGCTGTTGATGCACGTCTCAGGCGTCGCGATCTCGGCTGGCCGCGTGACATTTTCGACCACGGCGGCCTCTTCATCTGGCGTGACGCTATCCGGGTTCACCTGCAAGTAGCGATTGACCAGGCTGGCAAACGTGCCGTCGCTTTGCAATTCCAGCAGCGCCTGATTGAGTGGCTCGATCAGGCTGCTGCCTTTGGCCGCGGCGATAGCAAATTGCTGCTGGTTGAACTGGGCGCCAACGACCTGCAATTCAGGGTTACGCTTGACAGCCAGGTCAGCGGTAAGTTGTCCCAGCAGACCGACATCCAGGCTGCCGTTGCGCAGGTCGCGGATGATCTCGCTGGGCGTCGAATAGACGGTCAGGTCATCCTGCGCGATCACGCCGGCGTCCACCAGCACGTGCTGCGCCCACGTCTGATAGGTGGAGCCGCGCTGCACGCCGACGCGCAGGCCAGAGAGATCGGACGGAGCATTGACCGTCCCCGTAAAGCTCGTCGTGGCCAGCGCGACGCTATTGCCGATGTAGTAGAGATTCGTGAAATCGACCACCTGCTGACGGTCGGGCGTGACGGAGATCGCACTGATCGCGGCATCTACATTGCCGAGACGCACGGCGTTGACGAGCCCATCGAAGGCGAAATCGTTGAACTCGACCGCAACGCCCAGCTTCTCACTAATGGCCCGCGCCAAGGCAATGTCAAAGCCATCCAGCTCGAAGTTGCTGTTGTAAAATTCAAACGGTGGATAGTCTGCCGCGGTGCCAAAGACAAGCGTACCCGCGGACTGGACGCGCGCCCAGTCGGTCGTCGGGTCGGGTGGCGGCGCTTGCACCAAGCCAGGAGTGCTGGACGCCAGCAGCGTGGCTGGCAACAGCGCCACGAGCAAGGCTGTTGTCGCCAGCAGCCAAAAAGTTCGCAACGATTGCGGCATAAGCTCTGCACCCCTCTCTTGATCGTTTCAGCAGGTGTGGTAAATGGACGTGCGCCTTGGCTGCTCGACGTAAAAACGCCTTTGCATCAAGAACAATGGGGATTATGAGTGAACAAATAGGAATGGGCAAATCCGCCGTAAGGTGGCGGCGCGGGCTGCGTTTGCTTATCGCACAGGGGAAGAGGGAAGGCCAGGTAGCACGCGAATGGCGCGGATCATCGCTGATAAAATCCGCGGTGATCCGCCCAATCCGCGTCATCCGCGTGCCGTAATTTGCGTCTCCGCCAGCGCCTTTACATACGCGGCGCCGGCATGGAGCGCCACGATGTTGGGGCGCAGCAGAGCGGCGTGACGCGCGGGGAGATGCGTGTGCAGCGCCTGCTCCACCGCGGCGAGGTCGACGAGTGGGCAGAGCGTCAGCAGCGCGCCGAGCATGGCGACGTTGACGAGTCGCTGGCTGCCGCAACGCGTGGCAATGTCGTGCGCAGGGATGGCGACGCCGGCGATGTCGGTCCGTCGCAGGCTGCGTCGCACCAGCGTGCTGTCGTAGATCAAACGGCCCTGGGTTTTGAGCAGCGGCTCGTACTTATCGACCGAGGGCAGGTTCATGGCGACGACGCAATCGGGGTTGCGCACCAACGGCGACCCGACCGGTTCGTCGCCAATCACCACGGTGCAATGCGCAGTGCCCCCGCGCATCTCTGGCCCATAAGAGGGAATCCACGTCACCTCCTTGCCGCTCTCCATCGCGGCATAGGCCAGCAACTGCCCGGCAAACAACGCGCCCTGCCCCCCGAAGCCTGAAATAATGATGGATGTTTCCATTAGTTTGCTCCTTTGAAGGAGATTAAGAGACGGAGATTAAGAGACTGGAGATCAAGAGATTAAGAGATTGGAAAAGCTTGCTTGGCCACCAGAATGCTCTTAATCTCCCAATCTCCGATCCCCCAATCCCTCACTGACCTTGAAATCCCCCACCGGATACTCCGGCAGCATGCGATCGCGGATGTAGTCCAACGCGTCGGCAGGCTCGACATGCCAGTTGGTTGGGCAGGCCGCGAGAATTTCGACGATGCTCAGCCCCAGCCCCTGCTGTTGCGCGGTAAAGGCGTGGCGGATGGCCTTCTTGGTTTTGCGCGTTTCCGCCACCGAGTGCATGGAGCGGCGCACGGCATAGGCCACGCCGGGCATTGTCGCCAGCATTTCGGTGAGGTGGAGCGGGTAGCCTTGCGTCAGCGGGTTGCGACCAGCCGGAGAGGAGGTAGTTTTCATGCCGGCCAGCGTGGTCGGCGCCATCTGCCCACCGGTCATGCCGTAGACCGCATTGTTGACAAAGATCACGGTAATGCGCTCGCCGCGCAGCGCGGCGTGCAGAATCTCATTGCCGCCAATGCTGGCCAGGTCGCCGTCGCCCTGATAGGTGAAGACGATGTGGTCGGGCAGTACGCGCTTGATGCCGGTCGCCATCGCCGGCGCGCGCCCGTGCGCGGCCTCGCAACTGTCCAGGTTGAAGTATTTGTAGGCAAAGACTGCGCAGCCCACCGGCGCCACGCCAATCGTATGGCTGCGAATGCCCAGCTCGTCGATCACCTCGGCGATCAGGTGATGGATAACGCCATGCGAGCAGCCCGGACAGTAGTGCGTCGCCAAATCGGTCAGTGCGTCAGGCCGCTGATAGACGATCTCCATTTGGTCAAGATCCGTAGCCGGAGTTTCGTGTTCAAGCAATATGTTCATAGTTACAAACTCCCTGGATTGTCGTCACCTATTCCACATCACGCTTCATGCCGGCTCCGTTTGTGCGGTGGTTGACGCGCGTCATGTGCGTCAGTTCGTTGGTGATTTCGTCCGGCATCGGGATCACCCCACCTGTCCGGCCGAGAAAGCGGATCGGGGTCCGGCCGCGCACAATGGCGCGCACATCCTCCAGCATCTGGCCGGCGTTCATCTCCGCCACCAGCACGCCCTGCACCTGGTCGACCAGGCCATCCAAGACCGGCGCGGGATAGGGCCACAGGCTGATCGGGCGAAACAGGCCCGCGCGAACGCCCGCGGCACGCGCCGCGCGCACTGCGGATTTGGCGATACGCGCCACGGTGCCAAAGGCCACGACTAGCAGGTCGGCGTCGTCGGTCATGAAGCATTCCCAGCGCTGCTCAGCCGCGGCGATGGTCTTGAGCTTTTCCTGCAGGCGCGCGTTGACGCTTGCCAACTCGTCCGCGTCGAGATAGAGCGAGGTGATCGTGCGGGGCGGGCGTCCTTTTGCACCGGTCAACGCCCAGTCCGGCTGGGTTGCGTCCGGCGTTCGCATGGGCGGCATCTCCACCGGCTCCATCATCTGCCCCAACGCGCCGTCGCCAGCCAGGAGCACGAGGGTGCGATAACGGAAGGCCAGGTCAAAGCTGATGTAGGCCAGATCGACCGCCTCCTGCACCGTCGCCGGCGCCAGCACCAGCGGGTGAAAGTCGCCGTGTCCCGCGCTGCGGGTGATCTGGAAATAATCCGCCTGGCCGGGCTGAATGTTGCCCAGCCCCGGGCCGCCGCGCATGATGTCCACGACCACACAGGGCGCCTCACTCCCCGCGATGTAGCTGAAGCCTTCCTGCATGAGGCTGATGCCGGGCGAGGAGGAGGAGGTCATCGCGCGCACGCCCGTGCACGCCGCACCGTAGACCATGTTGATGGCGGCGATCTCGCTCTCCGCCTGGAGGAAGGTGCGTCCTAGTTCGGGCATACGCCGCGCCATGTACTCGAGCAGTTCCGTCTGCGGCGTGATCGGGTAGCCGAAGAAAGCATCGACGCCAGCCCGGATCGCGGCTTCTGCCAACGCTTCGTTGCCTTTCCATAGTTCACGTGTCATTGTTCACCTCACTTATCCTGCTAGTGGGTTGCTTGCTTTGATGGTGGCAACACGTCGGGCTGCCAGCTCGATCTACAGTGGAAACAGGTCATGCGGGTAGCGCGACAAGCATCGTTGCGCAACGCGTCGCGCGGATAGCCTGACTTGCAGTGAAAGCATGGCGGGCGCCGCGCCAAGCCACCTGCTGGAACGCAGAGAACGTGGATCGGCGGACTTGCGCGACAAAATCGGGAAAAATCCGCCCAACCCGTTGAATCCGCGGTCGGTTGTTTAGGCCGCGCGGCGCGCCGGCTGCCGATAGACGGTGAAGACTACGTCGGGACAGACGACCGCGCAGACGCCGCACCCGGTGCAGGCATGGGCGCGCTCGTCGAGTTGAACGGGCCGGTAGCCGCGTGCATTGAACTCTTCCGTGAAGGCAAGCACATGCTGCGGACAGGCCTGAATGCACAGCCCACAGCCTTTACAACGATCGGTTTGAATGGTGACAGTACCTTTGGCCATGAATGCTCTCCTTTGAGCGACTCATCGGCTACGGTGCAGCGGGCGAGGTTGAACAGGCCCTGTGCAGAAATGCCGTGCTGCGCATCATCATTGATGCACCAGCGTTTCTAAACGATCCAATGGGGAAATTATACGTTTAGCATACTCACGCACAGCGTTGGGGGACAGGGGCAAATGTCACGATTGGAAAGGGACAGAGGCAAAATAGTTTTCTCACACGGAGGCACGAAGAACACAAAGGAAATGCCCTTCTTCGTTTTTCTTTGTGTTTCTTTGTGTCTTCGTGCCTTCGTGTGAAGAAAAGACTGTAGATGTTGCTTAATCGTCGCTACGCGTCCGTCACGCAGCCTTCGGAAGCGGAGGAGACGCTCTTGTAGTACTTGTAGAGCACGCCTTTGGTGAATTTGGGTGCGGGCGCCTGCCACGCGGCGCGGCGGCGGGCCAACTCCTCGTCGGAGACATGCACTTCAAGCCGGTTGTTTTCGGCGTCAATGGTGATTTCATCGCCCTCTTCCACCAGGGCGAGCGCGCCGCCGACCTGCGCTTCGGGCGTGATGTGGCCGACGACAAAGCCATGCGTGCCGCCGGAGAAGCGTCCGTCCGTGATCAGCGCCACACTCTTGCCCAGCCCTGCCCCCATGATCAGCGAGGTGATCGAGAGCATCTCGCGCATCCCTGGCCCACCCTTTGGCCCCTCGTAGCGAATGACGACCACATCGCCATGCTGGATGCGGCCATCCTGGATCGCCGTCAGCGTCAATTCTTCGGAGTCGAAGACCTTGGCCGGGCCGGTGAACTTGGTGCCTTCTTTACCGGTGATTTTCGCCACCGCGCCTTCGGTCGCCAAGTTGCCATACAGGATCTGCAAATGGCCGGTCGGTTTGATCGGCTGAGTAATAGGCTGGACAATGCGCTGCCCTGGGGTAAGCCCGGGCAATTCCGCCAGATTCTCGGCCACACTCTTGCCAGTGACGGTGAGGCAGTCGCCGTGCAGCAGCCCGTTTTCGAGCAGCAGCTTCATCACCGCGGGCACGCCGCCGACCTGCCACAGATCCTCCATTACCCATGGGCCGCTCGGCTTCATGTCAGCCAGCAGCGGCGTGCGGTTGGAGACGGCCTGGAAGTCGTCGATCGTCAGCGGCACATCCGCGGCTTTCGCCATCGCGATCAGGTGCATCACGGCGTTGGTCGAACCACCCAGCGCCACCGCCACGGTGATGGCATTCTCAAAGGCCTTGCGCGTCATGATGTCAAGCGGTTTGATGTCATGCTCGAGTAAATGAAGCAGCGCGGCGCCGACGGCGTGACATTCTTCGATCTTTTCGCGCGCGTTGGCCGGATAGGAGGAGCTGTTGGGAAGGCTCATGCCCAGCGCCTCGATGGCGGAGGCCATGGTGTTGGCCGTGTACATGCCGCCGCACGCGCCCTCGCCTGGGCAGGCGTTGCGCAGCACCGCGCGCAATTGCTCCTCGGTGATCTCCTTTGCCAGCCACTTGCCATACGCCTCGAACGCGGAGACGATGTCGAGCTTCTGCTCGCCCAGATGACCGGCGCGGATGGTGCCGCCATAGACGATGATCGTGGGGCGGTTGAGTCGCGCCGCGGCCATGATCGCGCCGGGCATGTTCTTGTCGCAGCCGGGGAGCGAGACATTGGCGTCGTACCACTGTGCGCGCATCACCGTTTCGATGGAATCGGCGATGAGGTCGCGCGAGAGCAGCGATGCTTTCATGCCTTCGGTGCCCATCGAGATGCCGTCGCTCACGCCGATGGTGTGGAAGACCAGACCAACCATGCCCGCGGCCTGCACGCCCACCTTGACCTCTCTGGCCAGCGCGTTGAGATGCATGTTGCAGGTGTTGCCTTCCCACCCCATACTGGCGATGCCGACCTGGGGCTTTGTCATATCCTCGTCAGTCAGCCCTACCCCGTAGAGCATGGCCTGCGACCCGACCTGGGAGCGGACCTGGGTAAGCTGGCCGCTGTACTTGTTCAGGACGCCGTTGCGCGTTGTAACGCTCATTGCTGCTTCCTCCGCAAAATATGAAAACTAAAAAGTGAGTTTCTACGCATCTTACTCGATCATTTCCGTTTTGCCGACAACAAGCCGTGGACGATGCGGATTAGTAAGAATTATTTTCAAGTCAGTTCTCTGCGAACCTCCACCTCTCCGCGCCTTTGCGTCAACGGGGTAAGGGGAACAGTTCGTCGATCTGCACCAGCTGTCCCGTGCGCATGGCTTCATTGGCGGCGATGCCGACCAGCACGGACGCGGCGCCGTCGATGTGCGAGGCCGCGCGGCCAAAGGGGTCGGGCGGCGGGTCGGGCAGGAAGATCTGCTCCAGCATGACAGGGTCGGCGCCGCCGTGCCCGCCGTCGCCGGCCGGTGCATCAACGGCATAGGGCTGGCCAAACATGGGGAAAACCCGGATGCGCGCCGCCTTGAACGACCCTTTGCTGGCCGCGGCATCGTGCGCCTCGTCGTCGCCTTGCAAATGCGTGACGTTCTCCTCAATGTCCATCTCGACGCGCCCCTTGTCGCCGGTGATGGCGACGCGCAACCCTTCCCACGGCGAGTAGGCCACCAGGCAGTAGGAGAGCAGCGCGCCGTTGGCGTAGCGCGCGGTCACGGCCATCGTATCTTCAATCGTGATCGGCTCGCCAAAAACATTTCGGTCGCGCAGATAGCCAGTCTCGGCCTCCGCGTCCAGGTAAAGCCCTTTGAGCGCGTCCTGGCTGGTAAGCGAGAGGGCAAAGGGATCCTGGGCCGCGGCGGGTTCATTGGTGTAACGATGGTAAGCGTATGCCTCTCCGCGCGCCGCGGCGTTCTCCTTGCCGTAAAAACTCAAGGCGCCCAGCGCAAAGACGCTGCGCGGGTAGCTGCCGATCCACCAGTTGACGAGGTCAAAGTGATGCGTCGCCTTATGCACCAGCAGCCCGCCGCTGTTCGCCTTCTCGCGATGCCAGCGACGGAAATAGTCGGCGCCGTGGCTAGTGTCGAGCAGCCAGGAGAAGTCCACCAGCAGCGGCCGGCCCACCACGCCAGAGATCAGCAACTCGCGCAGACGCGTGTAGGCCGGCGCATAACGGTAGTTGAAGGTCACGCGCAGGCTGCGCCCCGTGGCGGCGATGGCGGCGAAGATCGCACGCAGCTTGGCCAGGTCCGTGGTCATCGGCTTTTCGGTGATGACGTCACAGCCCAGCGCCATGGCGCGCGTGATGTAGTCGTGATGCGTGCTGTCCATCGTGGCGACAATCACTGTGTCGGGACGCCTCTCCTGGATCATACGCTCGAACGCGTCGGCCGGATAGGTGGGCAGCGGCGCCAGGTCAAGCCGTGCGGCCAGTTGGGCGTTGTACCAGGCCATGCGCGTCTGGCTGAGATCACACAACGCGACCAACTCCCCCGCCGCGGCGTACGTGGTGGTGAGCGCCTCGATATACAATCCGGCGCGTCCACCGGTTCCGACAATGGCGTAGCGTTTACGTTGGTTCATAAGGACCCTATGGAATTCGGTTTGACGAAGTTGCAGACAAAACGCATACTACCTGCCGATCAAGCTTTTTGCAACAGTGCTGACAAGCGGGGGTCTACTTCACGGTTGGGGCAAACAACGTCCCGGCGCTGTGCACGAACATTCTGGTCGTCCCGTCTGCTGCTGCACAGTGCCGGGGACGTAATGCGCGCGCCCAACTTGAAGTACACCCGGCAAGCGGGGCACGCTGTTTTCCAGGCTATCTGGCTGGTCGGTCAAATTTGTCTGCACGACAGGCAAGAGGATCCGCAGAATTTGGCCGTTTATCGCTGAGTGCTTTCTGCATAGAAAATCTGACGTGTAAACACATTCACCCATGAACAAGCAACTCTCGCAAGATGCACAGGATTTGCCGCGGCTGCTGGCGCTGACCCTGCACGCGGCGACCGACTATCTCGCCACGATTGACACGCGGCCGCCGGCGACGGACTTTGTGGCAGAGGAGCCTCTGGAACTACCCGAGGCTGGGACAGGCGCCGAAGCCACCCTGGATCTCTTTCTCGCACGCTACGGCGCGGCCATGCCAGCCAGCAACGGCCCGCGCTTCTGGGGGTTTGTCACCGGCGGCGCGACGCCCGCCGCGCTGATGGGCGACTGGCTGACGAGCACCTACGACCTCAACCTGAGCAGCGCGGCCAATTCGATTGCCCCGAACATCGAAATGGAGGCGATTCATTTGTTGCACAAACTTTTCGATCTACCTGCTGCGTTCAGCGGCGTGTTCGTCACCGGCGCTACGATGGCGAATGTGGCCGGGCTGGCATTGGGCCGCGAATGGGTGGGGCGTCAGCAGGGCGTGAGCATTGCCGAAGCAGGACTGAGCGCGGCCCCACGCATCGCTGTAATTGGTGGCGCGGCGCACAGCAGCATTCATAAGGCGCTGGCAATGCTTGGGCTGGGACGCGCCAGCTATCACTGCGCGGCGACGCTGCCTGGCGACCGGGAGGCTGTCGATCTCCTCGACCTGCGCCGCCGCCTGGATGCGCTGGCAGGCGCGCCCTGCATCGTCGTCGCCAACGCCGGTACGGTCAACACCGTGGACTTCGACGATCTACAGGCAATTGCGGCGCTCAAGGAAACTTACCCCTTCTGGCTGCACGTCGATGCGGCCTTTGGCGCTTTTGCCGCGTGCGCGCCAGCCTATCGTCATCTTGTCGCTGGCATGGAGCAGGCCGATAGCCTGACCATCGACGCGCATAAATGGCTCAACACGCCCTACGATGCCGCCATGGTCTTCACACGCCACCGTGAATTGCAGTACGCAGTTTTTCAGAATAATGCCGCCTATCTGGGCGAAATCCGCGAGCCGATTGACTTTGTCCATCTGGCGCCAGAGAACTCGCGGCGGCTGCGCGCCCTCCCTGTCTGGTTCACGTTGCTGGCCTATGGGCGCAGCGGCTATCAAGCGATCGTGGAGCAGAACTGTGCGCAGGCGCAGCGATTCGCCGGCCGCGTCGCCGCGTCTGCGGACTTCGTGCTGCTGGCGCCAGTGCGGATGAATGTCGTCTGCTTCACACTCGCCGGACGGCCGGGTGCAGCCGCGGTCGCCGCCTACCTGGCACGGCTGCGCGACAACGGGAGCGTCTTCCTGACGCCAACGCTCTTGCATGGCGCGCCCGCCATACGTGCAGCGTTCAGCAACTGGCGCACCACCGACGCTGATCTGGAGATCGCATGGACAGCGCTGCAAGCCTCTCTCACGGCATAAAACGCTCCGCCTCTGGCGAAGCTCCACAAAAAAGACGAAAAATACCTGCTTGACAAAAGCGGAAGCGAAGTGTATTCTATCATCCGTATGGTACGGGTACCATACAAGAGAAATCAAGCCTCCCTGGTTGGCGCTCATAAATCAATCAAATAATTTGCAGGTCATAGCGCGCCCCCGTAGTGTCCAAAGCAATCAATGTGGTATTCGCTGCGGCTGCGCCACGGCGAGTTTAGCCGTAACAACTCGAAGGCAACTGTTACCAATGTTGCCATTTTGTCTTGTGAACCAATCACCACGAATCCAAGGAGACACTATGCGATCAGATCAACTATCTCGACGAAGATTCCTGCAATTGGCAGGAACGGGTGCAGCCAGCGTCGTGTTGCTGGCTGCTTGCCAGGCGCCGGCTGCCGCGCCCGGTGCAGGCACGGCAGCCGGCGGCGGCGAGGCAGCCGCACCGGGTCAGGAAGAGGTCACGCTCAGCTTTGGGCACAC
>JACSRH010000415.1 GCA_014879855.1 Caldilineaceae bacterium | reverse complement strand
AGATGTGTATAAGAGACAGCTTTTACATCCTGGCGCTGCTGCGCAGTCTGCGGCTTGCTGAGCAAGGGCGTCCCTGGCGCCGCGCGGCGCGGTGGGCGGGTCTCTTTCTGATCTTCACCGGGTTGTGCGACTGGTATTTCGTCCTCTACCTTTTTCTCTTGACGGCGATCACGATCGTGTGGCATTGGGCAACGCCACCGGGTCGTTTTGGCTGGCGAAAAGTGTGGCGCGTGCTGGCGCCGCCGCTGGTTGCCGCCCTGCTCTTTGCCGCTGCGCTCAGCTTCTGGCTTGTCCCGATGGTGAGCGAGGCCACGCAGTTCCGCTTCATGGTGCGCCCAGCGGCTGACCTGTACATCCTCAGCGCCAGCGTCATGGATTTCCTGGCGCCCAATCGATTGCACGCGCTCTTTCGCCCGGCAAGCTTTACCTGGATCGGCAATCAGATTGCGCCGGTCAGCGAACGCACGCTCGCCATCGGCTATGGCGCGCTGGCGTTGGCCGTGACCGCATTGGCGCTGGCGCGGCGCCAGGCCGCGTACTGGTGGGTGATGGCGTTCTTCTTTTTTATGCTGGCGCTTGGCCCCCAGTGGCATTGGGGCGACATCACCTGGCAGGAGATCCCGGCTTCAGCGTTGAGCGGTGCGGAGCTAAACAGTTGGACGCCCTACGGGTTGCTCAACAAACTGGTGCCCTTCATGCGCATCAGCCGCAGCGTCAGCCGTTTTGCCGTAATGGTGCAGCTTTGCGTTGCGGTGCTGGCGGGCATGGGGCTGTGGCATCTGTTCGCCATGCTGCGCCGCCGCGGCAACGCGCGCATTCTTACGGCTACGGTGTCTGTGGCCGCGATCGGCGTGCTGCTCTTTGAATACTGGGTGGCGCCCTATCCGCTCAGCCCGCCCGACACGCCCGCGTGGTACGCCGAACTCGCGGCCGATCCTGACCCGCGCGCGGTGCTCAACCTGCCCATGAACTACGACCGGCCCGGCTATCTGCTCTATCAGACTGTCCATGGCAAGCCGCTGACGGTCGCCTATATCAGCCGCGATGACCCGCGCACGCTCACCGAGCGCACGCCGGTGCTCCAACACTTTCGCCATCTGGGGCCGGACATCATCGCCGTTGACCCGGCGCAGGTGGCGAGCACAGTCTTCACCGACCTGAACATCGGCACGGTCGTGTTGGATCGTTACAAGATGCCCGGGGGTGAGGAGCGCGCGTACACGGAGGAACTGGCCGCGGCGATCTTTGCGGGACAGACGCCGGTCTTCGAGGACGAACGCATCACGGTGTACAAGGTGACGCCGACGGAGGAGGCACAGCCCTACCTCATGCTGGGCGCGCTCGATTGGGGCCCGCTCGAACGTGGCGAGGGCATTGTCCCGCACCGCACGCTGCAAGCGCGCCGCGCCGAAGTGATCGTGCAGCATCCGCCGGAAACTGGAACGGTGACGCTGCGCTACGCCAGCGATGCGCGGGCCGCGCTTTCGGTGGTCGTCGGCGATGACACGGTGCTGGCAAGCAGCGACGGGGCAGCAGCGGGTGAACTGCGCGTCGATTTAGCGGATGTCCGGCGCGCAGTGCGCACCTTGGGTCTGCCGGAAGCGCCGCTCGCGCTGCGGATTCAGGCGACGGGCAATGCGCCGGTGCGCGT
>JACSRH010000123.1 GCA_014879855.1 Caldilineaceae bacterium | reverse complement strand
CGCCCCCTCCGCCTGCTGGTCCCGCAGTTCCTCCACCAGCCGCGCCATCTTCTCCTCGAATGGCTCGCCGTCCTCCTTCACCGCGGCCGCGCCCACATAGCGCCCCGGCGTCAGGATGTACCCGTGCTCCCGGATCTCCGCCAGCGTGGCCGCCCTGCAAAAGCCCGGCGTATCCGCATACGCGCCCGCGTCCTTCCCGCGCCACGCATGGTACGTCCCTGCAATCATTGCGATCTCCGCGTCGCTCAACTCCCGGTGCACCCGGTCGATCAGCGTCCCCAGCTTGCGCGCATCGATAAAGAGCGTCTCGCCCCGCCGGTCGCGCAGCCCGCTGCCGCCGCGGCGCGCCCGCCCCAGGAACCACAGACAGACCGGAATCTGCGTCGAATAGAAGAGCTGCCCCGGCAGCGCCACCATGCACTCCACCAGGTCCGCCTCCACGATGTTCTTGCGAATCTCCCCCTCGCCCGACTGGTTCGACGACATCGACCCATTCGCCAGCACAAAGCCCGCGGTCCCGCCCGGCGCCAGGTGATAGAGAAAGTGCTGCACCCACGCAAAGTTGGCGTTGGCGGCCGGCGGCGTGCCATACTGCCAGCGCCTGTCCTCCTTGAGCAGCTCCCCGCGCCAGTCGCTGTCGTTGAAGGGCGGGTTCGCCAGCACAAAGTCGGCCTTCAAATCCGGGTGCAGGTCGCGGTGAAAGCTGTCCGCATGGTCCGCGCCCAGGTTGCCGTCGATGCCGCGGATCGCCAGGTTCATCTTCGCCAGCCGCCACGTCGTGTGGTTCGACTCCTGCCCATAGATGCTGATGTCGCCGATCGTGCCGCCGTGCGCCTCCACAAACTTCTCCGACTGCACGAACATCCCGCCCGAGCCGCACGCCGGGTCAAAGACGCGCCCCCGGTATGGCGCCAGCATCTCCACCAGCAACTGCACCACCGAGCGCGGCGTGTAGAATTGCCCGCCCTTCTTCCCCTCCGCGGAGGCAAACTGCGACAGAAAGTACTCATAGACGCGACCCAGCACATCCTTCGACCGGCTCGCCTGATCCCCCAGCCCGATATTCCCCACCAGGTCGATCAACTGCCCCAGCCGCTGCTTGTCCAGCCGCGGGTGGGCATAGTCCTTGGGCAACACCCCCTTCAGCGACGGATTGTCCCGCTCGATCGCCAGCATCGCGTCGTCTACTGTCTTCCCGATCGTCGCCTGCCGTGCGTTCGCCTGCAGCCTGGCCCAGCGCGCCTCGGGCGGCGCCCAGAAAATATTCGCCGCTCGGTACTCGTCCGGGTCTTCTGGGTCCGCGCCCAGCGCCGCGTCTGCCTCCAGCCTGGCGTGCTGCTCCTCGAACGCGTCGGAGATATATTTCAGAAAGATCAGACCCAGCACGACATGTTTGTATTCCGCGGCATCCATATTGGAGCGCAGCGCGTCCGCGGCCTGCCACAACTCGCGCTCAAAGCCGAGGATGGCGCCGTTGGTCTCTTGGGACATAAAAAGATTCCTTGTCTGGTATGTGCGCAGAGAACGTCCCCGGCGCGCCGCACCGTGCGCTCTATCGGAGAATCCATTGGCATTGTTTAGTTCGCACGCCTCGTGCGAACGGTCGCACGTGGGCGTGCTGACTAAACTCAGTACTTCACGAAACTCACACAGAGACACAAAGAGCACAAAGGATGCCATCTTCAACTTTGTGCCTC
>JACSRH010000470.1 GCA_014879855.1 Caldilineaceae bacterium | reverse complement strand
GCAGAGGCGCAAAGGCATTTTCATGTTCGATTGTGCGCCGCAGGGGCATGGACACTGTTTGAAAAGGCGCTCTTTTTGACGCGGAGGCGCAGAGATGCAGAGGAACGCAGAGAGAAACGCAGAGAAATAAGAGAACGCGGATGTAGCAGAGCGGGCGGAACCAGGCGGATGGGGCGCAAGCAAAGCGCGCAAAGTCAACCTGCTCCGCTCAATCTGCGTTTTGTGACGGTAACAGAGTCAAGATAAGCGAGCTTGTGAGCCGGGTCAGGGCGACCCTGGAAGACGTGCCCGGCGTCGAAGAAAAAAAGATGTGCGGGAGCCTTGCGTTTATGGTGCGCGACAAGTTATGCATCAGCGTGCGCGCCGAGCGAATCATGTGCCGCATCGACCCGGCGCTTCACGCGGCCGCGCTAGAACACGCAGGCTGCCAGACCGTGGTGATGAAAGGCCGGCCCTATCGGGGCTATGTATACGCATCAATGACCAGTGGCGAATCTGCTTTACGTGGGAAGGTGCGAACGCTGTCGATGTGGAGATTGTGGATGATCACTGAGGTTAGAAAATGAACGGTGCAGACAAACTGAATCCCATTCATCTTGGTGAAGTGCTGCAGGAAGAATTTCTGAAGCCAATGGGGTTGAGCCAGAACCAACTTGCAGTCGCAATTCGGGTGCCGGCACGACGCATTAACGAGATTGTACAGGGCAAGCGGCGCATCACAGCCGACACTGCGCTGCGTCTAGCGCACTACTTTGCCATGTCGCCCCAGTTCTGGCTTGGCCTACAAATGGATGATGATCTGGATGTGACCGAAGATAAGATCGGCGCACAACTAGATCGAGAAGTCGTTACACTGGCAAGGTAGGGCATCGTCTGTTGCCGCCCTCTTTAGGTACATCATCCATGCTTTATCTCGTCGCAACACCCATCGGCAACCTGGGCGACATCACGCTGCGGGCGCTGGAAACCCTGCGCAGCGTGGATTACATCGCCAGCGAAGACACGCGCACCACGGGTGTGCTGCTCAAGCACTACGACATCCACAAGCCGCAGATCGCCTTTCACGAACACAACGAAGCGCGCGCTGGTGAACGCGTCATCGGGTTGCTGCTAGCGGGGTCGTCGGTGGCGCTGGTGACGGACGCGGGCACACCCGGCATCTCCGACCCCGGCTACTCGCTGGTGCGCCGCGCGATCGACGCCGATATTCCGGTGACGATGATCCCCGGCCCGGCTGGGCTGATCATGGCGGTGGTGCTCTCCGGGCTGCCGCTGCACAGCTTCACCTTTCGCGGCTTTCCCCCGCGCAAAAGCGGGCAGCGGCGGCGCTTCCTGGAAGTGGACAGGGATGGGCCGCACACGCTGATCTTCTACGAAAGCCCTTTCCGGCTGGCCGCCTTTTTAGAAGATGCGCTGGCCGTCTACGGCGACCGGCCCGCCGCGCTCGCCAACGACCTCACCAAGCTCTACGAAAAGGTGGAACGTGGGCCGCTTTCGGCGCTGTTGTCAATTGTGCAGCAACAGGGTAAGCTGAAGGGCGAGTTTATCGTTGTGATCGCCGGCGCGGGCAGCGTCCTACCTGAAGCTAAAGCGGCCGAAGGTGAAGACATTAAGGATGAGGATATTGACACTTGAAGGAGGCGCCAATGATTGCATTTGTGTTGAGTGGTGCGGGCAATCGCGGCCCGCTGCAGGTAGGCGCGGT
>JACSRH010000172.1 GCA_014879855.1 Caldilineaceae bacterium | reverse complement strand
TAATCTTCCCGGAAGCTTTGGAGCTTCCGGGAAGATGTTCCGCAAAAATACTTAACCTAGCGGTCAGTAGTATAGAGATTAGTACAGAGATTAGTACAGAGATTAGTACAGCCATTAGTACAGAGGAATCGAACTCGAACCATGCAATTATTGAAAAATCTTTTTGGCGCCAAGCTGGATGGCATGGCGCTGGCGCAGTCGCAGGAATTGAAGGAATACGCGCAGATCGACCTGCTGACGCAGTTTGCAACGCCGCGTGCACTTCATGCCACGACCGCACAGCGCGACTGGAGCCGCGTCCTCCCCAAACCGTATGCAGAAACGATCGCGCTCTTTCAGAAGCAGGGCTGGCTCGCAGCCACCGCGGCCGGCTACCAGGTGACAGAGAACGGGCGCCCTTTGGTGGACGCCTATCTGCACCGCACGGAGCAGGCAAAGCGCGCGGCGCGCCAGGGCGTGCACGAAGCGCTGGCGCAGATGATGACGAGCGAGGCGCTGACGATTCGCCGCCAATACGAGAACCGCACCCCGCTCGGCAAGGCAGATTGGACTGGGCCAGAGCCCCCCATGAACCACAGTGCAGTCACGCGGCGCATCTTTTTTCTCGACCACTGGTTGCTCGACGGACTCAGTTCGGACACAGTGGCGTGGCTGAAGCTGTACGCGGCTGAAGAACATCTGTGGGGCGCTACCTGGCGCGTGACGGCCGATCAAATCCCGCCGAGCGTCGCCCAGGAGTTAGCACGGCCAGATATGGACATCAGCGAGGCGGTCTACTGGCGAGCGCACGCGATCGCACTTTACGTCAACAACCAGGAGACCTGGCAGCGCGTCAAGGGCGGCGACCATGTGCGCCGGCTGGAGATCGTTGGCCCCGACGACGCGCACACGTGCGAGCAGTGCCGTCAGCACGCGGGCAAACAATATCTTGTCGCACGCGTGCCGGAGTTGCCACACCGCGGTTGCACCTCTCCGCTGGGCTGTCGCTGCCGCTACGAACCGGTATTGGAGACGATAGAAGAGATCCCGCTGACTGTTGGATAAGGACAGTAGACTGGATAAGGACAGTAGACGGTGGATTTCCTGCGCACATGGCAACAGTCCAGCCGATTTTCGATAGGCCACGGCTTCAACGGATCAGGCGGATCAACACGGATAAACATCCGCGGTCTATCGTTTTAAGCGTGGAAGTTCGGTTCATCCGCCGGCGCTACGACCGCTGAACCGTCTTTCATTGGCTGTAGAGGCGCCGGCGCTTTGCCGGCCTGCGTGCGGATCTCCCAGCGCCATGTTAATGCCGACACGACAATGCCCGCCAGGATCAGCGCAGCGACCAGGAAGAACTGGTCGTGCAGCGCCAGCAAGATGGCCTGGGGCGTTGCTAAATCCAACTCAGTGCTGCCATAGTGAACCACGCGGCTGGCGAAAAATGCGCCCAACGCCGCAATCCCGGTCACCTGACCGAGCGTGCGCACCATGCTCAGAATGCCTGAAGCCACACCGAGCCGTGTGCGCGGCACAGCGCCCATAATGGCGCTGTTGTTGGGCGAGTTGAAGATCGACATCCCGATCGACACCGGCAGCATCCGCCATACAAACCCCACCTGCGAACTGTCGAGTTGCAATGTCGTCATCGTCAGATAGCCCGCCAAAATAAAAAACAGGCCAAGCAGGCTGACCGGCCGCGTGCCCAGGCGATCCGACAGCGCGCCAGAGATCGGCTGCAACAGCACCATGACCAGCGGCACGGCTGCCATCAACAGCCCCACGCGCGTCATGTCCAAACCGAGCGCCAGGTTCAGATAGATGGGCAGCAACAGCACGACGCCGGAAATGGCAACAAACGCCAGCGTCGCCGTGAAGAGGTTGAGCGAAAAGGCCGGCACGCGAAACAGCGAGAGATCCATGATGGGATACGACACGCGGCGCTCCACCACGATAAAGATCGCCAGCATGAGGAGGCTGGCGGCCAGCAGCCCCAGGATCAGCGGATCAGTGAAGCCTGCGTTCTGGCCGACGGTCATCGCCAGGGTGAACGCCAACAGACCGCCGCCCATCACCACGGCGCCGAGAAAGTCAAACCGCTCGCGCCGGTTCTGCGGCGACATCGGCGGCAGGTAGAGCAGCGCCAGCAGCAAGGAGATAGCGCCGACAGGGATGTTCACGTAGAAAATCCAGCGCCAGCTCAACGCGCCCAGAATCAGGCCACCGGCTACTGGCCCCAGCACGATCCCCAGCGAGATAAAGCCAGCGGCCAGCCCCAATACCTGACCGCGCTGCTGGGGCGGCCACGCCTCCGTCAAAATCGCCGTGCCCAGTGCAATCAACATGGCCGCGCCCACCGCCTGCAGGACGCGGAAGCCGATCAGCCAGTAGACATTGGGCGCCAATCCACACAATATTGAACCAGCGAGAAAGACGACAATACCCGTGACGAAAATGCGTTTCTTGCCCATCATGTCGGCCAGCCGTCCCATGCCGACCAGCAAGAGCGTCAACGTCAGCAGATAGGAAAGAATCACCCACTGCACGGTGGGAAAGTCGGCATGCAGACTTTGCATCAGCGGCGCAACGGCCACATTGACGATGCTGCCGTCGACGCTGCCCAGGAAAAGCGCCAGCCCCACGGCGAGCAACACCCACCATTTCTTGCTGTAATCGACCGGCGGCCGGGTCGGATGTGATGAAATCGCAGCCTGGGTCATAGTTGCATCCACCTACTCCGCCATCAGATGGTAGATCACGCCGCTGCCGTAATCGAGCGCGTACAGCTCGCCCGCTTCATCCTCGCCAAAGGAGGAGAGCACGAAATCGGCGTCGAGAATCTCAGCGTTGCGCCAGCCGCCGCTGCCGTCGGGCGCCAACGCCCAGAAGCGGCCGCTGCAATAGTCGCCATAGAAGTAGATGCCGCGCCACTGCGGAAACTCGGCGCCGCGATAGACGTAGCCGCCGGTCACCGAACAATTGCCGCCAACATGCGTGTAATCGGCCACGGGGAGGGTGAGGCCAGTCTGGTCACAATCGGCCGCGTTGAAGCAGCTCATCCCTTCCATGATCGGCCAGCCCAGATTCTCGCCGCCCGGCGCGCCCGGTTGTAAGACATTGACTTCTTCGATCTGATTCTGTCCGACATCGGCCACCCAGAAATCGCCCGTTTCACGGTCAAAGCTGGTGCGCCACGGGTTGCGCAGCCCGATGGCCCACACCTCGTCGCGCACATCCTGGCCGTTCCAATCGGCGCTGACGAAAGGGTTGTCCGCGGGAATCTGATAAGGTTGTGCAGGGTCGGTGGTCACATCAAGGCGCAGGATCTTGCCCAACAGCGTGGCAGGATTCTGGCCGTTGCCAAAGCGGTCGTTGGCCGCGCCGCCGTCGCCCAGCGGCACGTAGAGATAGCCATCCGGCCCGAAATCCAGCATCCCGGCGTTGTGGTTGGCAGCCGGCTGCGCCACGGTCAGCACGAGAAAGGCGCTTTGTGCATCGGCCTGGTTGGGGTCGGCGTCCGCTACTGTGTAGCGCGCCACAGTGGTCGCGCCCTGTTTGTCCGTGTAGTTGATGAAAAAATGACCCGTTTCGGCGAAAGTTGGCGCAAAGGCCAGACCCAACAAGCCTTGCTCGTTGCCCGCGGCCGTGATCTTGCTGCTCACGTCGAGGAAAGGTGCGGGCTGCACCTCACCGTCCACGATAATCCAAATCTTGCCGGTCTTTTCGACGACAAAGAGCCGCCCGCTGCCGTCGCCCGCGTGCGTGAGAAAGACCGGCGCTTCAAAGCCGTCATAGGCTGGCGCAAGGCGCACGCGCACCTGGTCAGGCGCCAGCGGTGCGATCTCCGAGGTTATGGTCGGGGTCGGCAATGATATGGATTCCGTCGCCGCCGCGTCTGCCGCGCGCGCAGGCGCGGCGGTCGCAACGGCGGTATTTTCGGCGGCCGCAGCCGGCGCGGGGGAAGTCACCGCGGCAGGCGCGCCCGCGCGCGGGGAAAATGTCGGGGTGCACGCGGCCAGCAGCAGCGTAAAGAACAGAAGGGAAGCAGTGTAATGCTGCATAGCAATCTCCTTATGGATAACCGTGCAAGTCCAGTGGCGCGCCTGTGGTCGAGCCTGACCACCGCACGCGCGGCAGGTGTGCTGCGAGCTTCAGCGCTGTTCCGGCGGCAGCCAGCGTGGATTGTCGACAATCGCCGGCGCGCCCTCCTGCTCCACGATCAGCTTGCAGAAGCCCTGGCGCTCGATGGCGCCATAGTCATGGCCGGCGTTGGCTGGGTAGACCCAGAAAAAGACCAGGTCTTCGGCAGTGCTGACATTGACAGAACGATGCGCCCAGCGCGGCGGCACGTAGACGACCGCGCCCGGCGTCATTTCGGCCACATGCCAGTCGCCCTCTGGTGTTTCCATCACCATCATGCCGCGCCCGCTCAGGCAATAGTAAACCTCACCTGTCTCCAACACAGCATGGAAATGTCCTTTTGTCATAAAATACTCATCGCCAACTTTGCCGGGATGCAGAATGGTGAGGCCGGAAGAAAGTTCACCCTCCACACTGGGGCGATCCACCGCGTAGACCTTGTAAAGCATCGGATCACCCTGGGCCAGAATGGCGTCAAACGCAGGCTGGTTCAAGAACTGACCGCGCAGCGACGATAAGCGGCGTACAAGCGGCTCGACGCCTTCGATGCGCGAGGCAAATTGATTTAGGAAAAAGGTAAAGGGTTGTTGAGTGGCCATTGGGTTCACCGTCTATATTTGCATGTGGAATGAGGCTGAAGCAGCGGCGTTCGATTAACGCCTTCAATCTGCCAACGACGGTGCGGATTGTCAAATCATGTCAGGTGTCATTCAACCAGCAGTTCTCATCTCTTCAGTTTGAGAACTGCTGACATGGGGCGCTTGACAAAGTGCGTCGACCCACTTATACTATTCCTCACCCCCTCCCATAGGGGGTGGGGCGGAGACTCCCATCGGGAGGGCAAAGAGAGCGGCAGAGATGTTGGATTCAGATAAAAAACAGACGTTGATCAACCGACTCAAAAGCATCGAAGGGCATGTGCGCGGCATTGAGCGCATGGTGGAGGAGGACGCCTATTGCATGGACATTCTAAAGCAAGTCAAAGCTGTGCAGCAGGCATTGGAGCGGGTGAGCGCGTTGACGCTGGAGAACCATCTCAACACCTGCGTCACCACCGCGATCCGCAGCGAAGATGATGTGGAAAAAACACGCGTCGTCACCGAAATCATGGATGTTTTCAAGGCCACCGGCAAGTTATAGCCTTAGTGCTAGATGCCGACTCTGGCGTTCAGCAGCAAGTCAACTTATCAAGCAACAGGAGCAAGCAGATGAGCACCAAAACCTACAACGTCCCCACAATTTCCTGCGGCCATTGCACCGCCACCATCGAGCGCGAACTCAAGTTCGTCGATGGCGTCGAGGCGGTCAAGGCTGAACTTGACAGCAAGCAGGTCACGGTTGAAGTCGAGAACGACGACGTGTTGACCGAAGTTGAAAAGATGCTGGAAGAGATCGGCTATCCGGCCGCATAAGAGAAGACAAGAGATTGGGAGATTGGAGATTGCGCACATGACGCCTCGTGCGCGCTTTGTTTATTCTCCAATCTCCCAATCTCCGCTCTCTAATTTGCGAGGCAAAAGCTATGACGGCAGCAACCACAGTCGCCCCTAAAAACACACAGACCAAAGAATTGGTCATCCCCATTGTGGGCATGACCTGCGCCAACTGCGCCAGCACGGTGGGACGCAGCCTGAAGCGCATGCCGGGTGTGGATGAGGCCAGCGTCTCCTATGCCAGCGAGCGCGCGACGATTTCCTATGATCCCAAGCGCGTCACGCCCGAGCAGATGATCGAGATGATCAAGAACATTGGCTATGGCGCGGCGCTGGCGGAGGTGGATCTGCCGGTCGCCGGTATGACCTGCAACAACTGCGCCAACACAATCACACGCACGCTCAAGCGGCTGGACGGTGTGCTTGATGTCAATACGAGCTATGCCAGCGAACGCACCCACGTCACCTATCTGCCTTCAATGGTTGAACTGGGCGACATCAAGCGCGCGGTGCGCGACGCCGGCTATAAGATCATCGAGGTCGAGGGCGGCGAACAAGAGCAGATCGACGCGGAGCAGGCTGCACGCAACGCCGAGATCGCCAACAAGCGGCGCAAGGTCATCGTCGGCGCGGTGCTGAGCACGATCATCATGATCCTGAGCATGGCGGAGATGGTTGGCCTCGCGCTCGATTTTCCGGGACGGCTGTGGCTGGTCGCCGGCCTGACCACGATCGTCCAGGTCTACTTGGGCAAGGATTACTATGTGAGCGCGTGGAAGGCGCTGCAAAATCGCACCGCCAACATGGATACACTGGTGGCGATGGGGTCAAGCGTCGCCTACTTCTACAGCCTGGCCGTGCTCGTGCTGAGGCTGGACCCGATGCACTACCACGTTTACTTCGAGTCCGCGGCCATGATCCTGACCTTGATCACAGTGGGCAAGTTCCTCGAAGCGCGCGCCAAAGGCCAGACCGGAGAAGCGATCCGCAAGCTGTTGGGATTGCGCGCCAAGACTGCCCGCATCGTGCGCGGGAGCGGGGCCGCGGCGGAAGAAGTTGAAGTCCCGGTCGAAGATGTATTGGTTGGTGATATTGTCGTGGTGCGACCAGGCGAGAAGATCCCGGTCGATGGCGCGGTGACCGCGGGCCAGAGCACCGTGGACGAGTCCATGCTCACCGGTGAGAGCCTGCCCGTAAGCAAAACAGCCGGCGATCCCGTCATCGGCGGCGCCATCAACAAGACCGGCAGCTTCCGCTTCCGAGCGACCGCCGTGGGCAAACAAACCGCGCTGGCGCAGATCGTCAAGATGGTGCAGGACGCCCAAGCCAGCCGCGCCCCGATCCAGGATCTGGCGGACAAGGTGTCGGCCGTTTTCGTGCCAGCCGTGATATCGCTGGCCCTGCTCGTCGGGCTGTTCTGGTATTTCTGGGGCGCGGCCGCCTTCTACCCACACGAGAGTCCGCTGGGCATTGCGCTGATCTTCATGGCAACGGTGCTGCTCATCTCCTGCCCGTGCGCGCTGGGTCTGGCCACGCCGACCGCGATCATGGCAGGCACTGGCGTCGGCGCTCAGCATGGCATCCTGATCAAAAACGCTGAGGCGCTGCAAAAAGCCGGCGCGATCGACACCGTCGTCCTCGACAAGACGGGCACCATCACCAAGGGCAAGCCCACGGTGACGGATGTGGTGACGAGGGGCGAGGGGCGAGAGGCGCGGAAAGACGAAGAGACCAGGAGACAAGAAGAGGGGGAGACAGGGAGACAGAGAGAGGAAGCGACAGCAGTCTCCAATCCCCAATCTCCAATCTCTCAATCTCCCAATCTCTCAATCTCCCAATCTCTCCTCCACTACGCCGCTTCCGCCGAGCGCGCCAGCGAACATCCCCTGGCCGAGGCGATTGTGGAATATGCCAAAGCGCAGGGGGTGACGCTGAGTGAAGTCGAGTCGTTCGATTCGATCACGGGACGCGGCATTGAAGCGCGCGTCGATGGGCAGGATGTGTTGCTGGGCAGCCCCGCGCTGATGACCGAGCGCGGCCTGGACATCGCGATGATGCAGGCCGACATCACCCGCCTGCAGGACGAAGGCAAGACAGTCATGGCTGTGGCTGTGGGCGGCGCGCTAGCTGGGTTGTTGGCGGTGGCCGATACGGTGAAGGAGAGCAGCGCCGAAGCCATCAAGCGCATGCACGCACAGCAACTGCGCGTGGTCATGCTCACCGGCGACAACTGGCGCACCGCGCAGGCGATTGCACGCCAAGTCGGGTTGGATCCCAAGCAGGAAGTCAAGGCCGAGGTGCTGCCCGGCGACAAAGCTGACGTGGTCAAACAGGAGCAGGCGGCCGGCCGTGTGGTGGCGATGGTGGGCGACGGCGTCAACGACGCGCCCGCGCTGGCGCAATCCAACGTCGGCATGGCGATCGGCACGGGCACGGACGTCGCCATCGAAGCTGCGGACGTCACGCTCATGCGCGGCGATCTGCGCAGCGTGCCACAGGCGATCCAACTCAGTCGGCGCACCCTGGGCACGATCAAGCAAAATCTTTTCTGGGCCTTTGCCTACAACGTGGCGGCGATCCCGATTGCCGCGGGAATTCTGGTGCCCTTCCTGGGGCCACAATTCCAGCTCAACCCGATGATCGCAGCCGGCGCCATGGCCTTCAGCAGCATTTTTGTGGTGAGCAACAGCCTGCGCTTGCGTGGCGTGAAGCTTTGACAGCCTATAATTGACTGCGGATGACGCGGTCGGACAGATTTTCACGGATACTCATCCGCGATGATCTGCTCGACCCGCGTCATCCGCGATCCATGCTTCTACTTCGGTCCAATATAAACAATTTCCATCAGAATGCGGTCCGGCGTCTCGAACATCACCTGATAATAGGTGCTCTGCGCATCGCCTGAAAAGTCCGGGCGATGGCGCGGGGTCTCGAAGAGTGTGTCCACGTCGTGCGCCTGCAACCAGTGCACTGCTTCATCCACATCCGCAATCGAAGCTGCGGCAAAGGCAAGGTGATTCAGCCCTGGCCCGTCGTAGTCATTGCTGACGTCCTTGACCTGACCGCTGAACCAAAGACTCTGTCCCGACTCGCTCTCAAGCCCGATCATCCCGGGCCATTCGCCCAGCAGTCGCCACTCCAAAAAGGTCAGAAGATCGCGATAAAATGGCAGGTTGTCTGCATCGACATTAAACTGCATGTGGCCGAGTGGTGCGTTCTGCATAGTTTGCTCCTTCATCTGGATGGAAAAAACAGGACGTGCTGAGGACGTCGACTTTCGACGATTGTCCTGTCCAATACAGTATAGAACAGATGGGCTATGCCAGCAATTTTCGGAACGCACTGAGATGTCACTTGCATCGATCCCGCTCTCCTGCCGCCGCGCAATCAACTGGACATCGTCCGGTTTTGCTGCGCTGAATCCGCTATGCTGGTAGCGAGATACCCGACAGGTTCAAAAGAGAGGAATCCTATGCGAAAAAGCTGGTGGTGGATGACCGTGGCCGCGCTGGTGCTGACCGGCAGCGTCCTCCTGTGCCGCCCGGTGCGGGCGCAAAGTCCTGTGTCCACGATCTACCTGCCTTTGGTGCTCGACAGCGGCGCCCCGCCGCCCCCACCAGGCATTCAGCCACCCGTGCTCAAGTGGCAGCGCGGCGGCTGCTTTGCCTCGTGGTGTCAGACGGGCTGGTATGCCTCGCCCGCGGTGGCGGACCTGGACGGCGACGGCAGCATGGAGGTGATCGCCGCGGCCTACGACCTGGTGATCCTCGACGGGGCGACGGGTGCGCTGACGCAGCGCGCGGCCAACAGCAGCCGCGCGTGGCCGGGCGTGGCCGTGGCTGACCTTGACCACGACGGGACGCCCGAAATTGTCGTCGGGCGCGGGGGCGACCAACTCACCGTCTACAACGCGGACGGCAGCGCACGCTGGACGCGTCATCCTTTCGGTGCGGGCGAGGTGCGCACGCTGGCCGTGGCCGACCTCGACCAGGACAACCAGCTGGAGATGGTGGTGGGACGTGCGTCGGGCGGATCGACCCGGCAACTGAGCGTCTACGAAGCCGACGGCAGCGTGCGCGCGGGCTGGCCCGCGCGACGCGAGGGCGAGGCAGGTTACGGCTGGGGCATGTACAACCAGAACGCCGCGGTCGCCGACCTCACCGGCGACGGCTACGCCGAGATCATCGGCCCGACCGACACGCACTACATCACTGCGCTCGACCGCAATGGCAACCAGTTGCCGGCCAATGCCCGCTACAACAACTTCAATCCCAGAGGCCCCAAGGTCTGGAGCCAAGTCGGCGTGCATGTGGATGACACTGTCGATCTGCGCGGCTACGCCAACTGCGGCGTCGAGCACCGCCCCAACTTCGCCAACAGCGCGCCGGCCATCGCCGACCTCGACGGCGACGGTGTGCACGAGATTGTCGTCGTCGGCAATGTCTACGACTGCGCGGCCGACCCGTACCGGAGCCTCTACGAGATGCCCTTCCTCTTCCACGCCGACCGCAGCCGCTGGCGCGCCGGCCCCTACGACTGGACGGTGCTGCCCACGCCGGATGCCGCAGCCGCGCCGCTGAGCGAGGATTACACCCTCATCGAGTCGCACACGCCCAACGCCGTGGTCGCCGACCTCGACGGCGATGGTGTTGCTGAGATTCTCTACGCCTCCTACGATGGCCGGCTGCACGCCTGGTGGCTCGACAAGACAGAGCACGGCGCCTGGCCCTTCTCCGTCTACGCGGCCGCCGAAGGCTTCTACCGCTTTGCTTCCGAACCAGTGGTCGCCGACCTCGACCACGACGGCCGCGCCGAGGTGATCTTCACCTCCTGGCCGCAAAAGGGCGACGGACGCCTTGGCAAGCTCTACATTGTCGACGCGCTGGGCACTCTGCTCTACAGCGGTGATCTGCCCGCGCCTTTCTCCGGCGACTGGAACGGCGGGCTA
>JACSRH010000004.1 GCA_014879855.1 Caldilineaceae bacterium | reverse complement strand
AAGGCGGCGGTCAGCGTGCCCTGGGGCATGCCGATGGCGTGGCGAAAGAGCGTCTCCAGGTCGGCGCTTGCGTCCACGCCCGCGTGCTGGCGGATGAAGCGCAGCACGTCCACCTTGCCGTCGCAGATCTTGGCGTTCAGTTCAACATCGTAGATCGCGTAGAGATTCGAGCCGCCGAAGCGCCGATCGACGCGATAGGCGCGCTCGTCCTGCGCGCTGCGAAAGGTGACGCCGATGGCGCCGGTGCGCGCTCCTTCCCGCACCAGTGCGGCGACGGTGTAGTCGCTGCAGTCGAAGAGCGCGTAGCCGATGGCTTCGAGGATGGTGCTTTTGCCCGCGCCGTTGTGGCCGACGATGGCGTTGACGCCGTCGGTGAAGCGCACGCGCGCCGTGGCGTAGCTTTTGACGTTGTCCAGATCGACTTCAAGTATTTGCATGGTGAGAGGGCGATTAGTCAGCCAGTTCCTGCTGGATCTCGATATATTTGCGCAGGACGAGATTGATCAGGTGAGGGTAATTGTCGCTGCGCTCGTGAAACCAGACGGCAATATCGTGATCCAATTCGACATAATCGGGGCGTTGTGAATGCGGCAGATAAGGTCGTGCACGTTCAAAAAAGCGTTCACCGAGCGGGGGGATATCCGAATAATCGATATCTTCGTCACTCATGTGCTTCAGTCGTTCCCAGTCAGTTGTGGACGGAGCGGAAGTAGTAGTCTTGTTCATTTTGGTTCGCTTTGCGGACAGAAATAATCCGGACAGTGTCGTGACGCGGTTCTGTGAAGACTACGACAACAACAAGGTCCCCCAGTGCTCCGATGCCTATCCACCGATCCTCACCATAATCGTAGCGGTCGTCTATATCGACGATCAATTGGGAGTCTGTGGCAAACAGGACCGTCACATCTTCGAATGAGACGCCATGCTTCAATCGATTGGCCCTGTTTTTGGGTTCATCCCACTCGAAGTTCAGCAGATTCATTGTAGCGTCCATCCAGGCATTCTCAAAGTCGCCGGATTAGGCACTATCAGGGTGCTGGGCATCAATCTGCGCCATCAATCTGCGCCATCAATCTGCGCCATCAATCTGCGCCATCAATGTTGCCATCTGTGCGGCAAGTTCGGCGGGCGGCGTGCCGCGCAGCGCAAGCTGCTTCAACTCGACGGCCAGCCCGGCCCAGGCGTCGCTCTGCTCGGCGTAGCGCGCATCGCGGCTGAGCAGCCCGCTGAGCACCTGCCGCTCCAACTGCCCGCGGGTGAGCGATTCGTCCGTCTCGACGGCGTAGGCGGCGGCCTGGGTGAAATCCTTGACCGCGCCGATGAGCGGCTGCACGGTCGCGCCCAGCAGATCCTCCACGGCGCGGATGTCCAGCGCGCTGCGGTCGAAGGGGAGCGTGCCGGTGAGCCACAATTCCACCACGGGGCGGCGGCGTTCGTCGCCGGCATAGTCACCCAGCTCGGCGCGCAGGTCCGCAGCTTTGCGTTCCAGAAAGGTCGCCAGCCGCGCCATCAGTTCCGCAGGGTCGGCGATCTGGTCGAGTTTGAAACTCAGGTGGCGAAACGCGCGCTTAGGGTTGCTGGCCAGGTGGGTGCTGTGTTTGGGCGCGTCCGCGGCGCGGGGCGCTTCACTGTCCACGGTGACGATGTAATAGCCGCGCGGCTCCCACGGCGCCTCGTTGCTGGCGCACGCTTCGGTGCTGCCCGGATTGTAGATCC
>JACSRH010000309.1 GCA_014879855.1 Caldilineaceae bacterium | reverse complement strand
AGTACGCCTGGAGGGATTCGAACCCCCGACCCTTGGTTCCGAAGACCAATGCTCTAATCCACTGAGCTACAGGCGCATACCGACTTCAAGCATACGCAAAAGTACAGTGGATGTCAAAGCGGCTGGAGGATGCGGGGCATCTATTGAGGCCAACCGCTATTTGTTGATGGATTGACGTATAGCGGCGATCATCGTCACAATCTGCGCTGCATTTTTGGTCAGACCGCTGTTGGAGAAACCCTGAATGGCATCGAGCTCGCCAAGGCTGGCTGGCGCGCGGCGCGCAATTTCTTTGAGCAAGACGTCGCTGGCAACGATGTAAGGCTTGATTCGATTGCCGATTGCCAGCTTTTGTCGCATCTCCTGCAAACGCATGTAGATTTGCCGCTCCATCTGCGGGGAAACTTGATGGGCAGCCTTGGCCGCCGCCGATTTAGCTGTAGTGATCTGCGTCTCCAGTTCCGCTCGTTGTAACGCCAGACGTTCGTTATCCCCTGGCTGGGGCGGGTTGAGTTTGATGATATCAAGCAATGCCTCGCTGTAGTGCTGCATACGCTGGGCGCCCATGCCGGGCAAGGTTGCTAACTCTTGCACTGTCTGCGGGCGCATTTCGGCGATGCGCAGCATCAGCTCATTGCGCATGACGACGTAGGTGGGCTGCGCTAACTCATCGGCCAGCCGGCGACGCCAGAGCCAGAGCGCCTTCTGCAGCGCGGTATAGCGGTCGGACTCCTCGACCGCTTCGGCGGCAGCTTCTTCTGGCCCCGCGGCCGATTCACCATACGCGGCCAGTTCGGGATGTTCGGCCAGCCAGGCTTCGGCCTCGGAGCGCCCGCGCAGCGTCGGCGCCAGCACAGGATAATCCCGACGCGTGTACTGGCGCAAACGATTCTCCTCGATCAGATCGTCAATATAAGCGCTTACACCACCTTCCCCCAGCGGCTTGAGCGCGCCAAAATGGCGTGCTTGATCCGGTTTGACGGGTGAACGCAGCGCGCCAGTCAGAATGCGCGCCAGGCCACTGCGCCCAACCGGTTTGGGGAGGCTCATCAGACAGTCAATGATCATTGGCTCAATGTCAACATCATCGGGCAGCAGATGTTCCACGCGTTCGGGCTGGATGATGTCAGGGCGGATGCCAGTGCAATTTTCACAAACGGTGCAGTGTGTGCGGGGCGGGCTGCCGAAATGGGCGCTGATATAGCCGTGGCGACAACTGTCCGTCGTGGCATAGCCGATCACGTCGTCGATGCGTCGCTGCGCCACGGCAGTAGACTGGGAAAGCAGAGCTTCGATGCGTGCATCCAGATCATCCGGTTCGGCCGGCAGATTCACGAACATCGCACGCCGCCCAAATTTGAGCGTAAACGCGCCCTGATCCAACTGGGCCAGCAGGTGCATCTCAGCTTCATCCAATGGCCACCGCATGAACCTGGCAATATCAACCAGTGCAAAGGTGGCCGACTGATCAGGCCCGAGTTGCAGTCCTTTGAAGAGCCGCGCAACAGTGCGATCTTCCAACGCGCCGCGCTTCACGCGGCGCGGCACGCTGATCGTCACCTCGCGCGGCAGATCAAAGCCCCGTTGCAGCAACCCCGCGCGCTCCAACATACTCATCGCGACGCGCACCGCGGTCTCGTCGCTGTTGAGCACCTGTTGCAGCCGGCGCAAATCGACCGGGCCAGACGCGGGGCTGCCCGCGGGCGTGGTGACGTGCTCCTTCGCGGGCGGCTCGACGCCACTCTCCGCCGGCGCTTCGTCTGCCTGTGTGGTTGCGCTTTCCGCTTCGACGGCAGTGCGCACTGCGACGCCAAGCTGGGTGGCGACGGCGGCAAAAACACGTTTGAGAAATGCCGCTGAATACTCCTCCGCGCGCGCCCAACGCCGTAAATTCGCCCAGTCGTTGTTGCTATAGAACAGGATGCCCTGACTGAGCTTGCCGTCACGCCCAGCGCGCCCAACCTCCTGATAATAGGCATCCAGGCTGCGCGACGGGTGAAAGTGAACGATGAAGCGTATATCCGATTTATCGATGCCCATGCCAAATGCAATGGTGGCGACCACGACGCGCGTCCGGTTTGACATGAAGCGATCCTGCACAGGGCCGCGTTCCGCGATCCCCGCATGGTAGGCTTCGGCGCTGACGCCGGCGTGACGGAGCGCCGCCGCAATGTATTCGGCGCGGCGACGACTGTTGACATAGACAATGCCGCTGCCCGCGGTTTTGCCGACATAGTTAACGAGCGCGGCCAGCTTCTCATCTTCGTTATGAAACTGAAGCGCAGAAAGGTGCAGGTTGGGGCGGAAGATATCCAGCGCGATCACATGCGGCCGGCGCGCGCGCTCCCCTTCCTGTTCGGTGTGGCTGGTGGCGTCATCGCTGATATAGTCGACGATCTCGTCGCGCACACGTGGCGGCGCAGTCGCGGTCATAGCGAGCGCCGGCGGATTTCCCAATTCCATGCGCGCTTGCTGGATGAAGAGATAGTCGGGGCGAAAATCGTGCCCCCACATGCTGACACAGTGCGCCTCATCCACGACAAAGAGGTCCAATCCGGCCTGACGCAGCGCATACAGAAAAGCGCGCTGACGCAAGCGTTCAGGCGCGGCGTAAATAAGCTTGTATTCGCCGCGCGCAATCCCTTCCATGCGCGCAGCCATCTCAGCGTCACTCAGGGTGCTGTTGATAAACACAGCACGCGCCTGCGCCGCGGACGGCAAGCCTTCCACCTGATCCTTCATCAGGGCAATCAAAGGGCTGATGACCAGGGTTGCGCGCGGCAGCACAAGCGCCGGCAACTGGTAACAGAGCGATTTGCCGCCACCCGTCGGCATTACGGTCAGTACAGATTCATTGCGCAGAAGCGCCAGCGCGATCGTTTCGGCCTGACCCTCGCGCAGCCGCTCAAACCCAAAGTGGCGAATCGTCTCCACTTGCACGCGCTGGCTTTCCTCGCGCGTCAGTTTGATCGATTCCAGACCGGTGTATTGGCGGTAGAAAGCGCCCGGATCGCTGATCAGCAGATCCGCGGCGTCGATAAATGGCGCCAACATTGTTTGCAGCCCCTGCAACTCCTGCTGCTGGCGCCGCTGAATTTCGAGCGCGGCGGCCGCCGCAGTTTCGCGCTTGCCCAGCGTTTGCGCGATCTCCTGGAGCAGGACAAGCTGCTCCACGGTAATGCCCGCGGGAATGCCGCCGCCCAGCCGCTGCAACTGAGCGTCGGCCAAGTCAGGGCGCCCCGTCCCAATTGCGACCAGTGCTAACGCCAATGTTCCTTGCAGATCGTAAGGCTTTGCTTCCAGATAAGCCATAACGGGAGCGGACGCGGTCTCGAAATCTGCGGTGGCAGCGAGCACTTGGGCGGCCGCACCGAGCGCGACGCCATTGCGGGGGTTGGCGGCCGCCAATTCCAGGGCAACCTGCCGCGCCGCATCGCGTAAACCCAATGCCAGTAAGGCGCGTGCTTCCAGTGCGTGTGAACCAATGGTCGTATTGCGGCGCTGCCGGCGCTCAATGATCTCCATTGCACGCTGGGGATTGTGCGCGGCCAGATAGGCGTGCGCCAGGTAATCGAGCAGCGCAGGCCAGTCGCCTTGTGCATTGCGCAACAATTCCGCGACTTCGATCTGTTCGGCGGGTTCTCCCCATCGTTGGAGATACACTAATAGCAGGTCGCGCAGTTCCTGAGGCAGACTTGCCATGCTGGCCGGCAGCAGATGGATCTGCGTCGTAATCAAAATGTTCGCTTCAGACATGATCTGGACCTACGTTGTTTTTCATTGGAATTTTGACGGTCATCACGACCTGTCAGTATAATTCAGAAGGACATTCAGAGGAATGTATCTGCACCTTTGCTTTGCGCTGCTCACTGGAGGAGCAGCGTTGCGCGGAGACGCTGAAAGGTGGAGGTGCGCAGAGAAAAGCAATTTCCATTGCTCATTGGCGGCCCAGAGGGAACATAGTTGCTAGCAGAGCCGTAACAAAGGAGCTGGCATGTTCCCAAGAGTGAAATGACAGACTATTTCGGACCAGCGTAAGGGCGCAATACTGCGCCCTTTTTCACAGCCAGACGAACTATCGGTGCTGGCGCTCCCAAACCATAGAAAGTGGGTTATCCAAATGACGCGAGTCTATATTACTGGCATGGGCGCCCTGACGCCTATTGGCAATGATGTCTCCACCTTCTGGCAGAATCTGCTGGCCGGAAAGTCTGGCGCTGGGCATATCACTGGCTTTGACACGCAGGATATGCCGCACAACATCGCCTGCGAAGTCAAGGGGTTTGACGCGACAAAATACATGGATCGCAAAACTGCGCGCCGCGTCCATCGCTCCTCGCAATTCGCCGTCGCGGTGGCGCGCCAGGCATTGGACGACGCGCGCTTTACAATCGACGGCAACAATGCCGAACGCGTCGGCGTGCTGATGGCAACCGGCGGCGGCGGCATCCCCGAGATCGAGGCGGGCGCACTCGAAGTCGTGCGCAAGGGGTGGCGCTCGGTTGGGCCGTTCGTCGTGCCAAGCGCAATGGCAAACGCTGTTTCCTGCATCATCTCGATCGAAGTCGGCGCTAAAGGCCCCGTCATGACCAGCACAGCCGCGTGCGCCAGCGGCCACTACTCCGTCATCGAAGGCTATCATTATCTTCAGCGCGGCGAGGCGGATGTGATCATCGCGGGCGGCGCCGAATCGTTGATGTCGATGCTGACGATGGCGGCGTTTGGGCGTATGGGGCCGCTCTCCACCCGCACCGACGATCCCGAACATGCCTGCCGCCCCTTTTCGGTGGATCGCGACGGCTTCGTCGCCGGTGAAGGCGCGGCCGCGCTGATCTTGGAGACGGAGGAGCACGCACGAGCGCGCGGCGCTAAGCTGTACGCCGAAGTCATGGGCGGCAAGCTGACCGGCGATGCCTTTCATATCACCGCGCCTGACCCCAATGGAGACGGCGCCGCGCGTGCGCTCAGCGGCGCGTTGCAGATGGCAAAACTAAAACCGGAAGACATCGACATTGTAATGGCGCACGGTACGGGCACAGTGCTCAACGACATCAGCGAAACGCTGGCCATCAAGCGCGCCTTTGGCGAGGCGGCCTATAATTTGAAGATCACCAGCATCAAGAGTATGGTTGGACATGCGTTGGGCGCGGCCGGCGCCGAGTCGGTCGTCGCGGCAGTCTGTGCGCTGCGCGAAGGCATCGTGCCCCCTACCATCAACTACACGCCGGACCCGGACATTGATCTCCATATCGTCGGCAATCAGGCGGAGCGCGTAAATGCGCGCTACGCCATCGTCAACGCCTTTGGCTTTGGCGGGCAAAATGTAGTGGCGGTGCTTGGGCGAGTAGAAGCATAGCGAAAAAACCAGATAAGGATTGAAGCTTTCTCCTTGCTACGCGATCGGCGCCAGGTCCGCGGCGCGGATCGCCTGATTCAACTCCGCCAGCTCGCCAGTCAACGCCGCATCCAGCGCCGCAAGCTGGGCGTCGATCTGTGCGCTGTACTCCGCGGCCAGAGCATAGGCTTGCTCGGTCGGGCGAGCGTCAGCAGAGCCGACGATGGCGATCATGGAAGCCAACGCCTCGTTGAGCCGTGAGCGCACGATCAGCCCGTAGGTCATCTTCTGGTCGCCGGGCAGGATCAGCTTATCCTCAATGGCGGCCAGCTTCTCCAGCAAAGCAGCAACGGCGGCCGCAATGGCGGGCGCGTCAGCAACGCGTGGCTGCCACACCTCGATCTGCTGGCGCACCGTGCGCAGCCGGTTGATGGCAGTATGCACCTCTGAGATTTTATCGCGGATGCGCAGCAACAGCGTCTGCTGCTCCTGCAAGTCTGCCAGCGATGTGCGCACGCGCGGATCGTTCACCACCTCGAAGCCCTGTGTATACTCTGCATCTCCCACGGTGAGGCGCACCTGATAATGTCCTGGCAGCACGAACGGACCTTCATTAACCGCACTAGCGGTTTTATTGCCCGCTACTTTGACTGCGCCCGGTAGACGCAGGTTCCACACGAAACGGTTCATGCCGGCGTGCAGCGGCAGCCACGGCCCCGGCTCCAGGCTCTTGCGCTTGTCGTCCCACTTGTCGTAGTCCGCGGGTTTGCGCCCATACTCGCGCAGCTCATCGCCATCGGCGTCCAGGATCGTCAACGTGACAGGCGTCTCGGCCGCGGGCATTTCGGGCAGGAAGTAATCCACCACCGCGCCGCGTGGCGCGCCTTCGCCGGCATCGAGAAATGTGCGCGAGAGCTGTCCGGTCTCGTTCTTGTGCGCGATGATGGTGGCGCCGGAGCCAAGCCCGACGCCGTAAATCTTGCCCTCGCCCGGCATCCAGTCGGCAAAAAGGTCGGGCAGGACGCGGCGGGTGAGGCCAGGGGCGAACAGCACGGGCGCTGACGCGCTATCCGCTCCCCGCGCAATGCTCTGGTAAAGCAGCGTCAGGTTGTCGCCGATCCAGAAGCCGCGGCCGTGCGTAGCGAGGATCAGATCCGTCCCTTTGACCTTGAGATCGTACACAGGCGTCACCGGCAGATTCGCGTGCCAGCGCCGCCACGTTGCGCCGTCGTCGAGCGAAAGATACAGCCCCAACTCCGTGCCAACGTAGAGCACACCGCCCACATTAGGATCGCAGCGGATCACGCGCACATAATCATGCGCTGGGATGCCGTTGGCAATGGCCGTCCAGCTTTGCCCATAGTCGGTTGTCTTGTAAAGATAGGGCGTCGGGTCATCCAGCTTATAGCGCGTGGCTGCGACATACCAGGTGGCCGCATCGAAGGGTGACGGCTCCACGGTGCGAATGTAGCTCCATTCGGGCAGGTCAGGCGGGGTGACATTTTGCCAGCTTGCGCCCCCATCGCGCGAGACATGCACCAGACCATCGTCGCTGCCGGCCCAGAAGACGCCTGCTTCGTGTGGCGACTCGCGAAAGGTGTAGATGGTGGCGTAGTGTTCGGCGCCGCTGGTGTCGAGCGTGATCGGCCCGCCGGAGGGGCCGAGCTTGCTTCTATCGCCGCGCGTCAGATCGGGACTGATCGCTTCCCAACTGTGGCCGCCGTTGGTCGAACGGTAGGCAAGGTTGCCACACGTGTAGAGCACGTTGGGGTCGTGCGGCGAAAAGAGGATCGGGAAAGTCCACGGAAAGCGCACCTTGGCCTCGCCGACGCCGCGGCCGTGCAGATCCTCCGGCCAGACGTTGACAAGCTGAATCTGCCCGGAGATGCGGTCAACCTTCTGCAGCGACCCCTGACCGCCTGGCGAGCTGCCGACCGCGCCGACATAGACGGTGTTCACGTCGTCAGGCTTGACGGCGATGTAGCCACTTTCGCCCGTACCGACGACCTCACAATCACCCCAGGTGATCGGCCCGGCAATGGTGTCGCTGGGCACGCAGACGCTGGAGTTGTCCTGCTGCGTGCCGTAGACGCGGTAAGGAAACTCGTCGTCAACGTCCATGTGGTAGAACTGCGCGGTTATCTGGTTGTAGATGGTGCTGAAGGACTCGCCGCCGTTGAAAGAAACGCAGGCGCCACCGTCATTGCCCTCGACCATGCGCCGATTGTTGTGCGGGTCGATCCAGAGATCGTGGTTGTCGCCATGCGGAGTGGGAATTTCCACAAAGCTCTTGCCGCCGTCGGTCGATTTGTGCATCCCCAGGTTGAGGACATAGACAGTCTCTGCGTCCTGCGGGTCGGCGTAGATGTGCATGTAATACCAGGGTCGCGCCAGCAGGTCGGTGCTGTCGCTGAGTCGTTGCCACGTCGCGCCAAAGTCGTCAGAGCGATAGAGGGCGGACGCGTCTTTGGCCTCGACAATGGCCCACACGCGGCCAGCTTTGACTGGCGACGCCGCGACGCCGATCTTCCCTTTGAGCGTCTGTGGGAAGCCCTGGTTGTCGCTGATGCGCGCCCACGTGTCGCCGCCATCCTGCGAACGCCACAGGCCGCTATCCTCGCCGCCGCTGCTCAGTTCCCAGAAGTTGCGGTGGGTCTGCCAGATACTGGCGTAGAGGATCGACGGATTCTGTTCGTCGATAGCGAGATCGACTGCACCCGCTTTGTCGCTGACGTAAAGCACTTTCTCCCACGTGGCGCCGCCATCGCGCGAACGGAAGACCCCACGTTCCTCATTCACGCCAAACGCGTGCCCCAACGCCGCCACATAGACGATCTCGGGATTGGTCGGATGGACGCGCACGCGGCCGATGTGGCGCGTGTCGGCCAGCCCCAGATGCTTCCACGTGCGCCCGCCGTCGGTCGATTTGTAGACGCCATCCCCGTAGGAGACATCGATGCGAATTGTCGTCTCGCCCATGCCCGCGTAGAGCACGTTGGGATGGCTCTGGGAGACGCAAAGCGCGCCCACCGACGCGGTGGCGAGCTGGCTGTCAGAAATGCAGCGCCAGGTCGTGCCCGCGTCTTCGGTCTTCCAGATCCCACCGGCGACCGCGCCAAAGTAATAAACGGCAGGATCGTGCGGATGGCCAGCGACAGCCACCACGCGTCCGCCGCGCGTCGGGCCGATACAGCGAAAGCGCAGCGCATCGAGCACATGGTCAACGGTCAGGGAAGAGGTCATGTCTGCTCCTATTGAGATCTTGATAACAAAGAATGGAACGCGCATCACGCGGACTGAGCAGCTGTTCGCGGATGAAATCCGGATAAATCCGCCCGATCCGCGTCATCCGCGTTCCATCGGCAGTGACTGGCCTATTTGGCAAACGCGGCGTCGAAGGCCACGGACGAAGGCGCGTAGTCGATGCGGCGCACGAGCGCGAGCGCTTCGGGCGCGCCGAAGTCGCGATCCATGCCGCTGTCTTCCCACTCGATCGAGAGCGGGCCTTGGTAGCCGACGCGGTTAAGCGCCCGGATAATCGGGTCCCACTCCACATCGCCGTGGCCGGGCGAGACAAAATCCCAGCCGCGGCGGTGGTCGCCAAAGCTGAGGTGCGAGGAGAGAATGCTGTTGCGGCCCGTGAGCTGCACCTTGGCGTCCTTGATATGCGCGTGGAAGATGCGCTCGGGGAAGGCGTAGATCAGTTCGGTCGGGTCGATAAATTGATGCACCAGGTGGCTGGGGTCAAAGTTGATGCCGAAGGCGGGGTGGCCGTCGAGAGCGCGCAGCGCGCGTTCGAAGGTGATGAGGTCATAGGCGATCTCGGTCGGGTGCACCTCCAGCCCAAAGCGCACACCCTCATCCTGGAAGACATCCAGCACGGGCTTCCAGCGATCGGCGAAATCCTGATAGCCGGCGTCGATCTCGGCGTCGCTGGTGGGCGGGAAGAAGTAGAGCTTGTGCCAGACGCTGCTGCCGGTGAAGCCATTGACCGTATCAACGCCAAAAAGTTTGGCCGCGCGCCCGGTGTTTGCTATTTCATCGGCCGCGCGCTGGCGCACGCCTTCGGGTTTGCCGTCGCCCCACAGGCGCGGGGGAAGGATGCTTTTGTGGCGGTCGTCGATCGGATCGCAGACGCACTGGCCGACCAGGTGATTGCTGATAGCCCAGCAATTTAAGCCGTGCTGTTCGAGCAAGTCGCGCTTGTCGCGCACGTAGCGATCGCTTTCGAGCGCCTTATCGACTTCAAAATGGTCGCCCCAACAGGCCAGTTCCAGCCCATCAAAGCCCCAGGCGCTTACCTTCTGCACCAACACCTCCAGGGGCAGATCCGCCCACTGGCCGGTAAACAGAGTGACTGGTCTCGACATGGCACGTTCCTTTCTATTTCAATGGTTTTAAATAATAAGGGGTTGTTGCGGCTCGCGGCATCGTTGCCTAGGGCAAGATGACACGTGCGGCGGTTTTCGTCAAGTTAGACAACGGAGTAGGTGGGCAAGGCAGTGACGCCGGGCTTGATCGCCGCCGCTGCATTACCGCGCCGCCTCCAACGCCGCCAGCAGCTCATCCAGGTCAAAGCCTTTGCCGCTGCCTGGCTCGGTCAGGATGCGACGCTGCATGGTCATCAGCGCTGGCCACATTGCTGGCGACACGCTCATGTAGTAGGGCGCAACAACGCTCTCCGCTTTCTGCACCAGCGCCATTCCCTGGCGGACGCTGGCGGGCAATGTTTCATCCTCAGCGCTGCCGGTAATCGGGGCATAGAGACCGGAGGCGGCCACCTCTGTTATGAGCAGATCGCGCCCTTCTGGCGAGGCAAGCAGGCCGGCAAAGGCCAGCGCTATGTCACGATGGGGCGCCTGCGCTGGGATCATGTAGCCGATCGCCATGACGACTTCGGCCGGCGGCTGCGCGCGATCAAGGATGGGAAAAGGGAAGAAGCCGAGCGCGTCGCGCTGCTGTGGCGTCAGTGTGGCGAGGAAGGCGGGGCCAGAGAGCACCATCGCCGCCTGGGGGCTGGCCGCCGCAGAAGAAGGCGCGACCGCGGCGAGCGCGGCGTCGATGTCCATCGTACTGGAGGTCTGCAGGAAATAACCCTTTTCCACCAGCGACGCCCACAACTCGAATGCAAGGCGGATGCGCGGGTCGTCGAAAGAAATGTCGCCGGCGAGGAACTCCTGATGAAACGCCGGCCCA
>JACSRH010000256.1 GCA_014879855.1 Caldilineaceae bacterium | reverse complement strand
TACGAGATTCGAACTCGTGTCTCAGCCTTGAGAGGGCTGTGTCCTGGGCCTCTAGACGAATGCGCCACACAACTTGTTCTTTGTGGTGCTCCCAGAACGCAATTGATTGTACTCGCAGCCGTGAGGACTGTCAAATCAGAAGGATGTTTTCGGGTCTAGTTCAGATGATTAGCGAGTGCGCGGTGCGTTGGCAAGGCGTTCGACCACCTCGCCCACGCGGATGAGTGAAACTGGTTTGGCGAGATAGTCGTCGGCGCCAGCGTCGAGACATCGCTCGCGGTCGCCGGGCATGGCGAGCGCCGTCAATGCAACCACGGCAGCCGCGGCAATGTCTGGGTCGCGCCAGCTACGGATGCGCCGGATCACCTCAAGCCCATCCATGCCGGGCATTTGGATGTCTATCAAAACGACGTCAGGACGGATTTCGGCGAGCGCGCGAAGGGCAGCTAAACCGTCCTCGGCCACATGCACCACGCATCCGGTGGTGCGCAGATAGTCGACGTACATCTCCATCATCGCCAGGTTATCATCCACCAGCAACACCACGACTGGCTCGTCTGGTCGTGGGCGGCGCTGCAACAGCAAGGGAGAGGGCATTTCGGAATGAAGCGACGAGGAACCCTCTGTCTGACGGGTGCTGGCGCGCCAGGGAAGACTAAGCGTGAAGCGGCTGCCCTCTCCGACGGCGCTTGCAAGCGTCACGCTGCCACCGTGGAGTTCGGCCATACGCCGCACGAGCGATAACCCCAGACCGGTGCCTGTATATTGGCGGGCGAGTCGCCCATCCAACTGCGTAAAAGGCTGAAAGAGCCGCGTAAAGTCCTCTGGGGCAATGCCGATGCCCCGATCCCAAACGTGGAATTGCACGACGCATTCTTTCGCATCTGCCTGCACATCCAGCCCGAGCTGTCCCCCTTCTGGCGTGAATTTGACTGCATTGCTCAGCAGGTTGACGAGCATTTGTTTGAGCCGGCGCTGGTCGGCGTCGATTTCGATTGAGGTCAGGTTGATCGTAAACCCAACTGATTGGCGCTTCTGCTGCGCCATGCCTTTGATCATCTGCAAGGCGGCCATGCAGGTTTCGTCCACCGAAAATAGTGCGCGATGGAGCTGGAATTGTCCTGCTTCGATCTTGGAGAGGTCGAGAATGTCGTTGATCAAGTCAAGCAGATGTTGCCCGCTGTGTTCGATGGTGGTGACGGCGCGCAGTTGCTTTTCGTTGAGGTTCCCGTACAGTTGCTCGCGCAGCGCCTCGGTCAATCCCAAGATGCTGGTCATCGGCGTGCGCAGCTCATGGCTCATGCCGGCGAGGAATTCATCCTTCAGGCGCGCAGCTTTTTCGAGTGCAGTATTGGCCGAGCTCAACTCGTCGCGGCTGCGACGCAGCGCTTCTTCCGCCTGTTTTTGCAGCATCATATCGCGCATGATGGTGGAGTAGTATTCGACCGTGGCGTGATTGTCGCGGTGGGCAATGATCACTTGCGACACCGGGATCTCGACGCCTTCGGCATGGAGGATCACACTGTCCCCTGCCCAGACCCCGCGCCGCGTCGCCACCGGAATCGCCTCATGTGTGATGGTTGGCCAAGCGCTTGCTGCGTAGATCGAACGCAGCGAGAGGTTGGCAATGTCAAAATTAGGGCCGATGCCCAACATGCGGCGTCCGCCCAGGTTGAGATAGGTCAACTCGCCCTGTGGGTTCCAGTTGGCAACCAGGTCGGTCGTTGCTTCCAGAATCGCGCTCTGGCGATGTTGCTCTTGCTCCGCGCGGCGCTGCTCGGTGACGTCCAGGGCGGTGCAGACGATGCGCACCACGCGGCCGCCTTGCAGCACTGATTTTGCACGCAGGTTCACATAGCCATTGGCGCCATCTGCACGCAACAGACGGATTTGCAATTCATGTGTTTCCTCATCATTACACTGCTGATATAGGTCAAGGATGTGATTCAGATCTTCGGCTAGTATAAACTCGCTCAACTTACGTAGAGGCAAAAATGTTTGGTGTGAGGGGATGCGCAAGATACGGCAGGCTTCATCCGAAAGCGTTGCCTCGGCGCGTTCGAGATCGATGTCCAGGCTGCCTAGGTGAGCGATGCGCTGCGCTTCATCAAGCCTTGCTGTGCGTTCGGCAACGCGCTGTTCCAGTGTTTTGTTGAGATCCTCGAGCTTTGCCTGCTCTTGTCGCACCGTGCGATACAACAGTGCATTGTTGACCGCGACCAACACCTGGACCCCAATGGCCTCCACCAGGTGTAGGTCGCGTTGGCTGTAGGCATTGAGCCGATAGCTGAAAATTTGCACCACGCCGCGCACGGTATCGCTGAGCTTCAACGGAACGATGAGCGCCGCGCGCGGCACATTGGGATCTTGCTCTGGCACCTCAGTCGCCTGAATGGCCTGCACGCTGCCGGTCTTGCTGACGTAATACGAATTGCTGCTGGTGCGCCTTTGCGCGTTGTAGTCAGTCAGCAGGATCGACTGGCCGGTGCGGATGGCGAGACTCTGTGTGCCTTTCCCTTCCGGCGCCAGCTTGATCTGCGGAATGCTTGTGATATCAAGCGCATGACCATCTTGCCAGGCAAAGAGACAGGTGATCAGTTCCGTCTCGGGGTCGAAAGACGATAGATAGAGGACGTCGCAATCCATCCGCTCGGAGATCAAACTGCGCATCGTCGGGAAAATATGATCCAGATCAAGCGAGCGGCCGAGTTCGGCGCCGGCGCGATAGAGAAGATCGCGCTCTTCGGCGATTTGCTGCTGGCGCTCTCTGGTCTCGACTTCCAGCGTCACGTCGCGGAGAGTAGCAAGAATGAGGGGGGCGCTGGCCTCGCAGCGCAAGGGCGCATAGTGCACGCTGAACCAGGTCGTAGCCGCGCCGTAGCGGTGCGGAAGTTCGGCGAGCGCCGCGTTGCCGTGGGCGTTGACGCTGCGGATCAGCGCTGCATGACGCCGCGCCTGTCCACCTCCCAAAAGCTGTGAAAGTTGCCGGCCAGCGAGCTGATCGTCGGCGCCCACCAGTCGCTGCGCGGCGAGATTGGCATAGACAATTTTGCCAGTGGTTGTCAACACAAAGATGGCATCATTCACCTGGTCGGCAAGGATGCAAGTGGCAAACCCAGCTCGTAGAGAATGAGCATCGCCGGGAGTGAGGTCTGGCTGTGGATCATCGAACGCTTTGTGCATAGCTATGATCAGGTTTCAAGCATGGAACGAGATTGTTCTCAGCTTATCGCATTCGTATAATGCGCTCAGGGGCGAAACCCACGTTGGAGCCACGAAACGCCATGCCGAACCGATGCAAGTAGATGGTCTTGCCTGCTTCCTCATAACAATCATGCCAGCGCACCAGGAATTCCGGCGTTGGCATATAGGTATAGTTGCCCAATGTTGAAGGGTCCATGAAATAAAATTGCTTCCTGTCATATCCAATGACGACGGCATAATGACCGTCGTTCCACGCGTCGGCGTAAGCGCCCGATGATACATCCGCCCACGCTTGCAAAGCGACAATGACGGGAATGCCCGCGTCGATCAGCTCGCACAGTGTAGCAAGGCGCATCTCGGTAAAGATGCTCACATCGATGCCACACATTGCTGCATAAGCTGCTATTTGATGATAATTCGTGCCTTGCTCCGGGTTTGCGCCCAGCGCCGCGGACAGAGCATCGAAACGCACTGAGACGCCGTAATAATGTAGCACACTTTGCAACGCAGCGACACCACATGTATAACCGTTAGGCTGGCGAACCAACGGCGACCAAATCCGAATGTTGGCAATCGCTGGTTGATCAGAATCACTGACAGGAGTCGTCTGGTGCACGAATACTTGTTTTCTTTTAGGATGACGCCTATTGCCCGAAAATGGCGCGCCGCTTGATACGATCTTATGCGAACCAAGACGGATGTCAAACGCAGAGCGTGCTGTTATGCACTACATATGCTAATGCGATACCATTTACTAGAAGTACTTGCTATCCAACAAAAGCCCGTTGCGCGTGTCAGTTTATGCCGGTAAGATCAACACATTGTTGTTCTCGTGATATTGCGCTGCATCTCCTTCAAACGCTTATGCACTTCCTAGACCGCTCCCATCTAACTACGTTTTCGCAATCTTTACCCAGAACTTTCCTCCTGTGGATGATAGCGGCGATTGGTATTGGGGCTCTGGCCGCAAGCTTTGGATTTATATGGCTGCCGTTCCAGACTTTTGCCAGAGCTCTGCTCGGCGTCAGTATTTTTCTGATGGGGGGGATGCTGGCCTTGATAGTGCGGCGCGCTTGGCTCCATCCTGCCGCGACGCACGCGCCAACGATCCTGCATGCGCAGCAAATGTTTGTGGAGGCGCTGCAAGACAGCGCACATGCGTTGACCAGCACGCTTGACCTGGATGAAGTGCTCGATCTCATCCTGGTCAATGTCAACCGGGTGGTTGGTCACGACGCTGCCAACGTGATGCTACTCGATGAGGCCACCGACACGGTGCGTATTGTGCGGTCGGTCAGCACACGGCCCGGCATTGGCGCGCCGCTCGAATTGGCCGGGCAAACATTTGCGATACAAAAATTTTGTAATTTGGGGGCTATGCGCCAGACATTAGCGCCGGTGTTGATCGCTGACACCGCAGGCGACCCGAACTGGCTCCACCTGCCGGAAGCTGACTGGATTCGCTCGTCATTGGGGGCGCCGATTGTGAGCCGCGGCCATGTGATGGGCTTTCTCTTGCTTGACAGCGCACAACCTGATTTTTTTACTATCGAACAAGCCAGACATTTGAACTTCTTTTGCAACCAGGCGGCCATTGCGTTGGAAAATGCACAACTCTATGCAAAGGCCAGCCGTGAACTCAATGAGCGCCATCTTGCCCAACGCGAATTGACGCGCCGGCTGAGCGAGATGGAACTGCTGAATCGCGCCATTCTCCACGCGGCGACGCTTGACCTCGATCAGGCGCTCAATCACATCTGCCGCGATCTGACGCGTCACTTTGCCGCGCCGCAGTCTGGCATCGCACTGCTCGACAGTACGGGGCAGAACCTGACGTTGATCGCCGAGTATGTGCCCAGCCATTCGGTCAGCGTCGTCGGCGCCGTGATCCCTGTGCAGAACAACCCCACCACGGAATATGTCTTGACCAAACGCCAGCCATTGGCGATCGTGGACGTCGAGAACGACGCACGCATGGCGCCGATTCGGGAATTGATGCGTAAACGGCGCGTGGCCTCGCTGTTGCTGCTGCCACTCTTTGTGCGCGACGAAATTGTCGGCACGATCGGTCTGGATTGGTTCGAGCCGCATGCGTTTGACGAGCATGAAATTGAAGTGGCGCAATCTGTGGCGCGCGCGGCGGGTCAGGCGCTGGATAATGCTCGTCTCTATCGCGCCATGCAGCAGGAATTGGCCGAACGCCAGCGCGCAGAGAGCCGGGAGCGTAGACAACGGGAGTTTATCGAGGTGCTCCACGATGTGACGCTTGCTATGGTCAGTTCGCTGGACTTCGACGTCGTGCTCGACCGGCTGCTGGCAGATATTGGGCGCGTCGTCAAATATGATGCCGCCAATATCATGTTGCTTGATGAGAGTCGCACCAGCGCGCGCGTCGTGCGGTCGGTCGGCTATGCGCCAGCCATTGCGGAGTCAGGCTTCCTCTCTCTCCGCTACGACTTGGCCGACACCGATAATCTGCACACGATGACGGAGACGCAGTTGCCTTTACGCGTTGCAAATACACACGAAGATCCTCACTGGCGGCGCGTCGACGGTGATGGCTGGATTTTGAGCTATCTGGCCGCGCCGATCCGCCGCCAGGGAGAAGTGATTGGCTTTGTTTCAGTAGATTCACGCCAACTCGATTTCTTTACTGAAGAGGATGCGAAACGGTTGCAAACCTTCGCCGACCAGGTAGCTGTAGCGCTGGAAAATGCGCGGCTTTTTCAGGAAGCACAACAGGCGCGCACCGCGGCCGAAGCTGCCAGCCGCACCAAATCGATCTTCCTTGCCAACATGAGCCACGAGATCCGCACCCCGATGAACGCGGTGATCGGGATGACCAGCCTGCTGCTCGCCACGGAACTGACGCCTGAGCAACGCGACTATGTGGAAACCATCCGCACCAGCGGCGATGCCTTGCTCGCCGTCATCAACGACATTCTCGATTTTTCCAAGATCGAGTCGGGTCACATGCACCCGGAAAAACAACCTTTTCAGCTGGCGGCGTGTATCGATGAAACCTTCGATCTGTTTGCCGGTAAAGTCGCCTCCCAGGGTATTGAGCTAACCTACTGGATCGACGACAGCGTCCCGCCCTGGCTGATGGGCGATCAGGCGCGATTGCGGCAAATTCTCGTCAATTTGGTTAGCAATGGGGTCAAGTTTACCAACACGGGAGAAGTCGAGGTTACAGCCCTAATGGAGACGCAGGATGACGCCCTGCGTCTCCATCTGGCCGTGCGCGATTCGGGCATCGGCATTCCGGCGCATCTCATGGATCGACTCTTTCAACCATTTTCGCAGGTGGATCCTTCGATGGCGCGACGATTTGGCGGCACAGGGCTGGGGCTGGTAATCAGCAGGCGGCTGGCGCAGCTGATGGGGGGAGATATCTGGGTGGAAAGCACGGTCGGAGAAGGTTCGACTTTTCATTGCACAGTCGGCGTCGAGACTGTGGCGGAGAAGATCAAGGAACCATCCCAACCCGATTTCCTGCTGGCAAAGCGCATCTGGGTAGCCGATGGTCATCCCCCTACGCTTGCCAACGTGACGAGACTGCTCCAACGATGGCAAGCAACGGTCGTGGGAGTTGACTCTGCACAGGCATTGACCGCTATGATTCAGCAAGCTGACAGCGCACCGGATGCTTTATTGCTCGATATGCGGCTCTTGAAAAACGCCCCTGCGTTTGCCGATGCGTGGAGGGCAAACAACCAATATCGCACTTGCCCGATCGTGGCCGTGACGACGGTGGGCAGCGCCGCCTCTTCCAGCGATTTGTTGCACACTGCGGATTATCTTTTGCGTCCTATCAAACAGCGCCAACTGCTGCAAATTCTGGAGCGGCTATTGCAGCCCGGCGCGGAGACGGAGCGACATCCTCTGCTCTCGACAGGCGTCTTTGCCGAATTGCGCCAGCAACCGGCTGCCCTGCGCATTTTATTGGCGGAGGATAATCTGGTCAATCAAAAAGTCGTGTTGCGTATGCTGGAAAAACTTGGCTACGCCGCCGATATTGCCACTAATGGACTGGAAGCGGTTGAAGCGCTGCATCGTCAACCCTATGACTTGGTTTTGATGGACATGCACATGCCGGAAATGGATGGCATCGAGGCGACGCAAAGGATTCGCCGCACCTTGCCCGCAGCACGCCAACCCCGTATTGTAGCAGTCACGGCAGCAGCAATGGTGGAGGATCAGGAGGCGTGTCTGGCCGCTGGCATGGATTCCTTCCTGACCAAGCCTGTGCGCCCGGAGCACCTGGCGCAGATTCTCCGCACAACAAAAACGTCATAGCTCGCCTTGGGTCTGCGAATAAGGCATGGAGACCGTAAATGTGCTGCCTTCCCCCGGCTCGCTGTGCACGGAAATCTCTCCCCCTTGTAACTCAACAAGACGTTTGGCTAAAGCCAATCCCAGCCCGGTGCCGGGGAATTGGCGCGTCAGCGTGCTATCCAACTGGGAAAAGGGGCGAAATAAGCGTGACAAATCTTCTTGATTAATGCCGATCCCGCGATCCCACACATGCACATGGACGCGCCTGTTTGCGTTGTCCGCCTCCAGTTTTACGCCAATCTTCCCGCTCTGTGGCGTAAACTTGATGGCATTCCCCACGAGGTTGAGGAGGATCTGTTGCCATCGGCGCTGGTCGCCCTGCACCATCAGGCGCTCGCAGTTGGTCTCAAATTGGATGCTCTGCCCTTTCGCATTCGCGGCGTCGGTGCTGAGATCGACAGCACTTTTGGAGATGGAGACCGCATCGAACTGGTCGTCATGCAGATGGAATTGTCCTGCTTCGATGCGCGATAAATCCAGCAGATTGTCGATCAACCCCAGCAGCTCACGGCCGCTGCTCTCGATCAACTTCAGCGAACGTTGTTGCCGGTCGGTGAGGGGGCCGTACATTGTGAGCTGAAGCGCTTCGGCCAGCCCAAGAATGCTGCTCAGCGGCGTGCGAAGTTCGTGGCTCATCATCGCCATGAATTCATCCTTGAAGCGTGCAGCGCCGCGCAACGCCGTATTGGCCTGTTGCAATTCGTCGGTGTAGGCCTTGAGTTTCGCCTCGGCCAGTTTGACTTCAGTGATCTCGATGCCTACGCCCAGCATCGCCGGCTTTTCGTGACCGGCCGCTACAAATGGGATTTTGAGCGTCTGCATAATGTGTTCGCTGCCATCGTAAAAGTGTATGCTCTCTTCTGAGATGTGTAAGGCGCCATTCTGTGTGATCACCTGTACGTCTTCGGCATAGAAGCGTGCGGCCTCTTCGGGCCAAGGGTTGACCTCTGCGTCGCGTTTCCCAAGCAGTTGCTCAACCGTCACCCCCAGCGAATCTGCGCAAGCTTTGTTGGCCAAGATATAGCGGCCATCAATGTCTTTCGCAAAGATCATGTGGGGCACCAGATCTACAACCTGGCGCAGGCGCTGCTCGCTCAGGGCAAGCTCCTCCTCTTTGCGCCTGCGCATTTCAACCTCACGCTGCAACGCGTGCGTCCGCTCGGCAATGCGATCCTCCAGGGTGCGGTTCAGTTCTTTCAGCGCCACCTGCGCCGCTTTGAACTTGGTAATATCGCGGCCAACGCCGACCAATCCGGTCACTTCACCAGCGGCGCCGCGCAGCGGCACCTGTGAGGTAAGCAAGCAGATCTGCTCCCCGTTGACGACGAGCCACTCTTCCTGGTTGATGACCGACTTCCCCTCCAGCAGCACCTGGGTTTCCACCTTTTTCAACTGTGCAGCGATCTCTGGCGGATACGTATCCGCGTCAAGTTTGCCCAAGGCGTCGCTTTCACGCGTGAGCCCCATATAGCGAACATCAATCTGATTTGCCAGGGTTTTCCGTCCCAGTGCGTCTTTGGCGTACACCGAGTCGGGGAGCAGATCGATGATTGTACGCAGAAGTTGTCGCTGTTGTAGAAGTGATTCTTGGTTAAATTTTCGCTCGGTGATCTCGACGGCGATGCCAGCGGTGCGCACGTGGCGTCCATTGTCATCAAAAACTGGCACACCTCGTTCATGTATCCAGTGAATCGACCCGTTGCGATGGATCACACGATACTCGATTTCGCTTGGCGCGCCCTGACGCTGGCGCGCCAAAGCCTCTTCTACGATGGGCAGGTCAGCCGGCGCCACCACCTGGAGAAACGCGTAAGGGTCCGCATATTGGATCTCGCTGGCAAAATCATACAGACGTTCAAACCCGCCGCTGATATACAACATACGTCGTTGCTGTATATCGACTGTCCAGAAAATTTCGCCACTGTGGTCGATCAACTGGCGAAAATCGTGGTTTTGCTGCTGCAAATTCTGCACCTGTGCTTCGAGGGCCGCCACCCGATCTGCTAAGGTTGTAAACATAACTGTTGCATGCTTTTCCATATATGCTTGCCTGCTGCTTCAACTCGCCTTGGCAAAATCTTCATCATTTATCAGGGTAATAACGCGAAAAGTCTCTGCATAAGCCATTTCCTTGCCCTTGGCGGCCTCCGCCGACCATTGGCGCAGCATCGGCTCCGGATCCCATTCGCGCATCTGGCTGACATGACAGCGCAGCGCGGCAATTTTGAGGTCGATCGTGCTGCTGGTGTTGACCCATGTGTCGCCGCCGCCCCATCCTTCTACATAAACTTTGCGCACTTTGTGAGCCGATAAACCTTCCTCAGCCAGTTCCTGGAAGAGATGCGGCTGACCCGCGGCGGGAAAGACCGCTTCCAGCGCCGCGCTCGCCGCGGCGCGGTGGTCTGGGTGGTTGATGTAAGTGGAATCGACGAACCAGGCAGTAGGGTCGCCGCACACGACGACTTCGGGGCGAAAGCGCCGTATTTCGCGCACGAGCCGGCGCCGCAATTCGAGCGTGTTGACAAGCAAGCCATCGGGCTCGCGCAGAAAGACCACCTCTTGCACGCCCACCACCGCGGCCGCGTCACGTTGTTCTTGCTCGCGGATCGCGGTGGCCTCTGCGCGGGTCAGGTTCAAGTCGGCAATGCCGACGTCTCCGCTGGTAATGAGAAGATACGCGACCTCGGCGCCGCCCTGCACCCAACGGGCGGCCGTGCCGGCTGAGCCAAATTCAATGTCGTCAGGATGGGCGAAGATGAACATTGCACGATGAGGTGTGTAAACAGATGACGATTCCATACAGATTCACCACTTTCACTGGGCGCATTGTGCTGAAAGATAAGCTTGTTCTAGCGCGGCGAGCACTTTGGCGGAGGAAGCGTTTAGCGCCGCGGCCGCGTCCCCTACATTCTGTTCGGGATTCAGACTATCCACCATGCGGCTGAACCCCTCATACGAATCAACCATGTCAGTGATGGCTTGCAGCTGCAACACCGTGTTGGCGCGCCGTGCAGCCTCAATCAGCTTGCCGATGTTTTCACGCATCGCGCGCAGTTGAGCAACGCTGGTGTCTGCATCGATGGCTTGCAGATTCGTCGCTGATGTGCGCAGCGTAGCGAGCGAATTGCACAGGACGTTTTTGCCATCGGTCAGGGTCGGTGCGTTTTGCGCCGAACAGCCTGTCACAATCCCCAAAAGAAATACGATAACCACGAGAACATATAGAAAATGTTTCATATCCGTTCCTTTCCGTTTCACAGATGGCGTGAAGTATACTGGAAATTTGTGCGCGGTGATAGTAAGTACAGCGCAATTATTCAGGTTTCGCCGCATATACAAGGACAGATTGCCACTTCTTTCCTTGGCCACAACGATTGAGGGAAATCATTATGGGTCTGCAACGCACAGCGCGCGGCCGCCAAATCGTACGGTTGATGCTCGAACTTGACAAGCCCATCCAGCCTTTGAGCGATGCGGAGGCGGAACACGAAGCCCGCACCAATTATAATTGGAATTTCACCGTCAACCTGCTTGACGGCGCAGGCTTCTGGTTCGGGATGAGTTTTATTTCGGCGGCTACGATTTTGCCGCTGTTTGTCAGCAAACTTACGACTGCCGCGGTCTGGTTTGCCGTGCTGGCCGTATTGAGCCAGTCAAGTTGGTATCTGCCACAACTGTTTGCCGCCGGCGCCACAGAACGCCTCGCGCGCAAAAAGCCCGTGGTGATCAACATTGGCTTTTTTACCGAGCGGCTGCCGCTCTGGCTGTTGCCGGTGGCGGCGCTGCTGGCGCCCAGCCAACCCACCTTGGCTTTATTGCTCTTCTTTTTCGCGTACGCCTGGCACGGCTTCGGCGCCGGCGTGATCGCGCCCGCCTGGTCCGATATGATCGCTCGCATTTTCCCGGTGGATCGCCGCGGTTGGTTCTTTGGGCTTAGCTCCTTTATCGGCACAGGTCTCGGCGCGGCCGGCGCCATTCTCAGTGGTTGGATGCTGGCCACCTTTCCCTATCCGCAGAATTTTGCCTACACCTTTCTGGTGGCGGCTGTCGCGATCACGCTCAGTTGGTACTCGCTCTCGCTGTCGCGCGAGCCGGTGCAACCTATTCCCGATCATATTCGCGCCAAAGGTGACCAATCTTGGAAAAAAATCAAAGCCATTGTGCGTCGAGACCGCAACTTCCGCAACTTTTTAAGTTCACGCTTGCTGGCGAATCTGGGCAGGATGGGAACTGGTTTTCTTACCGTGGCGGCGATTCAGCAGTGGCAAGTCAGCGACGCCAGCGTCGGATTGTATACAGCGGCGTTGCTGGTCGGGCAGACGCTCGGCAACCTGGCAGCAGGCGTGATCGCGGACCGGCGCGGCCATAAGTTCACCTTGGAGCTGGCGCAGGTGGCCAGCATTCTGACTTTTGGCATGGCGTGGCTGGCGCCCGGCCCCGATTGGTATTACGCCATCTTTCTGCTGATGGGGATCGTCAACGGGATTTCGATCGTCTCCGGGGTGCTGATCGTCATGGAATTCTCGCAGCCGGAGCATCGCCCCACCTATGTCGGCATTGGCAATTCTGTCACAGGGGTCGGCGGCGCTATTGCGCCGTTGATCGGCGGCGTGCTGGCGGTCTTTAGCTATGATTGGCTTTTTCTGGCCTCAGCGATCGTGAGCGCCATTGCGCTCATCGTGCTCAGCCTCGGGATGCGGGAACCGCGCAAACATCTGCAAACCGACCCGTTCGAGGAGACAGCGGTCTAAACGGCAATGTCAAAAGGAGCAATGCTCGACGCAGAGTCGCGGAGATGCAGAGGTTCGCAGAGGAAACGTAAAGCAATTTTTGCAAGTGTTTCTCTGCGTTTTCTCTGCACGCCCGCGCCTCTGCGTCGAAGAAACCCGTTTTTCTACTTTGGCAACGCTTCGATCGGCTCGGGGCGGTGGCCAAAGGTCGTGATCGGGCGTTCAACCGGCCTGGCCCACCGCACGGCATTGCTGATCACGCGCAGCACTTCCGGCTGATGATAGGTGGGGAAAGACTCATGGCCGGGCCGGAAATAGAAAATGCGCCCTTGCCCGCGACGATAACAGCAGCCGCTGCGGAAGACCTCGCCCCCCTGGAACCAACTGACAAAAACCAGCGTCTCCGGCTCCGGAATGTCGAAATACTCGCCATACATCTCTTCGTGAGGAATCTCAAAATATTCGCCGATGCCATCTGCAATCGGATGGCCCGCGGCCACCACCCAAACGCGCTCGCGCTCGCCTGCTTCACGCCACTTGAGATCGCAAGTCGTGCCCATCAGCCGCTTGAAAATTTTGGAAAAATGACCGGAGTGGAGCACGATCAGCCCCATGCCTTTCAGCACGCGGTCGTGCACCTGCGCCACAATTTCATCGCTGACTTCTCCGTGCGCCATGTGGCCCCACCAGACCAGGACATCGGTGTTGTTCAGGATGTGCTCGGTCAGGCCATGGCTTGGCTCATCCAGCGTGGCGGTGTGCACGATGCAGCCGTGCCCGCGCAGATAGCCAGCGATGGCGCCGTGAATCCCCTGCGGATAGACCGCGGCGATTTCCGGGTCCTGTCGTTCATGACGAAATTCATTCCAGACCGTCACACGCGTCTGTGTTGCCATTTGAAATCTCCTCAATTTCTTTCACATAAAAATATTTTGTTGTTGCTATCGGAACGTCTATACAATCAGATTTTGGCGACTGCCCCTTCGCTTTTGACGAGTTGCTCGGCGTCGTGCTGCGTCACCGGCGCGCCGCCCTGCTGTGCAGAGGCGCGGATCATATCCCAGAGGATCGCCATGCGCAAGCCCACTTCCGGCGGGCTGGGGTTTTCGATCTCCCCGCGGCAGACTCGCATAAACTGCTCCCACGCGCCATGCGATGCTGGCACTTCCACCGGCGTCAGGTCGGCGTCGCCTGCACGTTGCACTTCGAGCCGTTCGCCCCAGACGCCGGTGCGCAAGATGCCGTTGGTGCAGAAAACGCGCACATCCGACGCACAGGATTCAATGGTGTCGCCACAGCCACTCAGCGTGATCAGGACGCCAGAAGCCAATCTTGCCATCACCGCGCCCAGAATGTCGACGGCGCGGCCGCGGTTGTCCAGCCAGGCCGCGACTTCGATCACCGGCTCGCCTGCCAGGTCAGCCACTGTATTGAGCAGATGCGCGCCCGTGTCGAACAGAAAGCCGCCGCCGGCAATCTCCGGCGCCTGCCGCCACGTGTTTTGCGTGTGGCTGTTCCAGCTTTGCCACACCACGCCATGAATGTTGAGGATGGCGCCCAACTCTCCCGACCGCAGCATGGTGACGGCCGTGCGAATCTGCGGCGACAGGCTGCCGTTGAAGGCAACCACCAGGTGCTGCCGCGTGCGGTTGCGAATTTCGATCAGGCTGCGCGCCTCCACCGTATTCATGACCATCGGCTTTTCCAGCAGCACATCCAGCCCCGCTTCCATGCAAGCGCCAGCCTGTTCGTGATGAAGCACGTGGGGCGTGATAATAAAGGCCGCGTCAAGCGCCTCGGCGTGTTCGCGCAGCAAAACGGCCAGATCCGGCTCGTTGGGCGGCGGCGTCAGACCGACATCGTTGAAAAGCACTGCAAAACGCGCGTATGTTTCGGCCGAAGGTTCACAGACGACCGGAATCTGCACCAGCTCCTGATGGCGCAACATGGCGACCGTATGATGCCGCGCCATGCCGCCGCACCCGATGATCGCGATCCGCAATGGAGATTGCGGCAAAACCGAGTTTTTAGACGACATCGAATCCTCCCCGCGCAAATTGTTGTAAGCTTCACCGTCCGGCAAGACTCCTCGTCGGACAAGCAAAAGATTGAACGGATTAAAGATCAAGTAGGGGCGAAACTACTTCCCAATAGTGCCACAGGCCAGGGTCTATCTCCAAAGCATGGCATCAAGTTGGTTTGGCGTAGAAGGCCTTCCCCTATCAAGCTTCTGCTTGCCGCCGCGTCAACTTTTTAGATTCTTTCCCGCTCAGGTATAAAGGATGATATGACATTACAACCACAGTTGATCCTGGCTTCGGCCAGCCAACGGCGCCAACAATTTCTGCGCGACCTGGGGCTGGCGTACACTGTGCACGTGGCAGACATCGACGAGACCCCGCTGCCGAACGAAGATCCCGCCGCCATGACGCAACGGCTGGCCGAAGCCAAAGCGGAAGCAGTGGCCTGGCGTCTGCAAGCCGCTGCGCATGAACAGATCATCATCGCGTCTGACACTACCGTTGCGTTGGAAAACACGATTTACGGCAAACCCGTCGATGAGGAAGACGCCGCCCACATGCTGCGCGCGCTGCGTAACCGCACCCACAGCGTGATCAGCGCGGTCGCGGTGCTGCGTCTGCCCGACCGCTGGCGAGAAACACGCGTCAACACGGCCGCCGTGACAATGCGTGATTACACCGACGCTGAGATCGCCGCCTATGTCGCCTCCGGCGACCCGCTGGACAAAGCCGGCGCGTACGGCATCCAATCACCTGGTTTTGCCCCGGCGTGCACGCTGGACGGCTGCTACGCCGGCGTGATGGGGCTGCCACTGGCGGACCTCGGCGCGCTGCTGGCGCTGCTCGGCGTCAACATTCCGCACGACCCAGCCAAGGTGTGTGAGGCCATCAACCCCTTCCTCTGCTGCGCGCGGCGCAGCGGCCAGCGTACGCATGTTGATATAGTGGTTCGCTAATCGTGAAGCTTTGGGTAACCAAAGGTAGTCTCAAAGAACTTCGTATGCAAGCTCCGACAGATTGACACAGCCTGTTGCGCACGTTACACTCGCGCGCAGAGAAAGCGTTTGTCATTTTGAGGAGAATGCGCGTTTGTCAGCAGTGCAGCGTGAAGACTATCACGAATACGAAAGTCAATTTGAGGACGACCCACGCCCGCGGCGCAGTGATAAGAAGTCCAGGCCCAAGCGCGCGTCGCAACAATTAGCGCACGGCATCGTTATCCGCGCGCGCGGCCATCATTACGATGTCGAGACTACTCCGGCCAGTGAGGCGGATGGCGCAGAACATGTGCGCATCTGCGAAGTGCGCGGCCGACTCTTGCAGGAGCGCAGCCGCGACACGCTGGTGGCCGTTGGCGACCGCGTGTGGGTGCTGCCGGAGGGTGACAACAAGGGTCTCATCGAGCGTGTGGATGAGCGGCGCAGCGTGCTCAGCCGGCAGCATCCGGGCGAATCTCGCCCCGCCGAGGATGTCATCCTAGCCAACCCGGATCAGGCGCTGGTGGTCTTTGCCGCGGCCAAGCCAGAGCCGCATTTGCGTATGCTTGACCGTTTCCTCGTCATCGCGGAGGCCAACGAACTGCCGGCGGTGATCTGCGTCAACAAGATCGAGTTGACAGGTGAGGACGCGGCGCGCACGATTTTTGGCATGTACGAGCGCATCGGCTATGCGGTGCTCTACACCAGCGCCAAGCTGCACACTGGCATCGACGCGCTGCGCGAGATGCTGACGGATCGCATCACCGTGGTGGCCGGGCCAAGCGGCGTGGGCAAAAGCAGCCTCATCAACGCCTTGCACCCTGCGCTGCATCTGCGCGAAGGCGATCTGCGCGACTTTATGGATAAGGGACGTCACACCACGCGCGCCGCGCAACTCTATCGGATGCCTTTTGGTGACGCCTCCTATGTGGCCGACACGCCCGGCATCCGCGAGTTGGGTCTGTACGAGATCGACGCCGCCAACCTGCCCTTCTATTTCCGCGAGATGGCAGCCTATCTGCACGAATGTCGCTATCCCGGCTGCACGCACGACCACGAACCGGGGTGCGCGGTGCGCGCCGCGGTCACACGCGGCGAAATTGCCGAAGAACGCTACGCAAGCTATCTGCGCCTGTTGCAGGGAGAAGAATAGGAGTGGGAGAGTAAGAGATTGGAGAGTAAGAGATTGGAGAGTAAGAGATTGGAGAGTAAGAGATTGGGAGATTGCCCCAGTGGCATCGTTGCACTCTCCAATCTCCATTCTCTGATCTCCTAATCTCTCACTCTCCTAATCTCTCACTCTCCTAATCACACCTGATTATGTCCAAAATTACTGCGAACCTGAACGAACCACAAAAAAAAGCTGTCGAGACCGTCAAAGGGCCGGTGCTGGTGCTGGCCGGGCCTGGGTCGGGCAAGACGCGCGTGCTGACACGGCGCATTGCCTACATGATCGAGGAGCAAGGCATTGCCCCGTGGAACATTGTCGCTGTCACTTTCACGAACAAGGCAGCCAGCGAGATGCGCGAGCGGGTGGTGTTGATCCTGCAGGAAATCTACGGCGCGCCGCCGGTGGGACAGCCGTCGCGCCTGGGTGGGCTGACGATCGGCACGTTCCACAGCATCTGTGCGCGCATCCTGCGCGTGGAGACAGCCGCGGCCGGCTTTCAGCCCAACTGGATCATCTATGACAGCGCCGACCAGGTGGCGCTGGTGCGCGCCGTGATGCGCGATCTCAATCTCGACGAGAAGCGCTACCCGCCAAAGGCGATTCACGCGCATATCAGCAACCGCAAGAACGAGCTGATCACGCCCGAAACCTATCGCGGCGCCTCGTACTTTGAGGAGATCGCCGGCCGCGTCTACCGCAGCTACCAGGAGTCGCTGCTTGCCAATAACGCGATGGATTTTGACGACCTGCTGCTGCGCACCGTGCTGCTGCTGCGCGACAACCTCGACGTGCGCATCAAGTACCAGCGCAAGTGGCCTTATCTGCTTGTCGATGAATTTCAGGATACAAACTCGGCGCAGTATGAGATGCTGCGTCTGTTGGTGGGCGAACCGGCGCACAACCGCAATCTCTTTGTCGTAGGCGACGAGGATCAGTCGATCTATCGCTTCCGCGGCGCCGATTATCGTAACGTGCAGCTCTTTCGCAAGGACTACCCCGACCACATCGAGATCTTGCTCGAACAGAATTACCGCAGCACGCAGACGATCCTCGACGTCGCCAACGCGCTGATCAGCCAGAATCGCAACCGCACGCCCAAACGCCTCCATACTGACAACGGGCAGGGCGCGCCGGCAATGATCTACGAGGCGTACAACGAGGTGGAAGAGGCCGCGTTCGTGGCCGACGAGATCGAAAAGATGCTCGCCACGAAAGCGTTTCAAGCCGGCGACTTTGCCGTCACCTACCGCACCAACGCGCAGAGCCGCGCGCTCGAAGAAGCCTTTGTCATGCGGCAGATCAAGTACAAGCTGATCGGCGCCACGCGCTTCTACGAACGCAAGGAGGTCAAGGACGCGCTCGCCTATCTGCGCGTGATCCACAATCCCGCGGACAGCGTCTCGCTTGAGCGCATCATCAACGCGCCGCCGCGCGGCATCGGCGCCAAGACATTGGAGGCGCTGCGCAACTGGGCGAACGAGATCGGCGTCGGCCAGACCGAGGCTTTGCAGATTCTTCACCACGGCCCGCAGCGCGTGGCTTTGCAAAGCGGGCGCGCGCTCTCCACGGCCGCGTATAAAGCGCCGCCCTTTGGCGCTCGCGCCCAGAACGCCCTGATCGAGTTTGCCGCGCTGCTCGACGAGTGGATCGCAACCGAACGCCGCAGCCACTACGACAGCGTCGCGGACCTGCTCGACCAGGTGCTGGCGAAATCTGGCTATGTAGATGTGTTGCGCGACGGCAGCGATGAAGGGGAAGACCGCTTTGCCAACTTGCAGGAGTTGCGCGGGGTGGCTGCCCAGTACACCCAGGGCATGGCCGCGCTGGAGCCGGAGCAAAGCCCGCTTGGCCTCTTTCTGGAAGAAGTGAGCCTGGTGAGCGACAGCGACCAGCTCGACGACAGCGCCGGCGCGGTGACGCTGCTCACACTGCACACAGCCAAAGGGCTGGAGTATCCCGTTGTCTTCATCGTGGGGATGGAGGAAGGCATCCTGCCGCACAGCCGCAGCCTGGAAAGCGGCGATGCAGAGGATATGGCCGAGGAGCGCCGCCTGACCTATGTCGGCGTGACGCGCGCCAAAAAACGTCTCTACCTGGTGCACTGCTTCCGCCGCAGTCTGTGGGGCGACAGTTCGATGCAGCAGCCAAGCCGCTTTCTCGACGACATTCCCCCCGATTTGCTGTCGGGCATGGTCGACCGTCAACGGCGCCGCGAAGGGAGCTATCAGCGCGTCACCAGTTGGGATGCGGACGAAAGTGAGCGCGGGCAGAGCCGCAGCCAGACCGGTGGCTACTGGAGCGGCCGCTCGAAATCCACCCAACCCGCGGCGTCGCCGTTTGGTCAGCCGTCGAACCAGCCGCCGAACCAGCCCTCCAGCAAGTCACCGTCCGATCATTCACCGTCAGATCATTCACCGTCCGATCATTCACCGTCAGATCATTCACCGTCCGCGGCCGGCTCGGCCTACTGGTCACCAGGCGCCAGCCGCAAGGAAGCCAAAACGCGCAAGCCGGCAACGACGGGCGGCCCGCTCGCCTTCAAGCGCCGCGACAGTGTCCAGCATCCGAGCTTTGGCATCGGCACTGTCATCGAGAGCGAGGCGACGCGCGACGGCGACGAACAAGTGACCGTTGCCTTTCCGGGCGTGGGCATCAAAAAGCTGCTGGTTTCATTGGCAGGATTGAAAAAGCTCTAGCTTTTAGGAACAGCGCCAATGATCGGGCATACATCGCCGCCGTGGCCGCGCACCATCAAAATCATCGCCGCCATCACATTTATGGTGCTGGCGGCGTTGGCATTCTGGCGTTTCTTTGAATTTGTCCAGCTCTTTGTGCTCGCGGCGCTGATGGCGTTTATTCTGCGCCCGACGCTGGCCTTCTTGCAGCGCTGGCTACGCTTGCCACGCGGCGTTGCCGTGTTTGTCACCTACCTGTTCTTTGTCCTTGTGATTGCCGTGGTGGGGCTGGTGGTGGGTGCACTTGTGCAAAACCAACTCGGCGGCCTGCTGGCCAACATTTTGGAAACAGGGCGTGGCATCACGGCTGTGGCGGAGCGTTTTATCGCCTCCCTCGCCAATGCTTCCTTTCAACTCGGCCGTTTTCGATTGCAAATGCCGGCGATCCAGAGCAGTGAGGTGTTGCCACAATTTTATGAGTCGCTGGTCGGTCAGGTCAGCGGTTTTATTGGCCAGGGCGGCACGCTGGTGACCGGCGTCGCGCAGACGGCGCTCGTCACGTTGACGCGCGGCATTGTGATGGTGGTGCTGTCGATCTACCTGCTGCTGGATGGCCCGCGCATTTTTGTCTTTCTGAAACATGCGGCGCAGCAAGTCGGGTACAGCGACGACGCCGCACTCCTGATGGAAGATTTCCAAAGCGTCTGGAACACCTATTTCCGTGGTCAGGTTCTGCTGGCGGGCATTATGGGCGTGCTGGTCAGCATCACGCTTTTCATCCTGCGTGCTGACAATCCCCTTGCGCTGGGGATTGTGGCTGGCGTGCTGGAGATCGTGCCTGTGCTTGGGCAATACCTGACGATGGGGATCATTGTGGTGTTGATCTTCTTTCAGCCGGAGCCGGCGTTGGGTATGCAGCCCTGGCTCTACACGCTGATTGTGGCAGGTGTGATCTTTGGCATCCAGCAGATTCAGGGCAATGTCATCCTGCCCCGCGTCCATGGCCGCACGCTGGCGCTGCATCCGGTGTTGATCCTGCTCGGTGTGTTGATGGGTGCGTCCTTTGCCGGCGTATTGGGCGCGGTGCTGGCGCCCCCTGTCCTGGCGACGATCAAGCTTTTTGGCAGCTATATCTGGCGTAAGATGCTGGATTTACCGCCATTTGAGCATGATATTGCGCGGTGGCAGGATAAAAAGCTTGAGGATTAGCACTTTATGCTGAGCATCTTGAGACATCGGGAGCTTCCTGGAAACCGGCAAGCTTGACGGAGGCAACGCCTAATCATGACTTATTCGCCAGCCCAACAACTCGCCTACTGGGCCGACGCGCTGCGCGATATGGCTGCGTCGGGGTTGCGCTTTGCGCCGACGATTTACGATGCCGAACGCTATCACGCGTTGCAGAGCCTGGCGCTGGAGATGCAGGCCTACGCGGGCAACGAAATGCCGGCTGCGCTGGAGCCGCTGCGCGCGACGCTCTTTGCGCATGTGACGCCTTTTGTCGTCGCCGATGCCGCCATCATCGACGCGGCGGGCCGGCTGCTGTTGATCCGCCGCGCGGATAATGGGCTGTGGGCCATGCCAGGCGGCGCGCTGGAAGTGGGCGAGACCGCGGCTGAGGGCGCAGTGCGTGAGGCGCTGGAGGAGAGCGGCGTCGCCAGTGAACCCGGAGCGTTGGCTGGCGTCTGGGACTCGCGCCTTTGCGGCAGTGTGACGCGCCATCATCTCTACCACTTCGTGATCCTGTGTCGCCCGCTGCCTGTCCCGCCCGCGTCCCCGGCCTCACACGCGCACGAGACGCTGGCATCCGGTTGGTTTGGCGTCGATGAACTGCCCGCCGCGCTCGATCCAGGACATGCCACCCGCATCCCGCATGTATTCCGCGTGTGGAAGGGCGAAGCAACAGCTTATATTGATCTGTGATGCGTAAGGCGTGATGCGTAACGAGTGATGCGTGATGCGTGATCGTTACTCCTTATTCCTTACGTATTACTCCTTACGCCTTACCCAATCACCTGCCTGAGCACGCGCAGCCAGTTGCCAAACAGAATCTTTTCGATTTCGTCGTCGTGAAAACCGCGGGCGATGAGTTGGCGCGTCAAGTTGGGGCCATGACTGTGATTGGTGAGGCCGGGCGCGTGGTGCGCCTCGATCATGTTGGCGGAAAGCGCGGCCTGTTGCTCTGCTGTCCAGTGGCGAAATAGGAATTCGATAAAATCGAAGCCGATGCCCACGGCGTCGATGCCGGCGAGGTCCGCGACATAGACAATGTGGTCGACAAAGTGGTCGAGCGTCGCCAGCTCCTTCTGCGCACTGAGGAGGACGGCATTGATGCCGACCACGCCGCCACGCTCGCCCACGGCCCGGATGTGAGCATCGCTGCTGTTGCGTTCGATGTCATGGAAGTGGCGCGGGTTGGTGTGGGAGATGATCAGCGGCCCATCGGTCAGCGCCAGCACGTCGTCAACGCCCGCGGCGTTGAGATGCGCCAGGTCGAGCAGGATGCTCAGACGCTGACACTCCGCCACCACTCTCTTGCCAAAGCGGCTCAGCCCGGCCGGTGACGAGCCTGACGGCGCGAAAACGCCGCCATCTCCCGCCGCGTTGCGTCGTGCGTGCGTCAGTCCGACGCTGCGGACGCCCAGTTCGTAGAAGACGCGCACCAGGTGCACATCCGTCCCCAACGGCTCGACGCCCTCCATCGTGATCAGGATGCCGATTTTGCCAGACGCGCGCGCCTGTTCGATGTCGGCATAGCTGCGGCAGATCGTCACGCTGTCCGCGGCCAGCGCGACTTCTTCGTAAAGGCGAGCAACCTGGTCGAGCGCCACGCGCAGCCCCATTTCAGGCAGATCTCTGTCTTCGACAAAAAGCGCGGCTCCCACCAGGCTGACGCCGCCTGCGCGCAGTTCGGGCGCAAACTCATCGCGCAGCAGCCCCTGCTGGCCGCGCCGGTCGTAGAGATCCAGCGGCAGGTCGAAGTGCATATCGATGAGGCCAGGCGTGTGCAGGCGGTGGATGCGGGCGTCGAGTGATATAGCCATATGAACACCTTCCCTGACGTATAAAGCTTGAGATGTAAACTTGACTTTAGGCATTAACAAGCAAACATTTCCATCAAATGACGCGTTATTTTCTCTTGCGTCAGTATACACTGTGCATAGTGACAGGGACTTACGCCTTTCCCGTTTTTGCGGGACACGGAGAGAAAAGGAGTCAAAATGCTGGAAGCAAAACATGTCCTCTTGGTGGATGACTCGTCCACGATTCGCATGTTCCTGCGCGCCGTCCTGACGCAGCAAGGCGCTATTGTTCAGGAAGCGGAAGCTGGCGAGGAGGCCATGCATTTACTCCAGATGGCTGATCCCCCGTATCACTTGATCCTGCTCGACCTGATTCTACCTGACCTTGACGGGATCGAGGTGCTCCGCCGCTTGCGCACTACGAATGAGACCTCGACGGTCGTGGTCCTGACCGGCATGGGCGGGATCAAGTCGGCAACCGCGGCGGTGCGCGAGGGCGCGGATGGCTATATGGAAAAGCAGGATCTCGCCGTCGGCAGCGATCACACCGAATTCTTCTACGCTCTCGAACAGGCAATGGAGCATCGCGCGGGGTTGGTGGCGCAACGCCAACTTCAACAATTCAAAACTGATTTCTACTCCATGATCACGCATGACCTGCGCAACCCGGCGGGCAGCACGCTGCTGGCGCTCCAGCTTTTAACCTGGGATGAGGTCGCTAACTTCACCGCATCCCAGCAGGAATTGCTCTCGCTGGCAATGCAGGCGGCCCAGCAACTCAACAACCTGATCAACGACTATCTGGACTTTGCCAAGATCGACGCTGGCTTCCTGCGCCTCGAACCGGCGGAGACTGAGATCGTTGCCCTCCTGGAAAATGCCATGCGCCTTTCCAGCGTTCAGGCGCAGACGCGCAACCAACGGCTGACCGTGCATACGCCCGTTGCGCCCGTCTATGGCTGGGTCGACGGCGAACGTCTCAAGCAGGTCTTCGAGAATCTGATCTCAAACGCCATCAAGTACACGCCTGAGCGGGGCGAGATTGACGTAACGCTCAGGCACGACAACCAGTGGATCACGGTCGAGGTCAAGGACAACGGCTTCGGCATTTCCCCTGCACAGATGAGTGAACTCTTTGAGAAGTATCACCGCGGCGCCAGCCGCACGGTGCGCGCCATTCGTGGCACCGGGCTTGGCCTCTATGTTGTGAAAGAGATCGTCGAGGCGCACGGCGGTTCGATCACGGCGTACTCCGAAGGGATTTCCGGCAGAGGCTCGATCTTTACGCTGCGCGTGCCAATTCAGAAGGCCGCGTCAGTTGCCGCACCTGCCTATGAAACAGTAGCGGCATAACCGATGCAAGCAGTAATCTTTCGGCTCCAGAATGATGAATACGGTCTGAACGTAACCGCAGTTTCTGAAGTGGTGCGGATGGTCGCGCTGACGCTGTTGCCTGACGCGCTGGCGTGGATCGCGGGCGTCGTTAATCTGCGCGGCCATGTTATCCCAGTCATCGACTTACGCCGCCGTCTGCATCTTTCAGTGCAGCCGCCTGACCGCAACACGCCGATCCTGATCGTCCAAACCGAGGGACAGTGCTTTGGCGTGATTGTTGATGCCCTGGTGGAAGTGATCGACTTGCCCGCGGCCAGCATTGAAACCATTACTGCACCGACCACGCCGCGCTTTGCCGTCCAGCAGTTGATCCACCTGGATCATCGCGTGATCATGTTGCTGAATCCATCCACCTTGTCTGAATCAATCCCGGTCATTCACTGAGGCATGCCCATGGGTCTCCCTATGCCTACGCACCTGAACCCTGCGCTAGATAGAAACGAACTCGGGCGCCTGGCCCAGTTGGCAACCTCCATGACTGGTCTCGAATTCCCTGAGTGCCGCCTGCCCGATCTGGCGCGCGCCGTCCGCGAGACGATCGTCCAATTCAGCTTAGCGCGCTGTGAAGATCTGTATCGTCTACTCATTGACGCACAGCCTGACCATCCAGTCGCACGTGCGTTTATTTCGCACCTTACCATTGGCGAAACCCATTTTTTCCGCAACCAGCCCCAGTTTGAGGCGCTTGCCGCCACCATCCTGCCAGAGATCATCGAGCAGCGCCGGTCGCAACGTCGCCTGCGCATCTGGAGCGCGGCCTGCGCCACCGGCGAGGAGCCTTACTCCATCGCCATTCTGCTGGATAGACTACTTCCCACCCCCGCAGAGTGGGAGATCTCCATCTTGGCAACCGATATCGACCATCAAGCATTGGAGCGCGCCCAGCATGGCCTCTACGGTGCATGGTCGTTTCGCCAAGTGGACGAGGAGCTCCGCACGCGCTACTTTACACAACAGGGGCGCTTCTACGAACTTGCACCCACTATCCGGCGCCGCGTTACTTTCGCCCCTCTCAATCTCGTGGAAGCCACCTATCCGTCGTTGCTGAACAACACGGCCCAGATGGATCTGATCTTGTGCCGGAACGTATTGATCTACTTTTCGCCGAGGACAACGCGTGGCGTCGTCGACCGTCTGTACTTGGCGCTGCGCGCAGGCGGCTGGCTGCTCGTCGGCCACGCCGAACCGTCGCAGGAGATATTTGCCCGCTACGCAACAATCAACCTGCCGGCGACAGTGGCATATCGCCGTCCATACGAGGAAGACTGCGCGCCGGCTGCGCCATGCCATCAGCTTTCTGCAATAAAAATTGCAGAGACGCCAGTGCGCCCAATGGATGATGCGCAGCCCTTGCGGTTGGACGAGCGGCCTGCAACGTCGCCAACCGCGCCGCCAAAACAGGAATGGCCGGCGCAGCCAGCGCAGCGCCAGCCATTGCCGGCGCTCATTCCTCACCAGCAGGGAGAGGGGGCCGCCGCCTATGCGGCCGCTCGCGAATATGCCGAGCGCCGCCAGTGGGCAGCAGCGGAACAGTGGATCGGACGCGCGCTCGAGCAGACGCCATTGCTGGCAGCGGCGCATGCTCTCCACGCCCTGCTGTTGCTGGAGGCAGGCTGCATCGAGGCGGCAATCACGGCCGCGCGTCGTGGCATTTACGCCGACCCGAACTACGTTGCCGGCCATCTGCTATTGGCGCAACTCTATCGGCATGGTGGCGATGGACGGCGTGCAGACGCTGCGCAGCGCTCGGCGTGCACCTTACTGCGTCAGTACGCGGTCGATGCAGTCGTCCCTGACACTGATGGCGCCACGGCCGCGCAACTTCTGGCCTCGATGGAACAGACGCCAACGCCGCTCTAATGAGCATCAAAAGGTTCATTGATGGGGTGCACCCTATGCCTTCATTGATCGATTGTAGAGAAGAGCCGAGTCGAGCAGCGTCCGAGGCCAGGGAAGGCGCGCAGAGGGTGGCGCCTGAGTTGCAGCAAATTTTTGCCGAACGCGCACGCCGGCTTGCGCAGCCCATCCAAAGCACTGCACAGGGCGCCAACGACCAGCAGGTGCTGGTGGTTGCCATCGGCGATGAATATTTTGCATTTGACAGTAAATGTGTGATGGAGGTGCATCCGGTGGGACGCATTACGCGGATGCCTGGCGCGGCGGCTTGCTGGCTTGGGCTGGTTAACTTGCGCGGTCACCTTTATGCTGCGATGGACTTTGCGCAGATGCTGGTGCAACTTCACTTGCATAGGAGCAGCGACGCACCAAACCGGGCAGGACAACTTGTGCTGGCAACGGCCGCGGGCATGACGCTTGCACTCCATGTCGATGCAGTATTGACAGTGCGGCAGTTAACCACCGGCGAGATTCTCCCGCCCGTCGCCGATGCTCAGAAGGGCGATAAGCGCCCGGTGCTTGGCATTACAGAAGATTTGGTTGTTTTGCTTGATCTGGACGTTATTTTCAATTTATGCCGGCAGGAATGCAATCCAGCATGAGTTGAAGAGGCGTATTCGCCATTTTAATTGCAAAGAGGTTGACTTATATGAAACAGATGAAGATGGGGGCACGCTTGGCGGCAAGTTTTCTACTCCTGGCCGCTGCTATAATCGGCTTGGCGGCTTACACCTATTATGCCGTTCAGGTAACTGATAGTTATGTGAATAATCTATATGAAACCGACCTGATCCCTGTGCGCGCTCTTGGCAAGGCCAACAGCGAAATGCATGAGTTGAGCCTATGGTTGTACGACTATGCCCTCGATCCAACCCAGCGCATGCGCCTCGCGTCGGACATGGATGTCAACTTCACCCGTATCGACGATGATCTGGCAATCTACGCGGCGGCAGGGACGCTTGATGCCGAACAAGTTCAGCTATTCCGTGAAGTAGAGCGTGTTTGGCGCCTGTACCGGACCGCGCTTGAACAGGCCATGGTGCAACTGGCATCGAGCAGCGGCGTTGAGGACGCGGTGTTGGTGTTGGAGCGCAGCGGGCTAAAAGAACATGAGGTAGCGTTGGATAATGCGATCTCCGCAATGCTCGACAATGCCATGCAACATGCAACAGCCACCCAAGAAGCTTCGGATAAGCAACTTGGGTGGACGATCACGCTTTTAGTCGTCGTCGCCATCATTGCGGTCTTCTTCGCCATCGGACTTGGTCTCCTCACCGCATGGCGGATTACCAGCAATCTGGGCAAGATGACCAGGTCAGCGACGCTGATGGCTGCCGGCGACCTTGCACAGCGCGTGGAGGTGCACACAGGCGACGAAATTGAGGAGCTTGCCAACGCGTTCAACATAATGGCTGACAATCTACAAGCGCGCGTGGAGACCGAGCAGAACAACAGCGCGTCGCTGCAACACGCGGTGGCCACCTACAGTGTATTCGCCGATCGCGTGGCGTCTGGCGACCTCACCGCGCGCATCGACGGCCGATTCGAGGGCGAACTGGCGCAACTGGCCGCGCAATTGAACGAGATGGTCGTCCATCTGGCCGAGCTATCTCTCGACCTGCGCACCGGGACGCAAGGCATCGGCGCCGCGGCCACTGAGATTCTCGCGACAGTCAGCGAACACACGGCCAGCGCCAATCAGCAGTCCGCGGCCATCAATGAGGTGACGGCCACGGTGAGTGAGGCGCAGGCCTCTGCACAACAGGTGGTGGCCAAGGCAGGAGACGTGGCGCAATTGGCGCAGGACACAGTGCGCGTCGGGCAGGATGGCGCCGAGTCGGTCGACGCCATCCTGAAAGAGATGCAGAATATCCGCAGCCAGGTCGAAAATATTGCTCAGAACATTTTCTCGCTCTCTGAACAGACGCAGCAGATCGGTGACATTATTTCCAGTGTGACCGACATCGCCGACCAATCCAACATCCTGGCGATCAATGCCGCCATCGAGGCGGCCAAGGCGGGCGAGCAGGGCAAAGGCTTTGCCGTTGTGGCGGGTGAGGTGCGCAACCTGGCCGAACAGTCCAAACAGGCGACCGCCAAGGTGCGCACGATCCTGGTCGATATCCAGAAGGCTACCAACACGGCCGTGCTTGTCACCGAGCAGGGCACGCGCGGCGTAGAGGCCGGCGTCACCTTGACACAGCGTGCGGGCGCCGTGATCAACCAACTTGCCGGGGCAATCTACAACGCTTCCCAGGCGGCTCAACAAATTTCGGCAGCATCGCGCCAGCAGAATCTGGCGATGGATCAAATTGCCCAGGCCATGCGCGAGATCAACCAGGCCACGTTGCAGTTTGTAACCGGCGCCAGGCAGTCCCAGTCGGCGGCAGAAGGGCTGACAACGCTGGCGCATCAATTACAGGCAACGGCAGAACGGTATCAGGTCTGATCAATGACTAGGTCGCAGGACGGATTTATGCAGCAACTGCTGACGACCTTTGCTGCCGAGGCGCAGGAATATCTCCACGTCGTCAGCCAGGGGGTGCTTGCGCTCGAGGAACAGCGCGCAAATAGCAATGTCGCCGCACTGCTCGCTGAAATGTTCCGCGCCGCGCATAGCCTCAAGGGCGCGGCGCGTGCGGTTGGCGCCACAGACATAGCAAATGTGGCGCACGCGTTGGAAAGCGTGATGGGTCACATCCGTTCGGGCGCTTTACACCCCGACGCAGCGCAGTATGACCTCCTCTATCAAACCGTGGATACGCTCAGCGCCTTGGTGAAGACCCTGCTCACTGGCGTCGCTGCTAATGTTGAAGTTGCGCATCTCATCGACCAATTGACGGTCATGGCGACTGGCGCCGCTGAAAAGCCACCGATCGCTATCCAAACCGGACTCGCCGCGCGGGCTGCGGGGCCGGCGCCGGAAAAAACATCGGCCGGCGCCGCGTGCAGTTCAGCAGTGACAACCGTCCCCGCCTCGCTCTCTTCAGCGGTCTCGCCAGCGCTTACGTCGATCTCCAGTTCGGACGAATCAGTGCGCATCGCCACCATCAAACTGGATGCGATCATCGAGCAGGTGGGTGAATTGCAGGTGGCGCAACTGGCGGATGTGCTCTCCATGCGGCGTTTGCAGCACCTGATCGAAGATGCCGAACATTATGCTGCGGCACGGCGCAAGCACACCACTGACAGCCGTTTCTCGCCGGCGCCGAACATCGACGGAGGCGCGGCATTCACCAGCCACCCGTTGCACGCCCTGCTCGCCGACATGCGCCGAGTGTGGAGCGAAATGCAGGCGAGCTATCGTCACCAAGCGCAATTGGTTGACGGGCTGGAAGAGGCTGTCCTGGGCACGCGGCTAATGCCGGTCGCCACGGTGCTGGAGAGCTTTCCGCGCATGGTGCGCGATCTGGCGCGCACCCTCGATAAGCAGGTGCATCTGAGCATCGACGGAGGCGAGACGGAGATCGACCGTGCGGTGCTTGAGCAGATCAAGGCGCCGCTCACCCATTTGCTGCGCAATGCCGTCGATCACGGCATCGAAGCGCCGGCAGTGCGTACGCAATGCGGCAAGCCGGCGGAAGGCAACATTTCTCTGCAGGTGGCGCAGCGCGGCAGCATGATCGTCATTGATATTGCGGATGATGGCGCCGGCATTGACTGCAAGCAGGTGCGCGCCAGCGCCATCCATCGCGGCGTGATCGACGCCGTCGAAGCCGGGCGCATGAGCGATCAGGATTTGCTGTGGCTGATCTTCCGGTCTGGTATGTCAACGCGTCTCCAGGTGACCGAGGTCTCCGGGCGCGGCGTCGGTCTGGATGTGGTGCGCGACCAGGTGGAGCGTCTGCGCGGCTATATTGACGTCGTCAGCACGCCCGGACAGGGTGCGCGCTTCTCGCTGCATCTGCCGCTGAGCGTGGCAACGACGCTCTGTCTGCTCGTCGAAAGCGCTGCACAGATCTTCGCTGTCCCCACCAGCGGGCTGTTGCGTGTGACGCGCGTCCAGGCCAACACCATCGGTCACGCTGAAGGGTGCGAGGTCGTGCGCATCGGGGAGCGCGTGCTCGCTTTGCACGACCTGTCTGACCTGCTGGCTTTGCCCGCCGCGTCGCGCCGGGCGCCGTGCGATGGCGCCCTCTATGCGCTGTTGCTGGGCGTGGCCGAACAGCGGGTGGCGATTGCGGTGGATGCAGTGCATGAGGTGCAGGAGCTGATCGTCAAACCGCTGCCACAGCCTATCGCGCATGTGCAACACATCGCGGGCGCCAGCACCCTGGGCGCTGGCGAGATCGCATTGGTGCTCAATGTGGCGGAACTGGCGCGCGCCACCAATCAGCGCACGGAGCGGCAGCGGGAATGGCGCAGCGCCACGCCGCAGAATGAGACGCCACTCGCGGCGCCCGCTGCCGGCCCGGCCATCCTGGTTGCGGATGATTCCTTTACGACGCGCTCCCTCGAACGCAATATTCTGGAGACTGCCGGTTATCAGGTATGTGTGGCCGCCGATGGTCTGGAAGCGTGGATGCTGCTGCAAAGCCAGACCGTTGACCTGGTGGTTTCCGATGTTTTGATGCCGCACATGACCGGCTTTGATCTGACCTGCCGCATTCGCGGTGACAAACGGTTTGCGAACCTGCCGGTGATCCTGGTCACTGCGCAAGAGGCGCCCGAAGATCGGGAACGCGGGTTGGCGGCGGGCGCCGATGCATATCTGGTCAAGAGTGCATTTGACCAGGATGCCCTGTTGAGCACAGTAGCGCGATTAATTTGAAAATAACTTTTAGCGCAAAGCCGCAAAGGGGCAAAGGTGCAGAGAATTTTCATTGCTCATTGACGCTCTACGGGGGTGTGAACACGAATGAGGACATTGTCTTTCACGCAAGGCGCAAAGAAAGCAGAATCGTTATCATGATCAGAGTCCTCATTGTCGACGATTCGCCGACTGTGCGTCTGACGTTGCAGACGATCCTGGAGAGCGACTCGCAGATCAAGGTCGTCGGGTATGCGAGCAATGGCAAGGAGGCATTGGACAGGGCAATGCAGTTGCGCCCGGATCTGATCACAATGGACGTATTGATGCCAGAGATGGATGGCATCGACGCCACGCGCCTGATCATGGCCCAGTGTCCAACCCCGATTGTCATTGTCACGACTCACCTCAGCGATCCCGAACTGGAGATCGGCTTCAATGCGTTGCAGGCCGGCGCCGTTCAGGTGATCGATAAACCTGCCAACGCCTTTGCGCCCGAAAGCGTTTCCGAGCGCGCGGCGCTGGTCACAACCATCAAGTTGATGAGTGAAGTGCGGGTGGTGCAACGGCGCTTTGACACGTTGCACCATGGCGCGCGGCCGCCACTGCCCGTGCAGGAAAGTATGCCGTCGCTGGTCGAAGTCGTCGCCATCGGCGCGTCCACCGGCGGCCCGGCCGCGCTCAACACGATTCTGGGCGCATTGCCGGCCGATTTTCCAGCGTCGATCCTGATCGTGCAACACATTACTGTTGGCTTTACACTTGGATTGGCCGCCTGGCTGCAACATCGATGCCGGCTGCCCATTCATGTTGCGCAGGCAGAGGAGCGCATCCAACCTGGCATGGTGTATATTGCTCCCGATGCCTGTCATCTCCTGGTTGCCAAAGACAGACGATTGCAATTAAATACGAGCGCGCTCGTCAACCACGTGCGTCCTTCTGCGAATGTTCTATTTGAATCGATTGGGATGGTCTACGGCGCAAAGGCCATCGGGATTCTGCTGACGGGCATGGGCGAGGATGGCGCCCTCGGTCTGCGTGCGATTCATCAATCCGGCGGACTTACAATTGCTCAGGACGAAGCCACCTCGGTTGTATACGGGATGCCCAGGGCTGCGGCGGAACTCGGCGCGTGTAGTACAATACTTCCCATCGATCAGATCGCCGCGTTTCTGGTGCGCACCGTCATGCACCGCCGCTGATTTACCTTGCCTGGCTGATCGACGCCTGCAGCACCGTCGTCTTGCTTCGTCAGGTAAATAGCCATGTGGCCCGCGTATACAGCCGTTCGGTCTAGATTCAGTGCGTGGACGCACGCTCACCCTCGCCTCCACACAGGCTGGATATTAGCCATCTTTGCCACCGTGGCTTTCAGCGTTGCGCCGCCCATTGTGCGCTTTGCCATCGTCGGCGGTTTCGACTCGACCACGCTGTTGCTGACGCGTATGCTCCTCGCCACGACGATGTTCTCCATCACTTTGGCCGCCACTGACCGTCAGAAGCTACGCTTGCCGCTGCCTGGACTTGCCGCGTCGGCGTTGGTCGGGATCGTCAACGCTTCGGGCATGATCTTCTTTTTCCTGGCGCTCGGCTACCTGGAAGCGTCGCTCGGCTCCATGATCCTGGCGCTAAGCCCGCCCATTGTGTTGAGCCTGTTGGCTTTGCGCGGCGAGCGGCTGACTCGGCGTCATCTTGTGCGGCTAGGGCTGGCGATGATCGGCGTCTACCTGTTGGTCGGGCCAAGCGGTCAGGTGAATGTCGTCGGTCTGGCGTTGGCGTTGATTGCCACCTTCTTCTTTTCGCTCCAGACGGCGCTGACCCAGTGGACGCTGGTCGCCTACCCCACGCGCACCGTCGCCTTTTACGTGACCGCCTCGATGACGCTCTTTGTGGCGGGATATTGGCTGGTGCGCGGTGCGCCGTGGACGCCTCCAGATCTTTCTGGCTGGGTTGCTGTGTTGGTTCTCGCGGTCGTCAGCACGTTTCTGGCGCGTCTCGCCTATTTTGCGGCAATGGGCAGCATCGGCGGCGCGCAGGTTTCGCTGCTGGGGCCACTGGAGACGCTGTTGAGCGTCACCTGGTCGATATTGTTTCTGCACGAACGCCTGGCGCTGGCGCAACTTTTCGGCGGCGTCCTGATTCTTGCCAGCGCACTGCTGGCTGTGCAGCGGCTGGGGCGCGTCAACCTGCGCCTCCCGCGCCGATGAGGTGCGCGCCAATGCGCGCCTCCATCATCTGCCCTTGCCTGATATTGACAGAATCCTGCCTTGTTGGGTAGCGTTGTACATAGCATATTCAGCGCGCAAACAGAGAAGGCAACTATGATCTCCGGCGTCAGTAATTTCCGCGGCAATGTCAGACGCGTCGATGAAATCATCCGCGTCCTGGCAAAATATGGGTTGGCCGACTGGGTGGGCGACAGCACGCCCGGCTTTATCCGGCGGCGTTTTGTGACGGGTGAAGGCGTGGCGGTCAGCGACTATCCCATTGAGGTGCGCATCCGTCTGGCGCTGACCGAGCTAGGCACAACTTTCATCAAACTAGGCCAGATGATGAGCACGCGCGCCGATCTGGTGGGGCCGGAGCTGGCCGTGGAGTTGGCCTCCCTCCAGGCGGACACACCCGCGGACCCGCCCGCTGTCGTGCGCGCCACCATCCACAGCGAGCTGGGTGCGCCGCCGGAAGAGCTTTTTGCCTGGTTCGATGAGAACGCGCTGGCTTCGGCCTCGGTCGGACAGGTGCATCTGGCGCGGTTGGCCGATGGCGTCGACGTGGTCGTGAAGGTGCAGCACGCCGGCATCGAAAGCAAGGTGCGCAGCGATCTCAACCTGCTCGGCGCCGTGGCCCAGTTGGCCGAGACGAACAGCAAGGAGCTGGCGCACTACCACCCCACCGCCACCGTGGCGGAGTTCAGCCGCAGCCTCCGGCGCGAGCTGAACTTTCACACGGAGCTGACCAATCTTTTGCGCTTTGCCCAGAATTTTGCCGGCGATCCGAAGGTGCATATTCCGGTTGCCTATCCCGAACTATCGTCGCGACGGGTGCTGACGATGGAAAAGCTGAATGGCTACAGCGTCGCCAACGCCGCACAGATGGCAGCGGACGGCGTTGACCGCAAAGCATTGGCTGGCCTGTTCGCCAATTGCATGATGCAGATGATCTTCCGTGATGGCTTCTATCACGCGGACCCGCATCCGGGCAATCTGTTTGTGCTGCCGGGGCAGCGGCTTGGCCTGCTGGACTGCGGCAAGGTGGGACGCGTCGACGAGCAGACGCGCGACGATTTCATCGGCATTGTCGCCTCTTTTTTGACCGGGGATGTCGAATCGCTCACCGAACAATTGGTCGAGCTGTGCGAGACGCCCATCGATTTGAATCGTGCGGCTTACAAGGCGGATGTGGCCGAATTTGTCGGCGAGTTTCGCGAATCGGTGGATGGCAATCTCGACCTGGGCGCGGCCTTTGAGGCGATGTTCGGGATCATCCGCAGACATCATCTGGTCGTGCCGCCGCGCGTCAACCTGCTGTTGCTGGTGATCGTGCAAATCGAAGGCGCCGCGCGCGAGTTGGATCCGGCTTTTGACCTGACGGGGACGCTGCAACGCTACGGCGCCGATCTGCTCAAGCGGCGCTTTTCCCCGCAGCAGCTGCAAAAGGAGATGGTGCGCTCCTTCCGCGACTGGAGCCGGCTGCTCAAGGCGCTGCCGCGCGAGACGCTCAACCTGCTCGAACGCACGCAGCGCGGCGAGCTGCAGATTCACGTCCAGCAACATGGTTTGCAGGGGTCGCTCAATCGCCTGACCTACGGCATCCTGGTGGCGGCCCTGCTGCTTGGCTCGTCGCTTCTGTGGGCGCTGGCCGCGCCGCCGGCGCTGTGGGGCGTCTCGATCTTTGGCGTGCTCGGCGCCGCCCTGGGGCTGGCCCTGGCCGCGCATCTGCTGTACCTGGTGTGGAGGTCGTAGCGGCTATGGATGCAACCTGGCCGGGCGAAAATTTGGTTTGATGTAGTCAAATCAATTTGCGCAAATCGCTCTCAAAAACTTTGCGCATAAAATAGGATTCCCCTGCTGAAATGATCAGATCGCCGACCGATGCGCTCTTGCGAGTGATGGCATTGGTCGCATCCGTCCCCGCCGCCGCAATAGATTCATTCACAAAGCCACGCACATACGCTTCCGCCGCGGCGTTGCTGGCTCAGGCTCCGCCTGCTCTTTGGCTGCCAGCCGCGACCGCGACGGTTCCTCCGACGCCCGCGCCATTGCGTTCCACGCGCTTTGCCTATCTGCGACGCTTGGCGCAGCCGCGCCATCCAGTGCGCCGCGCGCCATCAGGGGCAGGAAGATCTGATGATCAAGTGCAACAACCTCCATGACGACATATGGGGCATTCCGCCCATCGATCGTGCCATTGGCTTCATCCTGCGCTTCCATCTGTTCGATCTGTTGGAGCGGAGACAAGGGTTTATCCGGCATGACATCCTGACATACCACATCCCTGAACCTTTCTGTTGAATGAATTGTAATGAGACGCCTGCACAACAGGAACCAACTTCACGATCGTGACGTTGGTTCGATGCTTCTACAATAGCAAATCGGCGGGGGCGATTCCAAGCGAAAACCTACCCAATTTTGGGCCGCCATTTCGGAAATTTCTTCAGCGGTTGTTTGAAAAGGGCGAATCTTGACGCAGAGACGCGCAGAAAAAATCGAGCAATGGCATGGGCTGCGCTCTCTCTGCGTTTGCTCTGCGTCCCTGCGCCTCTGCGTCAAAATGAAACCGTTTTCAGACGAGCCTTTTGATCAATGGGGTCTGAGAAAAGATGGAACGCAGCGCCTTTGGTCAGATCGTCCGCTCGCTGCGCAAGGAGCAGCTTGATCCCGTCACAGGCGAGCCGTGGACGCAGGAGCAACTGGCCGCGGCGAGCGGCCTCTCCGCGCGCATAATCGCCAACCTGGAGCAGGGCAGGAAGGCAACGCTGGAGGGCGAGACGCTGGTCCGGCTGGCCGGCGCCCTGGCCCTCGGCACGCTGGAGCGCCGCGAATTCTTTGCACTGGCGGTGGAGGTGGAGGCCGCAACCGCGCCCGCCGCGCTGGCCGCGCCGCAGCAGGCAGCCGACCCGATGCTGGAGGTCTTTGCCGAGCTGCGCCAGCCCGCCTTCTGCTACGACGACTACTTCGACATCCTGGCGGCCAACCACGCCGCACTCGTCCTGCACGGCATCGAGCCGGCCTGGCTGCACACGCTGGCCGCGGCGAGCGGGCGGCCCAACTTTCTGCACGCCATCTTTGCGGCGGACTCGCCCCTGCGCACCTCGATGCAGGGCGCCTGGCACACGCTGGCGCTGCGCAACCTGCAGCAATTCTGCGCCATGGCGCTGCGCCACCGCCACACCGCGCGCTGGAACGAGCGGATGGCGCAACTGCGCGCCCTGCCCGATTTCGACAGCCACTGGCGCGCGGCGCGCACCGCGCCGGAGGACTTTGCCAGCCGGCTGCGCGTGCATCGCTACACCCATGCCCGGTGCGGCCCGCTGCACTACGCCGTGATGGTCAACAGCACCTATGCGCCCGCCATTCACCTGCACCTGACCACGCTGCTGCCGCTGGATGCACCTACGTTCGAGGTGTTTGTTGCGCTGTACGCGGAGAGCCACGGGAAAGTTCTGCAGTGGCCGCTGATGGGAAAGTAACTAAGCAGCGAGCCGATCCTTCCCCGGATCGGCTCGCTGCTCTTGCACCAACTTCACATTAGCCTCATGCTTCACTTCCTAGTTGAATGTTCTGATAGATGAGATGCGATCATTCATGAAGACCAAAATCGATGAACTCTCGTTACGTTGTTTGATCAACTGGTCGCCTGCGTAGTTATACCAGTCATACATGATGGAAGTTGATGTATCAGGACCAATCTGTAGAGAGGAAATAATGTTGTCAAAGTTGGCAAACGAAAGGTCTGACAGTGCCGCTCCAGGCAGAACTTGCAGCTTGCTGCCGCTGTAAAAGGCGTCTTTCCAGTACGCAGAGAATACTGCACTTGGGGCCATGCGTTCCGCCGCCAAATTAGAAGAACTTTCCTCAGACCATCCTCACTCCGTTCTCATGTAATCTTCCGCACCCTCGCGAGTAGTGAATGCATAGAGCACTCCCTCCCTTAAGGCTCTATCATCATCGATAAAGCGGAGGACTTGTCCATCAAAACGACGAATCTCTTTTGGAGCATAGCGAACTCCATCAATGATGACCGGACGATCTGGGATTGGGTGAATAATCTTCTCGGCGCCTCGGTCGGGAGGATAGAGCATCTCAAATTCCGCCCAACTGAGATTGCGAGTATCCTCAACGTGTGGATCGGAAAAGGGTATCTCCCGTCGATTCCCATTTTCATCAACCACAACGATGGCAATCTCGCTGTTGCTTTCTCGGTCTGCGGCAGAACTTGCCGCCAAGTGTTCCGTGGCTGAGATGTAATCCCTTGTCACTGCGCCATCTTCGGCCGAAACACGAAATGCAGCCAACAGGGAAAGCAGCAACACGACAACTGCGCTCACCTCTCTCCACCTCTTCATGTTTTTTCTCCTTTCTGAACCTTTGCCGCTTTTCGCATCGATAACGATCGTAGCAGAGCGGCGGGGGCAAGTTCAAGCGAAAACCTACTCAATTTTGGGTAGTTGGCTACTGGATTTTGGGTAGTTCACCCCCCGATTTTGAGCGGTGAGGAGGAAGGGAGAGCAGCAGGGTCGTGTGGGAGCGCTCCTGGGCTGCAAAGCAGCGAGCCGATCCGGGGAAGGATCGGCTCGCTGTTCCTTCAGCCACCCTTGTTGAATATGCATAAGCCTGACATATAGTCAGGAACGTCTAGTTATGGCTGGCTATAGTACCGATAAGCAGAGCCAAAATTGATAGCATCCGTACAGTTGTTGACATTGTTACTGCCGGCAGTGCAAGAGTTGGGGTAGACGCCCGAACAAGTGCAGTTTACCGTGGGGTTTTCCTTGTACCTACCAAAATAGAGATCAGCCCAGTTCATTCCTTGGGTGCAATAGGGGTCTCCATTGTCATACAGGTAAAAAACTCTGCGCGTGTAAGCGACATTGTTGGCATTCTTTTGTGTGACTGGATTTGCCATCGTGATCTGCGCACCCCATGGCCAGTCGCCTGACCAGTCCCTGCTAGGAGGAGATCCACACATCGTTCCAGGCGGATGGTTGGCGAAATGGTTCTGCTGCAGCGTAACTCCACTGGCGCTGGTGCTGGCAAATGCATAACCGGTTACACTGGCGTAATAAGTGGCTGCGTAGACAACTCGAATCGTAGCAAGCGAAGCATAGACGACGCTGGCGGATAGTAAGCAGATGGTAAAACACCGGATATATGGAGTAGCACGCATCATGATTATCCTCTCACTTCGAAAGTGCTCGTACTGTTAGTACTTGACCGTCGGCAGGGTTCAGATCGACCCTGGCTGGCATTTGCTTTCCATCCAGCGATTGTGACGAACCAACTACGGAAAGCACAGGTTGGTTCTCCTCGTCTGTTTGAAGAATGTAGTGATACCCTTTCCCTCGCCCAACGCTGGCGTCGAAGCCAGGCACGGTGCGTTGAGCGGCTTTGAGTGCATTTGGGCTGTCGATTTGAGGTCTTTGTGAAATTACAGCGATGCCAGGATCGTGGATGCCATCCTCAATCGCATGAACAATCTTCCAGTCAACAATTTGAAGATTAAGCTGCTTATCCAGTCCGGGCGAAGTGTAGAGCGCCTGCCAGACGCGCCGCCTCCCATCCGTGCGCGGCGCCTGGTCCTGATCGTCCACGTCGGCGCTGGTCAGGTAGATCAGCGCTGCATCGTTACTCCACGTTTGCGCATACTTCCAGCCGGTGTCCCATGCCTCCAGCAATGTCAGCGGTCGTACTTCAACACTGGTGGCTGTGGCTTCAAGCTGTAAAAGCACTCGATAGTTATCGATCGTCTGGGCAAGTGACGGTTGTATCCGCCACAGCCCAACTCCAAATAGCGCAATTCCAATGAAAGCTCCTAAAAGGATTGCAATGCTTGTACTTTTTTTCATCACGTCCTCACTTGTTGAATCGGTTAAGCAGGCCTTTGTTCTCTGACAAACAAATCAAACACATGGCAACTGACAACCTTACAGTAGCACTTTTGCGCCTGCGATTTCAAGCGAAAACCTACCCAATTTTGGGCGGTCAACCCTCGGATTTTGGGGGGTTCACCCCCCCGATTTTGAGCGGTGAGGAGGAGGGGGGATCAGCAGTCTGGTGTGAAGGCGCTCCTGGGCTGCAAAGCAGCGAGCCAATCCGGGGAAGGATCGACTCGCTGTGCTGACGATGGAGTCCCTGCGGCCTGCCGGGCAGGACGCCTCAGGCCGGCCTCATGCAGAACTCAACAACTGTAGACGAATCCGTTCCACGCTGCGCTGCACGAGCGTGCGCCATTGTCCGAGGTGTAGGCGGTTGAAAGCGATGTTCCTGGCTGATAGCGGAATTCGTGGTAGGTGACGGCGTAGTCGCCATAGCCTGAGGATGTCAACGACCGTGTTGAGACGCTTTGCTTGTTAAAGTCCCTTGCATCATCTGAGTTTTGCAAAATAGAACCTACATGCCAGATTTTTGTATAGGCGCGCAGCCAGTAGAGCGTTACAGTGGAGGATGAACGGCCGACGGAGCCTTGGCTGGGGAACCCTGTCGTCGAAGCTGTGCCCACAGTTCCCACCTGACTCACCCAGACGCTTTTGCTCTCTGCAAGCGCCTGCTGCTGGCCAAGGGCAAACCCGATTGCTACGGCCACCAAGAACACAATGGCTACTTTTGCGAAAGTACGTCTCATGGCTCTTCTCCTGATTTTCATGTTAACCTGCCACCTTGTAAACTGCCGCACGTCGCTTGGCTACTTCTCAGATAAAGCCCGAAATTCCTCTCGCCTCTGGTAGGCGTATTCAATCCAGGTTGCCACCTTTTCTTCCAGAAGCTTGATGTCCTCTTCCGTAACCAGCTTACCTCTTGCTGCGCCTACATTTGTACCTAGAGGCTTCTTCGTATCAGGCTGAACAGGATCGCCGAGAATAGATCGCTCCAGCCAGTTGGCATCACGCATCGCCTGCACATCCTCCGGCGCACCGAGCAGCAGCGCGTGAAACATGTAATATCCATCCTCGCCGATCGGCACAGGCGCCTCGCCAGGATCGCGTAGGCTGGGCAGCCCCAGTGCCGCCGAGAAAGGCTCGATGTCGATGCCGACGCCCACGATGACCACGCCGTCCTCGATCTGCCGCCGCAGCCAGCCGCGGTCGGCGTCGCTCAGCCCGGCGAACTGGTCGCGCGCCACCAGCAGTGCATCCAGCGGCTGCACCTGTGCGGCCTGCTGCACCGCCGCCCAGCTCGGCTGCAGCGTGGCGCCGAGGCGCTGCGCCGTCTGCGCCGTCATCTGCCCGTGCACCGCGTCGGCGGCGCTCAGATAGACGATGTGCGGCGTAGTAGGCATGGTGGCCGACCGTGCGGCCGCCTGCTCGGTCGGGCTGGCGCCGCTGTAGCCAAGCCCGATGCCCAGCGCCGCCGCCAGAATCAGCAGAATGCGGATGTTCATGAGA
>JACSRH010000200.1 GCA_014879855.1 Caldilineaceae bacterium | reverse complement strand
CGTCACGGTGAAGAAGAACAAGGTGGCGCCGCCCTTCCGCGTCGCCGAGTTCGACATCATGTACAACGAGGGCATCAGCGCGGCCGGCGACATGCTTGACCTCGCCGTCGCCGAAGAGATCGTGTCAAAACGCGGCGCGTTTTACAGCTATGGGGATATTCGCCTGGGGCAAGGGCGCGAGAACGCCAAAAGCTTTTTGATGGAGAATCGCGATCTTTCCGCAGAAATTGATCGCCTCGTGCGCGACCGGCACGGATTGCCTGTCGTGCTGGAGCCAAAGGCGCAGGTGCGCGCGGCTGAATCGGCGCCTGAGGAAGAGGTGGACCTGGCTGTCGCGGCCTAGCGCACCGGTGAACCGCACTTCACCGTGCTCGGGCCGTTTCACATCGGGTTGCGCACGCCGCACACCCTGAGCGGGCGCAGCGGGCGCAATCCGACAATTTCATACGTTAATTCTGGGTGTGCAGATCTCGGTTGCACACCCTTTTTTGTGGTACAGTTCTATAAAACTCACAAAAAAGGGGCAGCTATGACCATCCATACTTTTACACCGGCGCACTACTTCAATGTCCTGGCAACTGTGCCGCCGGTTTTGACGCTGGCGCCGGGCGACGTCGTGCATACGACCACTGTCGACGCGCATGGCATCGACGCCGAACGCCGCCAGGTGACGCCGCCTGGCAACCCCATGACCGGCCCTTTCTTCATCGAAGGCGCCGAACCGGGGGATACGTTGGTCGTGCATCTCGACGCCATCACGCCCAATCGCACCTACGGCTGGAGCGGCACGATGCTGGCGCCAAACGTCGTCGATCCGGACTTTGTGGCGGAACTGCCGTGGCCGCCCGCGGGCGCGCGCCGCCGCGGCGCGTGGCATGTCGATGTGGCGGCAGGGACGGCGCGCCTGCTCGATCCCGAAGTGCCCGGCGGGATGGTGCTGCCATTGGCGCCGATGTTAGGCTGTTTTGGCGTGGCGCCCGCCGGCGGTGAGGCCATTTCCACGGCCACCTCTGGCCCGCAAGGCGGCAACATGGATTATCGCGGCTTTGTCGCTGGCGTCACCGTCTATTTCCCGGTTTTTGTGCCGGGGGCGCTCTTCTTCCTGGGCGACGGCCACGCGGTGCAGGGCGCAGGCGAGATCGCGGGCACAGGCGTCGAGATTTCCTGCAATGTACGGTTCACGGTGGATCTGCAAAAGGGACGGCGGATTGCCTGGCCGCGCGGTGAGACCGCGAGCCATCTTCTGACTGCGGGCAACGCGCGACCGCTCGACCAGGCGCTGCAACATGCCACGACTGAGCTGGCGCGTTGGCTCCAGGAGGAGTATGGCTTGTCGCCGATCCATGCGCAGACGCTGCTCGGCCAAGCCGTCGATTACGAGGTCGGCAACGTCTTTGATCCGGCCTACACCATGATCTGCAAGCTTGAAAAGCGTTGGCTGGCCGCGTGAGCGCAGGCATCGCTTGAACAATACTCTTGACATCGTCACTATTCAGGCCAGGCAGCGATCGGTGAAGAAATGGAACGCTGATAACGCGGATCTAGCGGATGCTTGCGGATCGATCTGCGAGCATCTGGCTGAAACGTTACTTGACATCTTATCAACCTGCTGTTCAACGATCGATTCATGGAGGAAGTGATCGTGGCAAACATGATGGAGGCCATTCAAATTGAGGAAACGGGCGGCCTGGACAAACTGCGTCTGACGGAGATCGCTGTGCCTGAGCCAGGGCCGGGGCAGGCGCGTATCAAGATCGAGTACGCCGGGCTGAATTTTATCGACATCTACCAGCGGTCAGGACAATATAAGCTGCCGCTGCCTTTTACGCCAGGGATGGAAGCAAGCGGCATTGTGGACGCGATTGGTCCCGATGTCACCGAGGTCAAACCGGGGGATCGCGTCGCCTACTGTATGGTCAACGGCGCCTACGCGCAGTACGCGCTTGCGCCAGTTGCCAAGCTCGTGGTGACGCCAACCAGCCTTGCCATGGATACGGCCGCGGCGCTGATGTTGCAGGGGATGACTGCGCATTATCTGGCGTTCAGCACCTTTGCGCTTGCCGGCCATCACACCGCGCTGATCCACGCCGCGGCAGGGGGCGCAGGGCGCCTGCTGGTGCAGCTTGCCAAGCGCACCCGCGCACGCGTGATTGCGACAGCCGGCACAGAGGAGAAAGCCGCGCTCGCCCGCAGCGCCGGCGCCGACGAGGTCATCATCTACACGCAAACTGATTTCGTAAGCGAGGTAAAACGGCTCACCAACGGCGCCGGCGTCGATGTCGTCTATGATGCGGTGGGGCAGAGCACTTTTGCCGGTGGGCTGGATTGTCTGAAACCGCGCGGCCTCATGGTGTTGTGGGGGCAGGCCAGCGGCCCGGTGGCGCCGTTCGATCCGCAGCTTCTCAATCAGAAGGGGTCACTTTATCTGACGCGGCCGAGTCTGGGCGCCTATATTGCCACCCGCGACGAGCTTTTGCAGCGCGCCGCTGAGCTCTTTGCCTGGGTGGAGCGCGGCGCACTCGATGTGCGCATCGACCGCGTCTTTCCGCTGGCCGAAGCTGCGGAGGCGCACGCCTACATGGAGGCGCGTCAGACCAAAGGCAAAGTGCTTCTCCGCCCGTAGCGATTTCTATGACCCATTCCCCAGTGGCGCTGAACGCCGCTGGGGAACGACAAATCCAATGGGTTTTTGAATAAATTCCGCGGGAATCTGCCGAATCCGCTAAATCCGCGGTCTATTTTGGCGCTGACCTGAAGCTCTGACGGATTTTACAGCTTCAGCGCGGCGCGCACGGCCGCCAGCGCCGGTTCAATCACGCGCACCTCGCCGGTCACTTCCATGGCTGCACGCACGTCCTTCAAGCCGCTGCCGGTGTTGATAACGACGATCGTTTCATCTTCCTGCACCAACCCCTCGCGCATCGCCTGGAGCAGCCCGGCATAGCTGGCGGCGCCGGCCGGCTCGGCAAAAACCCCACCCAATCGCGCCAGCGGCAGGATCGCCTGCAAGATCGCGCGGTCATCGACCAGGAGATAGGCGCCGCCGGTTGCGCGCACGGCCGCGAGGGCTTTGACGGCATCGCGCGGCGCGTCCACGCTGATGCTGTCGGCGCGCGTGGTGGCGTTCACTGGCGCGGGAAGCTCAGCGTCGCTGCGCCAGGCGTTGTACAAAGCAGGGCTGAGCGCGGATTGTACGCCGTAAATACGCGGCATATGGTCGATCCAACCGAGCGCCAGCAGGTCCTTGAAGCCTTTGTGCACGCCGCCGATGATACAGCCATCGCCGACCGAGACGAAGACCGCGTCAGGCGTCACCAGCCGGTTGGGGTTGTGCGCGGTTGCGCCGCTCTGCTCCGCCAGTTGCAGCGCAATTTCGTAAGAGACGGTTTTTTTGCCTTCAGTCATGTAGGGGTTGTAGCCGGTGCTGCGGTTGTACCAGCCAAACTCCAGACACGCTTCTGTGCACAGGTCGAACGCGTCGTCATAGCTGCCATTCACCGCCAACACGGTGCTGCCATAGACGAGCAGCTGCGCGATCTTAGCGGGCGGCGCGCTCTTGGGCACAAAGATCACGGTCGCCTGCCCTGCTGCGGCCGCCTGTCCTGCCAACGCGGCCGCGGCATTGCCCGTACTTGCCGTTGCCACGATGGCGCGTCCTGCCGCCTGCGCACGCGCCACGGCGATGGCAGACGCCCGATCCTTGAACGATGCGCTCGGATTACGACCGTCATCTTTAAGCCAGAGGTTGGGCAGCGCGAGTTGGCGACGCAGGCGGGGCGCGGGTAACAACGGCGTGCCACCCACCGGCAGCGGCGGCAAACTGGCGCGCTGCGCAATGGGCAGCAGCGGCCAGAAACGCCCAATCGAACGATCCGGGTCGGCCTGCAAAGCGGCGGGCGTCAGGCTGTGCGCCACGGTTGCATAATCATAACTCACATCCAGCGTGCCGAGATCGCTGCCGCGGTTGGGGCGGCAATTACACACATATTCAATGGCGTTGGGCGCATAGTCCGCGCCACAGCGCAAGCAGCGCAGCCCGGTAATAAACTTCGCCTCGGCCAACGTGGGTGATGCTGCGGTGAAAGGGTCAGCGTGCATCAAACTTCTCCAAATAAATGCAATAATTCTTGATGGATTGAAAGGTAAATGCAATGATAAAGTGAGCCGCCCGACAGTACACTGCCTGAATAGGAGTACACTAGCGAACGGTGAGCAGCGTAACGCATCTTTAGCAGCTTGCAAAACGCAATTTGTGCGACGCATCCCGTTTTCGCCGGGACAATAGACATTTTGCACATCCTGTGGGATAATCTCCCCAGACTGATGACGAGATAGGAGAGAAGGTGCGTATGGCAAAGTCAGAACGGTATCCAAGTTATACGACGTGCGTCGCCCGCGCTTTAAGCGCTTCTCAGCAGCCGCTTTCCATCGACGCGCTGCTTACGACCATTGGGCGCCAGCGACCGTTGGGGACAGGCGCGCGCCGCGCTATCTATCGGGCGGTGCGCGATATCTATCAGGCGGTGCCGGTTGCACCCAGCCGTTTTGGTTGGCTTTCGCATTTGTTACAAGGCAACACCTTCCGGCATCCGCTGGCCGCGGAAGAAGCGCGCCGTGGGTATCTATTGCTCGATGAACTCGAGCACGCTATCTTTTTCCCGCAGTTTTTCCAAAATCATCGCCCGGATTTGCGTCATCTTTCGGTTGAATTGCTGGGTGGCCCTTCGCTGCGCGCAGAAGCTGCCATCGAGCGCAAGATGTGGTCGCTGCGGTTGGGGGTGGCGTTTAGCGAATGGATCGACTATCAGGGCGGCCAGAGCCGTGATGACATCATGATCACGGTGAAGGATGCGGAAGCAGGCAGCTATCTGGTGCGCTTGCAGCCGCGCGAGAGCCGTGACGAAGAGGCGATCCAGGAGCAGAACATGCGAATGGCATTGGCGGCGGAGGAAATCGTCGCTGCATTGCGCCGCGCCGACAAGGTGATCCCCACCTGGGAGCTGGCTGCTTTGCTGATCGGGCGCGATCTGTTCAGCGGCGCGGTGCCACCGGACGACCTCCACATGGTGTTGCACAAGTACAGCATGTTGCGCGTCAAGGAAGATGGCGCCGGCTACGCGTTTGATCGCCGCGTCTCGCCCACGGCCGTGGGACACCAGGCTGCAAGCCGGGCGCAGAATAGCACCGACAGCCCGGAGCGAACAACGCCAGAATGGGAATTGTCCGAGCCGACCGCCTGGATCGACGACGAAGACGATCTGTTTGCATTGCCGCCGGAAGAAGACACCTGTCCAGATTATGAGTCGTACCTGGAAGGCCACCGCATGTCCGGCGGACCAGGGGAGCCGCTGTCGCACAGCGACTATCATCTGCTCGAAGCTGAGCTTGAGACCTTGCTGGGACTAGAACAGGAATTTGGTTACCTGCTGCCAGAGCAAAGCAAACGTATTGAAAGTCTGGCTGATCGTCTCTTTATTGATCCAGAATCGCTGCGCGATGAAATGGAGGATGACTCCGACCGGGGCGGCAGTTTTGATGACGGCCTTGACGATGACTTCGACGATGATCAGTCGCCTTTCTGGAAGAATTGATTTTTGCGCGGCGCCAATGATGATGGTTGAGACTGCACACCACGATGCAGTCTTCTTTTTCCTGACGATGACAGTGTTCTGATGCACAAACCGGTCAACTGCCGCTACTTCTACGGTGACTACTTCCGTGGCAAAAATAAAGAAGAGTGCCGTTTGTTGGAGGCGAATCCCGCCAACTCTCACCCCTGGAAGCGCAGTTACTGCGACGCCTGCCCAGTGCCAGAGATACTGATTGCCAGCAATTCGCGAGACTTGGCCTTGGAGGCCACCGTCGCAAAACGTTTCCTGCGCGGGCAAGTCCAGGTGACTTTTGCCGTCTGCACCAAACACATGGAGGAATTGGCCGACCCGCGCTTTTGTCCGAAGTGCGCCGAGGAGCAGCGGCGGGCCGCGGGAGGTGGCGCTTGAAGCGAGCGTTTGTGCTGAGCGGCGGCGGTTCGTTGGGCGCCATGCAAGTTGGCGCGCTGCGTGTGCTGCTGGAAAACAAAATTGTCCCGGATCTGATCGTCGGTTGTTCCGTAGGCGCGCTCAACGGAACGTTCCTGGCAATGGCGCCAACGATGGCTGAGATGGATCGCGCTGCACAGGTATGGCGCAACGTTACCACCGCTCGCGTCTATCCCGGCGCCAAGATGTGGGTGGCTTGGCGTTTTTTGAGCGGCCAAGATAGCTTGTACGATAACCGGAGCTTTTACGAGTTCCTGCAAACCAACGGCTGCACACCAGCGCTCACCTTTGGTGATCTGCAGGGCAGCAAACTCTATGTCACCGCCACTCATCTCCGCACCGGACAGTTGCACGTTTTTGGCGACGACCCGCACGACCGTGTGCTCGATGCCTTAATGGCCAGCACAGCGCTCACCCCCATGCACCCGCCGTGGGAGGTCAACGGCGAGCGCTACGTCGACGGCGGCACGGTCACGCCTTTACCGCTGCGCGTGGCGCTTGACCGCGGCGCCACCGAAATCTATGCGCTGCACCTGCACCAGCCCGATGCCGAGCCGCCAGCGCAACGGCTGCATGGCGTCACTGCTCACATCAACCAGACCGTCTCCACCATGCTGCGTCTGCAGGCCGACCACGACCTCCATCTGACCGAGACAGCGCGCCGCGTGCGTCTTCACTACCTGCCGCTCTGGACCGACGACCCGATCGATCCTGCCGATTTCGGTCATTCCACCACCCTGATCGAGCAGGGCTATGCCCAGGCCGCCACGCTGCTGCAAGGGGGCGACCAACTCACCCTGGTGGACGGCGGTCCGCTGGCGATTGGCTGGTGGCAAAACTGGCGCGCCCGCATGTTTCCTGCCGCTGACCCCCAAGCGCCTCAGCAGTCGCTGGATTCCCCTTGAGTCGCCTGATCCACCGCTGGTAATGATCCACCGCTGGTAATGATCCCCTGCCGTTGATCCACGCCACAGCCCTAAATCGCCAGCACTTGACCGCGCTTCACCACCGCGGCAACCAGGTTTATTCCCAGCCAGTAGACAAGGTGGCGGTAATCCGGCGCGTCGATCACCAGCACATCGGCCTGCTTGCCCACCTCCAGCGAGCCAAGCCGGTCGCCGAGGCCGACGGCGTGCGCCGCGTTGATCGTCACCGCGTTGAGCGCCTCCCCCGGCGTGAGGTGCTGATAGCGGCAGGCAAGCGCCATCACCAGCGGCAGCGAGAGGATGGGTGCGGAGCCGGGGTTGAAGTCGGTTGCCAGCGCGAGCGCGGCGCCCGCGTCGATCAGCGCGCGCGCGTCGGCAAAATGGTGGCTGCCGAGGTGCAGGTTGACGCCCGGCAGCAGCACCGCGAGGGTCTCCGACGCGCCCAGCGTGGCGATCTCCGCCGCCGGCGTCACGTCGAGATGGTCGGCGGAAATGGCGCGCAGCTCGACCGCCAGCGTGCTGCCGCCCAGCGCCACAAACTCGTCGGCGTGGATTTTGGGTCGCAACCCAAAGCGCAGACCGGCCTCCAGGATGCGGCGCGACTGCGCCACATCAAAGACGCCTTCCTCACAAAAGACATCCTGAAAGAGCGGCGCGCCGGACGCGGCAAAGCGGGAGCGCCCCCACCAATCGTGCACCGCCGGCAGCATCTCCGAACAGAGCAGGTCCACATAATCGTCGCCGCGGCCGGCATATTCGGGTGGAATCGCGTGCGCGCCCAAAAAAGTTGGCACGATGTCGAGCGGCGTGGCGCCGGCCAATTGCTCGATTGCGGTGAGCAGCTTGAGCTCGCTGGCGGTGTCCAGCCCGTAGCCGCTCTTGATCTCGACGGTCGTGGCGCCCAGCCGCTGCATCGTCGCCAGGTGGCGGCGCCCAGCCTCAAACAATTCCGCCACCGAGGCCGCGCGCGTGGCGCGCATCGTGGCGAGAATGCCGCCGCCTGCGGCCAGCAGATCCTGGTAGGTGACGCCGGCCAGCTTGCGCTCGAACTCGGCGACGCGCTCGCCGCCAAAGACCAGGTGGGTGTGGCAGTCGACAAAGCCGGGGCAGAGCACCTTGCCGGTGGCATCCAGCGTGGTGCGCGGGGCAAAGCGGCCATGCAGCGCCGCGGCCGGGCCGACCGCCACGATCACGCCGCCGTCAACCGCGACCGCGCCCTCTTCGATCACGCCCACGTCCGCGAGCGCGGCGCCGCGTTTGGGGCCAGCCGCGGCGCAGGTCACCACCTGCGCCGCGTTGGTGAGCAGCAGATCAATCAGTTGGCGCATGGTGTCACAGCCTTTCGTCGAGGTCGAGCAGCGTTGCCAGCAGCACGCGGCCGCCGGCGATGCACTCCGCGGCTGGCGTGAATTCGTCCGGCGCGTGGCTGACGCCGCCCTCACTCGGCACGAAGATCATGGCGTACGGGCAGATCGCCGCCAGGTTCATGGCGTCGTGGCCGGCGCCGGAGGGCAGCGTGCGCCGCGGCAGGTCGAGCCGGGCGCAGGCGCGTTGGATCGCGGCCATCAGCTGGGGATCGGCCGGCGTCGGCTCCTTGCGATGGCCGTGCACCATCTGCGCGCCGCTGGCGGCCGCCGCGTCATGCAGCGCCGCTTCGGCGCGGTCGAGGGTGCTATTTGCCATGTCGCGAATTTCCACGTCGAGCACGACGCGGCCTGGAATCACATTGGGCGCGCCCGGCTGCACGTCGATGCGCCCGATCGTGCCCACGATGCCATGTGCGACCGCCACGTCGCGCACCGTCGTGATGAAGGGGGCGGCGGCCACCAGCGCATCGCGGCGGCGCGCCATACTCGTTGTACCGGCGTGGTTGGCCTGGCCCTCAAAGGTGACATAATAGCGGCGGATGCCAACGATGCCTTCGACCACACCGATCGGGGTGCGCGGCGCCAGCAGTTGATCGCCCTGTTCGATGTGCAGCTCCACAAAGGCGGCGAGCGGCAGCGGCGGGTGGTTGGCGATCAGGGCGGCGCTGTCAAAGCCGCGCGCGGCCAGCAGTTCGTTTGTGGAGCCGCCATGCCACGCGGGGCCGTCGAGCGCATCGGCGGTGAGGTGGCCGGTGAAGGAGAGGCTGCCGAGCGGGCTGGCTGCGGTGGTGGCCTCTTCGGCGGCGAAGTCGAGCAGCAGCAGCGGGTGGCGCAGCTTCACGCCCTGGCCGCGCAGCGTGCGCACACAGGCCAGCGCGGCCAGCACGCCCAGCGCGCCGTCGAACATGCCGCCGCCCGGCACGCTGTCGGTGTGCGAACCGAGCGCCAGCGCGGGCCGCGCCTCGCTTCCGGGCAGGTAGCCGACCACGTTGCCCGCGGCGTCGAGCGTTGCGCCCATGCCCAGCGCCTGCATTTGCGCCAACACCCAGCGGCGCGCGGCCAGATCGGCTTCGCTGTAGGCCATGCGCTGTAGCCCACCGCCGCGTTCCCGCCCGATGGCGCCGAGCGTCTCTAAGTCAGCCATCAACTGTTCGCCGTCGAAGGCCGCCAGCAAAGCGTCCACATCGTGAGGTGGGTGGTTGGGTGCGTGCATCGGCGGCTCACTCACTTTGTGCGCAGCGAAAGCTATCGACCATCTGCATATAGATCTGCTCCAGTTCGTTCTGCAGGTCGTCACGCAGCGCGCCGCCCGTGCTGATCTGCACGATGGCGTCGCCGCACGCGGTCCAGGTGACGAGGAGGGTGTCGCCAACGCCGTCAAAGTAATGTTCTACCATCAGCGCCGGTTGCGTACCGAGCGTCAGCGCCCGCGACTCGATGACGACGCTCGCCCGCTCGCCGGGCGACTGGCGCTCCACCCAATCGGCCAACGGCAGCCCTTCCGGATTGGCCTCCCTCACCACCCATACACTGGGCCGCACCTGGAAGTGCGCGGCCAGCGACGTGGGGAGAATGCCTGTGAACTCCCAATAGCCGCTGCTTAAGTTCTTTGGCTGCACAGCCGATGCCCACCCCGGCGGGTGTTGCAGGGTGAAAAACGGCGTCGCAAAAACAGGCCAGCCGGTGGCATCCGTGACGGCGAAAGGCGCTTCCGTTGCTGGGTTGGCGCCCGTCGGGTGCACCGCCGGATCGGTGGTGACGAAGGTCGCCAACACGGCTTCGGCGTCCGCCATGCAGGCGGCGCGTGCGGCTGCGGCGCCGGTGGGCGGCACTTCCAGGGCAAACGCGGCGGCGTAGGGGTCGAGCAGGACGGTGTAAAGCAGGATATCAGGCGCGCCGGGGCCATAGTGCAACACAAACCAATGCCATTCGCCCAGGTCAATTTCGCCCTGATAAAGCGCTTCGGTGCCCCCTTGTCGCAGCAGAAGGGTGCACGGGGCAAAGGTGGCATGAATCAGCGCCGGCGCATCCGGGTCATCGACATAACGCCAAAGCTGCGCGTCGTAGGCGAGTTCGATCGGCGACATCCCCGTGTAGGCGGTTGCGCCGCGGTAGGTGACCAGTGCGGGTTCGACAAGGGGCGAGACGGGCGCACCCAACGGAGAGTCAGGCGCACTCAGCGGGGAGTCGGGCGCCTGGGCGAGCAGGTGGGTGACAGCGTCGGGAAGCACGCTGGGCTGCG
>JACSRH010000188.1 GCA_014879855.1 Caldilineaceae bacterium | reverse complement strand
TTCTCATATCTTTCTGACTGTATCTCCCGCGCGAATCGTCCCGCCCTGCACCACCTTGGCGTTGATGCCGCGCAGGTGCAGCGCCTTGCCTTCCGGCGAGTTGACAAATTTCACCGCGTCTGCGCCGAAGCGGGCGGCGAATTTCTTGCAGCCAATGTGCGGCTGGTCGGTCACTTCGATGACCGCCGCGCCGATGGTCAGCCGCGTGCCCGGCGGCAGGTTCTCCTCGCTCAAGTCCAGGTCGACGTAAAGTTGATCCCCTGCCAGCGGCCAGCGCGCTTTGTCCTGCGCCAGCAAGGCAATGAGACGGGCATTGATGAGGTTCAACTGCATGTCAGGGTGGGGAGAACGATCCGGCATACGCGAGCTGCCGCGCGCCTGCCACGTGTCACCGACCAGCCCGCCGCGCAGGTCGAGTTCGCCCTCTTCCAGCACCTCGCGGCCATCAACAGCCGGCCGCCGCACGATCAGCTCCAGCACGCCGGCGTCGCGCGGCGCCTGGCGGATGTAATCCAGTCCGGCTTCCAGCTCTGCGGTTGTTAACTGCCGGACATCTGTTGCTGTTTCCATGTTTAATTTTCCTCAACATTCAATGACGTTGACCGCCAGCCCACCGCGTGCGGTTTCCTTATACTTCGTCTTCATGTCGGCGCCGGTCTCGCGCATGGTCTTGATCACCTTGTCGAGCGAGACGTAGTGCGTGCCGTCCCCGCGCAGGGCAATGCGCGCCGCGTTGATCGCCTTGACCGCACCCATGGCGTTGCGCTCGATGCATGGAATCTGCACCAGGCCGCCTACTGGGTCACACGTCAGCCCCAGGTTGTGCTCCATGCCGATCTCAGCGGCGTTCTCCACCTGGTCGGGCGTGCCGCCGCGCACTTCGGCGAGGCCGGCCGCGGCCATCGAACAGGCCACGCCCACTTCGCCTTGGCAGCCCACATCCGCGCCGGAGATGCTGGCGTTCTTCTTGTAGAGCGCACCGATAGCGCCGGCGGTGAGCAGAAAACGAATGACGCCTTCTTCCGAAGCGCCAGGCACAAAACGTGCATAGTAGTGCAGCACCGCGGGGATGATGCCAGCCGCGCCGTTGGTCGGTGCGGTGACAACGCGGCCACCCCACGCGTTCTCCTCGTTGACCGCGATGGCGTAGACATTGATCCAATCCATCACGCTGAGCGGATCCTGCAGGTTGGCTTCTGGACGCTCGATCAGCTTGCGATGCAGTTCAGCGGCGCGACGTCTCACCTTCATGCCGCCCGGCAGGATCCCTTCCGACGTGACGCCGCGCCGGACGCAATCCTGCATGACTTCCCAGATATGCAGCAGACCAGCGCGTATTTCCGCCTCATTGCGCCAGACCTGCTCGTTTTCCTGCATGATCTGGCTGATGCTCATGCGATGCTGCTCACACTGGCGCAGCAATTCCTCTCCATTGTCAAAAGGATAGGGTAAGAGCGCAGTATCCTCCTGTATGCGGCCGGCGCCGATCGCCGTCTCATCCACGACAAAACCGCCGCCCACCGAGTAATAGGTGGCAGCGTCGAGAAAGGCGCCATCGCTGTTGAGCGCAGCAAAAGTCATGCCGTTGGGGTGATAGGCCAACGCCGTGCGTCGAAAGAGGATATGTTGCTTGTCGATAAAGGTGATCGGCTGTGTGTTCAGCAGGTTCAATCGCTGTGTGGTGCGGATGGCGTCGATGCGCGCCGCGACCGTGGTCGTGTCGACGGTGTCGGGCTTTTCACCGAGCAAGCCGAGGATCACCGCCTTGTCCGTGCCGTGCCCTTTGCCAGTGGCGCCCAACGAGCCGAAGAGTTCGGTGCGCACGGCTGCCACATTGGACAGCAAGCTGTCCTGTTGCAGCCGGAGCGCAAATTGACGCGCCGCGCGCATGGGGCCGACCGTGTGTGAGCTGGACGGGCCGATGCCAATTTTGAAAAGGTCGAAAACGCTGATTGCCATGCCAGGCGCCCTCTTTCTATCTGCCCGGTCAGGCAAGATGAACGTCGATGCCGAGGTTGCGCAACGCGTCGACAAATGGGGGCGGCGCGTCCGTATCGGTCACTAACACGTCCACTTCGTTGAGTGGCACAATGCGCGCCAGCGAGCGCACGCCAAACTTGCTGCTGTCCATCAGGAAGATCACTTGGTCGGCGCTGGCCGCCATCGCCCGCTTGACCTGGATTTCGAGCAGGCTAACGTCGGTAATGCCTTCGGTCAGTGTAAGGCCGGTGGCGCCCAGGAAACAGGTGGAAGCGTTGATGTCGTGGAAATATTGCTCCGCCTGCGGCCCGACAAAGGTAAATGCCACGGGGCGCAACATCCCACCGCAACAGTAGACGCTGACGTTTGGCGACAGGCGCGCCAGCTCATTCATCGTGCCCAGGCCATTGCCGATGACGGTCAGATGCTGGTAGACGCTGAGATATTTCACCATGGCTGCCACTGTTGTGCCGGCCTCCATAAACAAGATGTCGCCATCCTTGGCAAAGTGCTCGACAGTATAGCGGGCGATCCGCTCCTTTGCCAGGGAATTGAGGACGCGCTTGCTGTCGTAGAGTGGTTCGGCATCGGCGCGGCGTTCGAGCCGCGCCGCGCCGCCGCGTACACGGCGTACGCGGCCTGCATCTTCGAGCGTGGTAAGGTCGCGCCACACGGTCATCAGTGAGACGCCAAACCGATCCCCTAACTCATCAGCCGTAGCTGTCGCATGTTCGTGCACGTAGGCGGCGATCTGATCTCTGCGTAATTCGGCGGGCAATTTCTGCATGATGAACTCCGCGGCTTGGCCGCCAAGAAAGTTAATTATCAAGCTATAACACCAAGAGCGGAGATTGTCAACAGTGGATCTGGGATTGAAGTCGATGAGGCGCGTTACTAGTGTCTGGAGTGTGGAAGTTACACGAAAGCGTGTTATAAAGTGATAATTTCTGCTGTATTGATTTGCTGTATTGACAACTGTTGTTACGGTTGATATGATTGCTGTATACAACTTCACAGATAACTCAATATCTTTATGCAAACAGAAGGCTGTGGCGATACATGGGTATGCCGATTGCACCTGTCTTTGAAGACACGCTGGAATTTGATCCGGTCACGGCTGTGATCAAGGGACGTCTCCCTATCACCCGCTATCTGGCTGACGTTCAAGCCATCTTTGCCGATCAGAATGCCTGCCAACAAATGCTTGCTGAAAACCCCCTTCTCTACAGTGTGACCCAAATCGAGGATCATGACGGCGCGGGGCAGATCCACTACGGGCTAGGCATACTGATGCCGGGCAAGGTGGGTCGGGAATACTTCATGACCAAGGGCCATCTCCATGCCTGGCGACCCGCGGCCGAAGTCTACATTGGCGTGCGCGGGCGCGGCATGATGCTGCTGGAAGATGAGCACACCGGCGCCTGCCGCGCCGCGCCGCTCGAAGCCAATCGCATTGTTTATGTGCCGGGGCGCACCGCGCATCGCACGATCAATGTGGGCGACGAGCCGCTGGTCTACTGGGGCATCCTTTCCAGTGAGGCAGGTCATGATTACGGCACGGTCGCTGAACGCAATTTTCGGCTGGTGGTGGTGGCAAAGGCAGGCAAGCCGATGGTGATGGAACGTTCTGATTATTTGCAAGAGCTAAAACACGAGATGGAAAGATAAGCTGAGATGACCAACTATGTGACCAAGCCGATCCCCGCTGAAAAACCAACGGTCGATTTCATCAGTCGCCCTTGGGGATCGTTCAAACAATACGCCTTCAACGAAGACGTCACCGTCAGCCTGATGACCGTCAAAGCCGGCACGCGCCTCAGCCTGCAATCGCACACGGCGCGCGCCGAGCTGTGGGTCATTCTCGACGACGGCTGCGAGGTGCAGGTGGGGGAAGAGATTCTGCACCCAAGCGCCGGCGACGAAATCTGGATTCCAGCCAACACCAGGCATCGTCTCGCCAGTCGCGGTCCGGACGCGCGCGTGCTGGAGGTCGCCTTTGGCAATTGGCAGCAAGCCGACATCACCCGCTACGAAGACGACTTCAGCCGTCCAGACCAGGGAGAATAAGCGTGACCTTGCCAAATCCGTGGCGCAAAACCACGCAGAACTTGATGCCGGCGCGCGTGGCGGAAACTGGTCAGCAAGCCGTCGCCGGCCAGTACAACATCTATCCGTCGGCAGAGCTGGGGCCAGGGCAGATCGAGACCGGCTTTGCCGCGTTGGCGCAGCAGTTAGCCGGCGCTGGGCAAGCCGTGATCGATGGTTACCCCGGCGTGATCTGGGCGGATTTCCGTGAGCGGCTCGATGCTGCACTTCAGGTTCACGGCGTGCGCGCCCACTGGGTGGATGTCGCGACTGCGCTCAAACCGCCCGCGGCCATCGACGCGCTGATCGCACCCTTCCTGGGCGGCGACGACCCGATCTTTGGCTGCCGCTTTGCCGGCGGACTGGCGGATTTTTTCGAGCCCACCGCGCTGCAAACTTTGCGCCCTGACCCGAACGCACCCTTGAACATTGTCTACGGCTGTGGCGCGGCTTTGAGCGGTTGGCAGGCCACGCTGGTCTATGTGGATGTGCCCAAAAATGAGATCCAGTTTCGCCAGCGCGCGGGCAGTGTGAGTTGTCTGGGCGCCGCGCAGCCGCTCGACCCCAAGCCGGCCTACAAGCGCAGCTACTTTGTGGACTGGGTGGCGGCCAATCAGCACAAACTGGCGTTGCATTCACACATCGACTGGATCGTTGACGGCCAGCGCCCGGATGAGATCACCTTTGCCCGCGGCGACGCGCTGCGCCGCGGACTTGACCGGCTGGCGCACAGCTTCTTCCGCGTGCGCCCCTGGTTCGAGCCGGGGCCGTGGGGTGGTCAGTGGATTCGCCAGCACATGTCCCAACTGGCGCAAGATGTGCCCAACTACGCATGGTCTTTTGAACTGATCGTGCCGGAAAATGGCCTGGTCTTTGCAAGCGATGGCCTGCTGCTCGAAGTCTCCTTCGATTTTCTGATGCACCGCGACCCGCACGACATCACCGGCGAAAGCGCGTCTGCGTTTGGCTACGAGTTTCCCATTCGTTTCGACTTTCTCGACACCTTCGACGGCGGCAATCTGTCAGTGCAATGCCATCCACGCCCCGACTATATCCGCCGCCACTTTGGCGAAGTCTACACCCAGGACGAGACCTATTATATCCTCGAAGCCGGGCCGGACGCGCGTTGTTTTCTGGGCTTCCACGAAGATGTCGATCCGGCAACGTTCCGCGCCGCGCTGGATCACAGCTTTCAGCACGCCGCGCCCGTGGATATCGAGCGCTTCGTACAGTCGCACCCCGCGCGCAAACACGATCTCTTCCTGATTCCTAACGGCACAATTCACTGTTCGGGAACCGATGCCCTGGTATTGGAGATCAGCGCCACTCCCTATATTTTCACCTTCAAAATGTACGACTGGATGCGCCTCGACCTCGACGGCCGGCCGCGACCCTTGAATATCGATCGCGCGTTCGAGAATCTCTACTTCAACCGCAAAGGCGCCCGCATCGCAGCCGAGTTTATTGCCGAGCCGCGTGTGATCGATAGCGGCCCAGGCTGGGAATTGATTCACCAACCCACCCACCGCAATCATTTCTACGACGTGCACCGTTACAAATTCAGCGCCAGCATCGATGTGCACACCGACGGCTCCTGTCATGTGCTCAGCCTGGTCGAAGGGCGCACGGTGTTGCTGGAAACGGCCAACGGTGAGCGTCAGCGCTTCCATTACGCGGAGACCTTTGTCGTGCCCGCCGCGGCTGGGGCGTACCGGCTGACCAGCGAAGACGGAACAGAGATCCAGGTCGTCAAGGCCTTTGTCAAACCGCGCAGCCAGTGGGTGGAAGGCGTGGTGGCGTGATCGTGGCGCACAGTTTTCTAGGCATCGACGGCGGCGGCACCAAGACCCAGGTCGCCATCTGTGACGAGACGGGGCGTATTCTGGGCGTGGGGCAGGCAGGCCCATCGGGGATCGACAGTGTGGGCGCGAAGGGCGCCATCGTCGGCATTGGCGCGGCAGTCACCGCGGCGCGCCGTCAGGCCGGACTGCCAGCAACATCTTTTGACAGTGTTTTCTTTGGCATGGCAGGCGTGGTCTCCGAAGCCGACCGCGACATCGTGCGTTGGGTGGCGCAGGAGTTGGGGCTTGGACAGGCTGTCGGCGTCGATCACGACATCCGTATTGCGCTGGCCGGCGGATTGGCCGGACGTCCTGGCATTGCCCTGATCGCGGGCACCGGCTCCTCCTGTTTTGGCATGAACGGCCAGGGCGAACGCTGGCAGGCCGGTGGCTGGGGACACCTCATCTCCGACGAGGGGAGCAGCTATTGGTTTGGCTGGAACGCAATCCGGCTTGCCGTCGGCGCTTATGACGGGCGCTGGCAGAGCGCTCTGCTGGAGCCGGTGCAGCAACAGTTGGGTCTGCAAAATATGCTTGATATTCACTATCGCCTGTACACGCAGGGCATCGCCAAGCGCGAAATCGCCGGCTTTGCGCCGCTGGTGATCAGCGCGGCTGAGGCGGGCGACGACCTGGCGCAACAATTGATCCGCCAGGGGATGCATGAACTGGCGCGTATGGCGGCGGCCGTCGCCCGACGGCTGGGCTGGCGAGAGGCGCCCTGCGAAGTAACTTTGGCGGGGGGACTGTGGCGTGCGGGCGAGCCGGTGCTGGCGCCGTTCCGCGCCGCGCTGGGTGATGTGCTCCCGCTGGCGCGCGTCGTCATGCCAGAGTTGCCGCCCGTGCTCGGTGCGTGTGTGCTGGCTTTGCAGCAAGCCGGCGCGCCGGTCAATGAGATGGTCAGGCAGCGGCTCGACGCACAAAAAGAGCTGGTGGAATAACCCTATATCCAGGTGACAGTCACTTCCAAAAGCGATTGTCTCCACTGAAGCATACAGAGGATTTGGCAAGATGGCACAACGGATCGATCTGAGCGGGGCGTGGGAGTATCAGCCGCTGGCGTGGACTACGGTGCAGGCCGACGGCTCGATCACAGAGAACCGGGAAAATCTGCCACCGGCCGGCACGATGGCGCTGCCGATGAACTGGCAATTGCGTGGGCTGGAGAGCTTCGACGGCCGCGTGCGCTTCACGCGCAGCTTCGCCGCGCCGGCGCTGGCGAGCGGCGAACGCGCCTTCCTTATCTTCCGCGGCGTGGACTACTTTGCCGACGTGACGTTGAACGGGCAGCGGCTGGGCAGCCACGCCGGCTATTTCCAGCCCTTCGAGTTCGAGATCACCGATGTGCTGCATGAAGGAGAGAATCAGCTCCAGGTCGATGTCGACTGCCCGAAGGAGGAGCCGGGCGCGGTCTGGCCGGATCACAAGTGGATCATCAAGGGCATTCTTAACCACTGGGACGCGCGACCAGGAAGCTGGGATCTGGCGACGGGGCAGGAGCAGAACTCTGGCGGCATCTGGGGCGATGTTTCCGTCGAGGTGCGGCCCGCTGCGTTTGTCAAAAATGTGCGCGCGGCGGCGACGCTGACGCCCGGCGCAGCCTCGACCCTCTTCAGCCACCGCGACGATCTGGAAACCAGCGGTCAGCAGGCGATTGTGCGCGTCGAGCTGGAGATCGACAGCACCCTGGCTGGCGAGCTGCCGCTGCGCGTGGCGCTGGGCGATCACACAGTCGAGCAGACGGTGGCGGTGGGGCGCGGCTGCACCCACCACGTGGCGGTGCTGCATGTGGCCGAGCCGCGGCTGTGGTGGCCGTGGGACATTGGCGAGCCCTACCTCTACACACTGGCGGTCGAACTGGGTGACGCGGGCCAGATCGCGCGCTGGGAAACGGAGTTTGGCATCCGCCAGATTCACCTCGACCCGCACACCGGCGACTGGACCATCAACGGCCGGCGCTTCTTCGTGCGCGGCACGAACGTCATCCCGACGCTCTGGCTGGGCGAGTACGACGCGACCATGATCGGCCGCGACATCGAGCTGCTCAAGGCCGCGCACATCAACGGCGTGCGCGTCTGCGTGCACATCAACCGCGACGAGTTCTACAGCGCCTGCGACCGCGCCGGCATCGTCGTCTGGCAGGACTTTGCGCTGCAGTGGGCCTACACCACCGACCCGCGCTTCACGCAGGAGGCGGTGCGCCAGGTGCAGGCGATGGTCAATCACCTCTACAACCACGCCTGCATCGCGCTCTGGTGCACGCAGAATGAGTCGTCGTTTCACAACAAGGTCATCCTCAACCCGGTGCTGGCCCAGGCCGCGGCCCAGTGCGACTCGTCGCGCTACGTGCGCGCCACCTCGGAGTTCAGCGAGCACGCCTATCCGGGCTGGTATGTGGGCAAGATGCGCGACTACGTCACGCTGCCCGGCGCGCCGATCCTGACCGAGTTTGGCGCGCAGGCGCTGCCCTCGGCGGACGAAGTGCGGCAGATGCGCGGGGGCGACCAGTGGCCGCCGGATTGGCGCGGGCTCGCCTACCACGACTTCCAGTACGACCAGACCTTCCATGTCGCCGGCATCGAGACCGGTGCGTCGCTGGAGGAGTTTGTCGAAAATTCGCAGCGTTATCAGGCCGAGCTGCTCAAGTTCGCTATCGAGCGCTACCGCCGCCACAAGTACAGCAAGATCGGCTCGCTCTTCCAGTTTATGTTTATGGACTGCTGGCCGTCGATCACCTGGTCGGTGCTTTCCTACACGCGCGTGCCCAAGCAGGGCTATCACACGCTGCAGCAGGTCTACCAGCCGGTGCTGGTGGGGGCGGATCTGCTGCGGGACAAAGTGTTGATCGGCGCCGATCTGGGCAGCCACGACCGTCCCTTCCAGGTGAATTGCTGGCTTGTCAACGACAGGCACATGGCGCTGACGACCTGTCGCCTGCATGTGCGCCTGCTGCGTGAGGAGAAGGTGATTGCACAAGCGGAGCTGGACGCGCTCCGGATTGAAGCGGACAGCGTGGCGGCGCTTGGCCTTGTTACGCTTGACCTGCCAGCAGATATAGCGGCCGGCGCCTGTGTGCTTGACCTGGCGCTGATGCAAGCGGGCGAACAAATCAGCCATAACAGTTATTCAGTTGAACTGGTGCGGCCGGCGGCGTGACCAATAGCACGCGGGTGACGCGGATCGGGCGGATTTCCGCTGATCCAAATCCGCAACAATCCGTTCAATCCGCGCCATCCGCGTGCCATTTTTCTACCCGGCTGCATCGGCACGATCAGGCAAGCAAGTGAGAGAGTATCCAATGAACGCGTCACGAACGATCGATTTCCGCTTTGCCCCGCCCAATCGCTGGACCAACCTTTGCTTTCCCGACGATCCGTACAAGTCGCTGGTAAGCGAAGAAGGCGCGCTCCTCTACGGCTTTGAGCAATTGCTCTCCCATAGCTGGCGCTTCCGCCGGGTGATCGAGTTCAGTTTGATCTCGGCGGACAAGCCACTGCACGTGACGCAGCGCACCGAGGACGCCCGCACCCCGGTCGTCGTCACGACCCTCACCTACCCCACCGCCGTGCTGACGCTGCGCACCTTTGCCCACCAGGATGCCAGGGGTCGCCGCACCGATGTGGTGCTGTGGGAGATCGCGGTCAACGAAGAGATAGACGAGCTGCTGACTGGGCTGCACATCGACCTGACCGAGCAGAACGTTTTCTTCACCGGCCGCTCGGTGGCGCCGGCGCGTGCGCTCTACGCGGCGCCGCTCGACCGCTTCGAGCGCCCCGAATTCTGGCGCGCCACCAGCGAATATCACGCCGAAGACCCGGATGAAGCCGCGCCAGGCGAGCTTGTGCTGATCGCGTCGCCGCAGCGGCTGGTGCACTTCCACCCGACCGGCTTCCGGCCCGTGGGCAGCATGGCGACAGATCCACAGATCGTCGCCGGCGGCGAGACGCTGCGCGGCGCGCTCCTCCTGCCGCTCAATTACCAGGAGGAGGCGGGGCTGGACTATGCCTGGGCCGAACGCGCATTGGCGGAGACGCGGCGCTTCTGGCAGGAGCACCCGCTGCTGCGCCACACCTTCACCGTGCCCGACCCCGCGGTGCAGGAGATGATCGTGGCGCTGGCGCGCAATATTTTGCAGGCGCGCGAGATCAAGGACGGTTTGCCCGTCTTTCAGGTCGGCCCGACCGTCTACCGCGGGCTGTGGGTGGTGGACGGCCACTTCTTTCTGGAGGCGGCGCATTACCTTGGCTACGGCGACGACGCGCAGCGCGCCATCGGTGTGCTGCTCAAGCACGTGCACGCGGATGGCTCGATCGCACGGATGCAGTTTCATGCCAAGGAAACCGGCATCGCCATCGCCACCATGATTCGGCAGATGGAGCTGGCCGGCGACGACGACCAGTTGGAGGAGCTGTGGCCGACGATCCGCAACGGCGTCACCTACATCGAAGGGTTGCGCGCGCAGGCGCGGCGTGAGGTCGATGCCAAAGGCGGCCGCGTTGCCCTGCTGCCCGCCACCTTTGGCGACGGCGGCGTTGGCGGCAAGCGCAGCGAATACACCACGCCGGCCTGGATTCTCTTTGGCCTGAAAGCCGCGCAGGACGCCGCGGAGCGAATGGGATACAGCGACGAAGCGGCGCGGCTGCGCGGCGACTACGACGCGTTGCTTGCCGACTTCCGCCAGCACGTGGCCGAGCACCAGCGGCTGCTGCC
>JACSRH010000316.1 GCA_014879855.1 Caldilineaceae bacterium | reverse complement strand
AATATCTTCATCAGCCACCGCAGCCGCGGCATGGTCGTCAACTGGGGGCGCATGTACAAGGACGCCGAAGCGATCCTGGCGCAGCTCGACGTCAGGCTCGATGTGCGCATGCCGGCGCGCGGGCTGACGCTGGCCGCGCAGCAGGCAGTGGAGATCGGCAAGGCGATTTCGCTCAAAGTGCGTGTGCTGATCATGGACGAGCCCACCGCGTCCCTGTCCGCGCACGAGGTCGATCAACTCTTCCGTCTGGTCAACACGCTGCGCAGCCAGGGCGTAGCGATCCTCTTTATCGGCCACCGCATGGAGGAGGTTTTCCGCATCGCCGACCGCATTACGGTGCTGCGCGACGGCAAGCTGATCTCGTCGCGGCCAAAAGCTGAGGTGAAGCGCGACCAGGTCATCCGCGAGATGGTCGGTCGTGATGCCGGCGACTTCTTTGCCAAGAACGAGGCGCCGCGCGGCGAGTTGCTGATGTCCGTGCGCAGGCTGGGCAAGGAAGGCGCCTTCGCCGACGTGAGCTTTGATGTGCACCAGGGCGAGGTACTGGGCTTTGCCGGCCTCATCGGCGCGCGGCGGACGGACGTGGGGCTGGCGCTTTTTGGCATTGAGCCCGCGGAAACAGGCGAGATCCTTTTTGAGGGCAAACCAGTTGCGATCAAGACGCCCGATCACGCGCTGAAGCTGGGCATCGCCTACGTGACGGAGGATCGCCGCGGGCTGGGGTTGGTCATGCCGATGTCGATCGCCACGAACATCACGCTGCCTACTTTGCGCCGTTACCTGTCCGCGCTGGGGCTGGTGGGGCGCTCATCCGAGCAGCGTACGGCCGAAAGCTATCGCGAGCAGTTGATGATCCGCACGCCGTCGGTCACGCTCGAGGTGGGCAAGTTGTCGGGCGGCAACCAGCAGAAGGTGATGCTGAGCAAATGGCTCAACGCCCGGCCCAAGCTGCTGATCCTCGACGAGCCCACGCGCGGCATCGACGTGCGCGCTAAGGCCGAGGTGCATCACATCATCAACGACCTGGCGGCCGAGGGTCTGGGCATCATCCTCATCTCCTCCGACCTGCCCGAAGTGCTGGCCATGAGCGACCGCGTGCTGGTCATGCGCGAGGGACGGCAGATGGGTGTTTTCGAGCGCAAGGATGCCACTCAGGAGCGCGTGATGACGGCAGCCATGGGACAGCAGGAGCACGAAGAGGCGGTGCAGCCATGAACGCAATTCGTCGCCGCTTTCAGCCGGAACAGATTCGCGAACTTGTGCTGATCGGCCTGATTATCGGCATCCTCCTTTTCTTTGGTGCGCAGATCGACAACTATTTTTCGCCGCGCACTTTCACGCGCATCTCTACCAGCGTGGCTGTCATCGCCGTCGTCGCGGTCGGACAGACGCTGGTCATCCTGACCCGCAACATCGACCTTTCCGTCGGCTCGATCGTCGGCTTCACGGCCTATGTCGTCGGCACACTGCTGTCGATCAACAACGACATTCCGCCAGTGGCGGTGGTGCTCATGGCGATAGCAATGGGCGCGGTCATGGGGTCGATCAACGGGTTGCTGGTGGCCTACGGTCGCGTGCCGGCGATTATTGTCACGCTGGGCACGCTGGCCCTCTTTCGCACGGTGCTGGTGGAGATTTCCGGCGCTAACAGTGTGCTGACCAATGAACTGCCGCGCTGGCTGGTCAACCTGCCGCCGGTCAACGTTTTCACCATCGGGTCGCTGGATATCCGCCTGCTCTTTTTTATGGCGGTCGTCGTCGTGATCGTCTTCCAACTCGTGGTGAGCTACCTGCCCTGGGGACGCCGGCTCTATGCCATCGGCTCTAACCCGGATGCGGCGCGCGTCGCGGGTTTTCCGGCCCAGCGCATCATCTTCACGGCCTTTGTGCTGAGCGGCGCACTGGCCGGGCTGGGCGGCTTCATGTTTCTTGCCCGCTTTGGCAATATCACGGTGGTCGCCGGCCAGGGCATCGAGTTGCAATCGGTGGCCGCGGCGGTGGTGGGCGGCGTCAACATCAACGGCGGGCTGGGCTCGCCATTCGGCGCGTTCCTGGGCGCTATCCTCATCGACGTGCTCGACAACAGCCTGATCCGGTGGCTGGCGATCAGCGAGTTCTGGCGCGATGCGCTGCTGGGCCTGCTGATCCTGCTGGCGGTGGCGACGGACACGGTGATCATGAACCGGCTGCGCAAAGTCTGGTCCCGCCACGAGTTGCAGGTTTCCAGCGACGGCGAAGCGCCGGCAGCAAAGGGAGGCGCAGGCTATGCGGCCTGATTGGAGCATTTTCCGCCGGTGGGAAGGGCTGTTGCTCATTCTGCTGTTTCTTGTAGTCGGCTACAACGCGTTGAATACGCCCGGCTACCTTACCATCGGCAACTGGGTCAACCTCTTTCAACTGTCGATCGAGAAGATTATCGTGGCGCTGATCATGACCTTTATCATCATCAACGCCGAGATCGACCTGTCGGTGGCGTCGGTCATGGGCTTTAGCGCCTGCATGATGGGCTATCTCTTTGCCGGCGGCGCGCCGATGGAATGGGCGATCGCCGGCGGGCTGCTGGCCGGTTTCGTGGCCGGTCTCTTCAATAGCTTCTGGATCGGCATCGTGGGGCTGCCCTCGCTGGTGGTGACGCTGGCAGGGCTGATCGGGTATCGCGGGCTGGCCTACGTCCTGCTCGAGGATCGATCGATTGGCAGGTTCCCGGACTGGTTCGACCGGCTTGGGCAGCAGCCGCTGATCGGCCCTTTTCCGCTCGCGCTGATCGTCTTTTTCGTTCTGCTGATTTTTGCGATAATTGTCTTGCAGTATTCGGGGTTTGGGCGCTACGTCTATGTCATCGGCAACAGCAAGGATGTAGCGCGCTATTCTGGCGTGCGCGTCCGGCGCACCAAGATGATCCTGTTTGTCGCTTCGTCAACGATCGCGGCGCTGGCCGGCATTCTTTACGCCGCGCGTCTGGGCGCGGTGCGCGGCGACATGGCGTTGGGCTTTGAGCTGGACATCATCACGATGGTGCTGCTGGGTGGCGTCAGCATCTTTGGCGGCGCCGGCTCGCTGTGGGGGGTGCTCCTCTCGGTGCTGATCATCCTCAACCTGCGCAACGGCATGGGGCTGGCCAATTTCTCGGGCCATGTCCAGACCGGTGTGATCGGCGTATTGCTGATCCTGTCGGTGCTCGCGCCAAACCTGGCCGTCGTCGTCCAGACGAGCCTGAAACGCCGGCGGGCGCGCACGCTCGAGGCAGCGGCTGCCGACTAGCAACCAAGCACGAAATACACCCGCGGTTACGCGTTCTACCAATTCTGTCCGTTTCACAACCATTCTTCAAGGAGAAGAGCCATGCGAAAGCTAAGTACATTGATCCTGAGCCTGCTGGTGATCACCAGCCTGCTCCTGGCAGCCTGTGCGCCGGCGCCGGCTGCTGCGCCGGAAGCTGTGCCCGCCGCGGCGACCTCAGCCGAAGCCGCGCCGGCGGAAGCCACCGAAGCAGACGCGGCCGCCACCGAAGCGCCCGCTGAAGAAGCAGCCGCCGAAGAAGCAGCCGCGCCTGCCGGCGATGTGATCACGGCGACCCCAGGCGAAGCGGTCAAGATGGTGCTCATGCCCAAGTTCCTCGGCATCCTCGTCTTTGACCAGGCCAACCAGGGCGCGCAGGAAGCGCACGCCGAGCTGCAGAACCCGGAGGAGCTGCAATTCCTCGGCCCGACCCCCGAAAACAGCGTTGCCGGGCAGATTGAGATCGTCACCAACGCCACCACGCAGGGCGTGCAGGCGATCATGATCTCCAACAATGCCGGCGATCAGATTGCACCGGCGGCACAGGCAGCCCGCGACGCGGGCATGACCGTCGTCACGTGGGACTCGCCGATTCCGTCGGCCGAGGGTGAGCAGTTGTTCGTGGCGCAGGTTGACTTTGCCGAAACCGGCGCCGTCATGGCCGACATGGCGCAGTCGATTCTGGGCGAAGACGGCGGCAAATTCGCCGTGCTTTCCGCCTCGCCCGATGCCTCCAACCAGAACGCATGGATCGCCTCTCTGCAGGAAACGCTGAAGGATCCGCAATATGCCAATCTGGAACTGCTCGATGTCGTGTACGGCAACGACCAGTCGGAAGACAGCTATAACCAGGCGCTGGCGCTGATCGACAAGTATCCGGACATGGAACTGATCATGTCGCCGACCACCGTCGGTATCGTCGCTGCGGCCAAGGCCATGCAGGACGAAGGCATCTGCGATACGGTCAAGGTCTCCGGCCTGGGCCTGCCCGCGGAGATGGTCGAGTACACGCTCAACGGCTGTGCGCCTGAGTTTGCCCTCTGGAGCTTTGTTGACCTGGGATATGTGAGCTACTACGCGGCTTACATGCTGGCTACAGGCGCATTGCAGGGCGCTGAGGGTGAGACCTTCGAAGCTGGCCGCATGGGCACGTACACGATCGAGAAGGATCCCACGCGCGATGCCGGTTTGCGCATCGTTATGGGCCCGTTCACGGTCTACAACGCCGACAATGTCGAGGCGGCAGCCAAGTAAGTGGTAAGCGAGGGTAGATAGACCGCGAATTTGGCGGATCGGGTGGATTTGCACGGATTGACTGAGATTCGCGCAAATCCGCCCAATCCGTACAATCCGCGGTCTATTGTTGGTTAGGAGGTACAAGTGGGCGAGACCATCGTCGATGTCAGCCGGCAGTTTTTTGAGGAGATTCTGTTGCCGATCCTGCGCCGCGACTTCCCGGTGGAGACGGCGCAGAGCGCGTTCGGCGTCTTCGGCTACGGCTCCGAGGTGATGGGCATGGACGACGAGTATTCCAGCGACCACCACTGGGGCATTCGCGTCAACGCTGTCATGCCGGACGCGCTCTACCACGGCCGCGGCCAAACAATTGCCCAGGCTGTCATTCCCTATCTACCGGAAAACTTCCGGGGCTACGACGTGCGCACCGGATTTTCGGGCGGCACCGGTCTGTCGATTGCCGGGCTGGAAAGCTATCTGAAAACCACCATCGGCATCGACCATGCGCCGGAAAGCTACGCCGACTGGCTGAGTGCGCCCGAAGAGGACATCATCCACCTCGTCAACGGTCAGGTCTGGCTTGACGAGGCGGGGCGCTTTTCGCACGTTCGTGCGGTGTTGCAAGGGTATTATCCCGAGCCGGTGCGGTTGCGCCGCATCGCACACTGGTGCCGCTATTTCTCCGGCATGGGCAGCTACGCGCTCAAGCGCGCCATTCTGCGCGACAACGAATACTACGCCACAATCACCTTCTCGCGCGCCGTGCGCTGGGCAGTGCAGCTCGCCTTTATGCTCGAGAAACAATACTACCCCTACGACAAGTGGACCTATGCCTTCTTCCGGCGTCTGCCGCGACTCCATGCGCCCATGGCGCCGCTGGTCGACGAGGCGGTGCGGCTCGTCACGCCGTGGCCGCGCAAGCTGGAGCTGCTCAATTGCATGGCCGACGTGATCGACCATTTTCTCGTCGAGGATGGCATCATTCAGCCGCACCCGCAGTTTACCGAGCATCCCTCTTCCGGCTATCGCCTGCTGGAACACGCGTATGCCGAGATCCTGCACCGGCTGCCCACAGAGCTGCGCGCCATCGTGCCGGTGTGGGAGCAAGTGCACTGGGAGGCGAATCATAGCCAGTTTGTGGCGGGTCTAGGTTTGGCCGAATGGGACGAAATGTTGAATCTGAACGCAAGGCAGGGATAGGCGCTATGAACTCCAAAGACCGGGTCAAAGCCACGCTGCGCCGGCAGACGACCGACCGTACGCCGGTCGATTGCTGGCTCTACCAGAAACAATTCGTCGAGATGCTGGCGGCGGAGTATGGCCCGCGCGAGCAATTTCTCGACGAGTTTGGCATCGACATCTTTGTCGGCTTCGTGCCCTACCCCAACCAGACTGGGCGGCTGTGGGATGTCAAGGAACTGCCTGCCTACGATCCGGGGGACCCGCATGACCCGCGCTGGCTGAACCACACCGACTGGAACTATGACTTTGCTGGCCTCAACGTGGCAGAGGCGGTGCGCCAACAGGGCGACAAACGCTATATCCTGGCGCATGTGTGGGGCATCGTCGAGGGCACCAGCCGCATCATCGGCATCGAGAACTGCTGGCTGAATATGGGCGCCGAGCCACAGATCATGGGCGCCTGGTTCGACCGTTACGCCGACTGGCTCTGCGGCCTGGTGGACAGCCTGGTCAAAGCCGGCGTCGACGGCATCACACTTTCTGACGACTGGGGTTCCAACCAGAATATGCTCTTCTCGCCACGCATGTGGCGCCGCATGATTGCACCCTACGCGAAGCGCGTCGTCGAACACGCGCACAGCCGCGGCCTGTTCGTCAACCTGCATTCGGATGGCTATATCATGCAGATCATGGACGACCTGATCGCTATCGGTTATGACTCCATGCACCCGGTGCAGGAAAGTTCCGGCATGGATCCGCACACGGTCAAGGAACAATACGGCGACAAGATCACCATCTACGGCTCACTCGACGTCATTGACGGGCTGCTGGCCTATGACGGAGACGTGCTGGAAGAATATATCACCGATCGCTTCGCCATTTACGGCCCTGGCGGCGGCTTTATCTACAACACCGGCCACTTCGTGCAGCCCGACATTCCGCCACAACGGTTGATCCACGCCTATACAGTGGTCAACCGGCTAGCCGCGCAATATCGCACGCCGTGAAATTAGGTCGGATTGCCAGCCCGACGCCCTCCCGACGCGGCGTGGCATGAACAGGGTTTCCAGAATAGGTGCAGCCCAGGCTACAATGCAGAGATTCTGTACAAAGGGGATCGCTTCCGCATGTTTGACCGCCTGTCATTGCGCCAGTTCAGTCAGAGCCACCCCAATCTGATCTTCTGGTGCACATTTGCCGCGCTCAATTTCCTGCTTTTTCTGCCGATGTTTTTGTCTGACCCGCAGAGCCGCGTACTTCCGCCTGCGCCCACACTGAACGGTGGCTGGTGGCTGGCTGCCAACCATCTTTTCATCTGGCGCGAGAATCTGGACCCATGGCGCATCTCCGTCGAGTTGACGGTGATGATCGCCGCGTGGGTGCTGGCGCGCTGGCTGCGTCGTCCGTGGATCGGTGCGCTTGTTGGTGTGTTCTACGCTTCGATGCTGGTTTACGCCATCTACGAGGCGATCGTCGTTGCGTTTTTTCTGCTGGATCCTTCGTTTTACGGCCAATTCTATCTGGCGCGCGACGGGCTGCCCTTTCTGGCCGAACACGCCAACGCCGCGTGGTGGCTCTATGCCGGCGCTCTATTTGTCATGCTGGCGGGCGCAGCGGCGGTCGTGTGGCTGCTGGCCGTACTGCTGCGCAGCGGAGCATCCTCGCGGCTGCACTGGATGTCGCGGCTGGCATTAGGCGGTCTGGCCGCGCTCTGTCTGGCCGCAACCGTGACCTATCAGTTCTACACTGCGCGGCCAGAGATGGTGTTCACCAGCTTTGGCTTCAAACTTCAAAAGAACCTCGCCCTGTCGTTCAAGACCTATCAGGATGTGACCGCGTTCGACGACAGCCAAGTGCGCGCGGCTTATAATTACACTGGTTACCGGTTGGAGCACAAGCCCGACATCTATGTGATCTTTGTCGAATCCTACGGCAGCGTGCTCTACAAACGCAGCCACTTTCGCCCAACGTATCTGTCCTTACTGAGCCATCTCGAAAACCAATTGGATAATGCCGGCTATCATGCGGCGACAGCACTGAGCGAGTCGCCGACGTGGGGGGGAGGTTCGTGGCTGGCCTACACGAGCACGCTCTTCGGTCTGCGCATCGACAACCATCCGCAATATCTGGCGCTGCGCAACAAATACCAGATCGACGGCGCTTATCCAAGCCTGGGCAAGACATTGCAGGATCAGGGCTATCACTTTGCCTGGCTGTCGGCGCTGGACGAGAATCTGTCCGAAGTAGCCTGGGCGAAATACACGCGGCTGCTGAGCGCAGATGAGGTGCTCCGCAACAGGGATTTGGCGTACGACGGCCCGCGCTACGGATGGGGGCCAGCGCCGCCCGACCAATGGGTGCTGCACTGGGCGCAGGAGCGGCTCAAGACGAAGAGCCACCAGCCCCTGCTGCTCTTTACCATTACGCAGAATTCGCATTACCCGTGGACGCCTCACCCTACTCTGGTCGACGACTGGCGCACGCTTGACCAGCCAGGCGCGGAGGAGCCGCCCGTCGATCCCGACACGATCACCCAGGAGGCGATGCGGCGCAATTATCTCCATGCCATCACCTATCAGTTGCGCATGTTGACGCAATTCATTCGCGACGTGGGAGATGAGCACAGTATCTTCATCCTGATCGGCGATCACCAGCCGCCAGCCGTTTCCCGCCGCGCGGATGGATGGGCGACCCCGGTGCACATCATCAGCCAGAACGCGGCGCTGGTCGCTGCCTTTGAGGAATATGGGTTTACGCCAGGACTGACTGTTTCTGATCTGGAGCCTACTTTGCGCCATGAAGGCTTCTATTCGCTCTTTATTCGCGTTCTGTTCAACAATTCGGGTCTTGATCAGATTGCAGCGCCGGTCTATCTTCCGCAAGGGATCGTGCCAGATCAGGCCGCCGTCGCCAATTGATGCTGATTGATAAGGAGAACATTATGCTGCATTCCATGACAAGAACTTTCGCCTTGCTGACGCTGCTTGCGCTCCTGGCCGCCTGCGGCGGGCAGACAACACCGGCAGCCGCGCCGGAATCCTCCCCTACGGCTGAGGCGCCTGCCGTGGACGCGCCCGCATCTGACGCGCCCACTAAAACAGCAGCCGCGGCAGAGAGTGGCGCGGCAGTCACCGGTCAGCGCACCTTTGTGATCGCGCCGGATGCGTCCAAAGCCACCTATCTGGCGAGTGAGGAATTTTTTGCGGGGGCGCTGGACAAGCTCGGCATTGCTGCGGGTCTGGGCGATGTCGTCGGCAGCACCCAGGAAATCGAAGGTCAGCTTCAACTCAACCTCGACGACCTGAGTGCGCCGTTGGGCGAAAACACGTTCACCGTGAAGATGAACACCTTCACCACCGACCAGAGTAATCGCGACAAATGGATTCGAGAGAATGGCCCGCGCTTCAACGATTACCCGCTGGCGACCTTCACCGCCACCAGCGTCGAAGGCGCGCCCGCCACCTACACCGAGGGCGACGAAGTAAGCTTTCAACTGGCGGGTGATCTGACGGTCCGCGAGATCACCCAACCTGTCACCTTCGATGTCACCGCCAGCCTCAGTGGAGATACACTCACCGGCGTCGCCACCACGCAGCTCAAGATGAGCGACTTCGGCATCGACCCGCCCAGCTTCGCCAACACGCTGACCGTGGCGGACGAATTCGGCATCGAAGTGCAGATTGTGGCGAAGGCGCAGTAGAGACAGGCAGCAAAGATAGAGAGACGGGGAGATAGAGAGACGGGGAGACAGGGGAGGGAGGAGACAAGAAATGCCTGGATCCTCCCTCTCCCGTCACCCCAGGTTCTCAATCTCCAATCTCTCCATCTCCTGATTTTTCTTTCTGCCCCACACCAGCACACCGGCCAACGCCAGGCCAACCAGCCCTAACAACATGTCGCGGCCACGGATGAGAAAGCTGAGACTGACGCCAGCCGCGGGCGATTGACCGAGCAACTGCATCGCCAGCGCCTGGCTTGCCTCCAACGCGCCGACCGCGGCCGGCAGCGGCAGCAGGATCGCCACGCGCGCTGCCAGCAAGGCCGCAATTGTTTCGGGCAGCGTGAGATCAAGCCCCAGCACAGCAGCCATCAGCCAGAACTCGCCGACAATGGCTGCCCAACTCAATACCGACGCGCCGACGGCCAGCATCAGGATCAACGGGTGGTCGCGACAGAGCGTAATGCTTTGATCTTCACTTTGCCGCACCGCGCGCACAAAGGCGGTTGCAGCCAGCGGCGCAGGCGTCATGCCGCGCTGTCTGGCAAACCAACGCCAGGCTCGTTCCAACAAAGCAAACAGCGCGGACAGAGGATGCCAGCCCATGAGGATCGCCACCAACAGGCTGAGCGGCAGCAGCAAAAGGCCAAGACTGGTCAGCAACAATTGCGCTTCGCTCACGCCCGGCAACACCTGCGACCGCACGACAAAGAGCACCCCCAAAGTCAGGAAGGTGAAGTTTGCCGTCATTTCGAGCACCTTGTCCACGACGACAGCAGCTATCGCAACGGAAACGGGCGTCTTGTGCCGCGATGTCACCAGATAGACCTGCAACGGTTCGCCGCCAAAGTGTGGCCCTGGCGTGAAGTAACTTACGGCAAAGGTGGCGAGGCGATAAGCCATCAGGTGGTGATACGGAACGCGATAGCCCTGCGCAAAGAGCAGCAACCACCAGCGCGCGCTGAAGGTTGCCAACACCGCCACATTGACGAGTAGCAGCAGTGCAATTTGGCCCGGTTGAAGATGGCGCAGACGATCCCACACTTCGCCCATGTTGACCGCACGCAGCGTCAGCCAGAACAAGGCGACGGCAAGCGCGACCCAGACGAGATGCGGCAGCAGCCGACCGGCCCGCCACGGTCGCTGTGGCTGCGGTCGCTGTGGCTGCGGCCGCTGTGGCCGCGGCCGCTGTGGCCACGGCC
>JACSRH010000068.1 GCA_014879855.1 Caldilineaceae bacterium | reverse complement strand
GCTCGACGACTGGGAGACGACAGTTTACTCAGAAACAGTCAAGCCGTTGCTGCTCAGCCCGGCGTCGGTAGTGAGCATGAGCCAGATCATCTCGGTCACTGGCGCAGCAGTTCTCAACGTTAACACTGCTGCGGAAATGGAGCAGACCTTCGAGCGATTGCTTTGGTACAACGTGCAAGCAACAAACGATGCGCGCGAACAGCTCGGTGGCAATCCATTTGGCAACGGTGGCCGCGCTTACACCGGCTCGCTGGATGATGTTGCGCTCAACCAGGGTGTCTTCCGCACGGCTGCCGATGCGATAGCGACGGATGAAATCGCGAAGAACTACGAGACATCCGGTATGCTGCGCGTGCCTTTGATTACCCTGCACACGACGGGGGATGAGGTTACACCCTACTGGCACGCGGCGCTCTACGCACAGAAAGTGGCGGCAGCAGGCAGCGGTGCTTTCTACGAGCAGCGCCAGGTGAATCGTTTTGGGCACTGCAACTTTCAGGCATGGGAAGTGCTCAATGCGTTTGACGACATTGTCGCCAGAGCAAACGCCCGCTCCTTCTACCTGCCCTGGATTGCAGTAGAGTGATAACAGGTTTGCATATTCTGTGTAGGATTTTTGCATAAGGTATTTCTGGAAATATGGTTACGTTCATTCCCTATAAGGTGCGCTATGCTGAGGCCACCAAAGCTATGTACGCAGTTTTGGCTGGGACAACTTTGACACTTTACAAGGAAAAAACTAACCATGTCGCGAAAGTTACTCATGTTTCCTGCTCTATGCCTGGCAACGGTGCTCTTGTTTGGGCTGACAACTCCCTTGTTGGCGCAAAGCACCGACTCTGCTGCGGATAGCCCACCCGTCAACCCGATCGTCAATATCGCTCACTTTGCCCCATTTGCCGCAAATCCAGCCGGCGCCTCTGTCACTCTCAGCGTCAATGGAACGGACACCTTTACCGAAGTCGTCTTTGCCGACACCGTCACGGGTGTGCAGCTTCCTGCCGGCGTCTACACAGTTGAAGTAAAGCCGACAGGCACATTTACTGTTGCTATGTCGGGTGTCTTCACACTTGAGAACAATAACGAATATTCTCTCTTGGCGGTTGGTGACGGTTCAGTGAACATGCCGTTGGAGTTGAAGGCAATTGTGAAGGATGCTGTGGCTCCGACGCCAGGCAACGCCAAGGTGCTGATCGGCCATTATGCGCCTTTTGCCCCGACTGTCGCTGCGACTGCGGTCGATCTGTGCAACGATGCTGACAACAGCAAAGTTGCCGGGCCTCTGCTGTACGGTCTTAATTCAGGATATGTAGAATTCCCTGCCGGCATCTACGATCTGAGCATTGCGCTTGCCAACACAAATTGTGCGGGCACAGCCATCGATTTGCCCTCCTTGCAGTTCAACGCTGGCGAGTTCTACGATGCCTTTGCGATCGGAAAGAACAACGCCGCGTTCCCACTGGATGTCGTGTCACTGAGCGGCCTGGATTTCCCGGCCACGGCGACAATCGGTCACTTTGCGCCCTTTGCCGGTGCGGTCGCTAGCACTGCGGTTGACATCCGCGTCAATGGGCAACTGGCCTTCACTAACGTCGTCTATGGTCAATATGCACCCAACGTTGTGGTGCCATCAGGCAATGTGCTTGTCGAGGTTCTGGCCCCAGCCGCCAACGCCGCGTCGGGCGAGGTGAGCAGTGCGGTGATCCTGAGCGGCACCTTCCCGTTGGCGCAAATGAGTGACTATGTGCTCTTCGCCATTGGCGGCGCCAACGGTTGGCCTGCTGCGTTCGCCGCCGCCGAAATTTCTAAGACGGCCCCATCGGGTGTGGCGCTTGTCACCCTGGGCCACTTGGCGCCCTTTGCCAGGACGGCGGTGGAGACCGCGGTCGATGTCTGCAAGGATGGTGCGCCGGTTGCTGGTCTGACCAACCTTCAATATCCAGGCATTCTGGCTAATCTACCACTGCCGGCCGGCGTCTATGATCTTGCAATCGCCGTCCATGGAACGAACTGCCAGACAGTCGCGATCGATGTGCCTGGATTCCGCTTGCGGGAAGGCGACATCGTCAACGCCTTTGCGATTGGAGCACCGACGGAAGTAAATCCCGCCGCCGGTCCGGAATTCCCGCTGACGGTGGTCTCAACCACGGGTCTGCGTGCGGCATACGAGCAATTCCTGCCGTCAATCTGGCGAGCCGTAGCTGAGTAACAAAAAGTTCCATCCATCAAAAGAGGCGTCCCGCATCGGGACGCCTCTTTTTGGTTTGACTGGATGCTTGATTTGTCAGGTTTCCATCTCGGCGCAATTGTCAAGGGCAAAGCGAGCCGGCTCAGTGTAGATTGCTGGCGACCAGGTCGGCGATCTCGTCAGGATGGCGCGCGACTTTGGCGCCGGCTTGTATGAGCGCGGCGATCTTCTCCGCGGCTGTGCCTTCCCCGCCGGAGATGATGGCGCCGGCGTGCCCCATGCGGCGCCCGGGCGGCGCGGTCTGACCGGCGATGAAGCCGGTCACCGGCTTGGTCATCTTGTTGGCAATGTACTCGGCCGCCATCTGTTCGTCCGTGCCGCCGATCTCGCCGATCAGGATCACCTGTTCGGTCTCCGGATCCTGCTCGAACATCTGAAGCACGTCGAGGAACGAGGTGCCATTGATGGGGTCGCCGCCGATGCCGACCGCGGTGGTCTGTCCGATGCCGCGCGCGGTCAGTGCGTACACCACTTCATAGGTGAGCGTGCCAGAGCGGCTGACCAGCCCGACATTGCCTTTGGTCATGATGTGGCCGGGAATAATGCCGACCTTGGCCTCGTCCGGTGTGATCAGGCCGGGGCAGTTGGGGCCGATCAGCCGTGTGTGCGTGCTGTCGAGGAAGGCGCGCACCAGCACCATGTCCATGACCGGAATGCCCTCGGTGATGCACACGACCAGGTCGATGCCGGCGTCCGCAGCTTCGATGATGGCGTCCGCGGCAAAGCGCGCCGGCACAAAGATGATGCTGGTATTGGCGCCCGTTGCGCTCACAGCATCGCGCACCGTATCAAAGACTGGCACGTTACCAAAGGCCCACTCACCGCCCTTGCCCGGGGTCACGCCACCCACTACCGGCGTGCCATAGTCGATCATCTGTTTGGTGTGAAAGGCGCCCTCGCGCCCGGTGATGCCCTGCACCACGAGGCGGGTGTGTTTTCCGACCAGAATACTCATTGCAGCTCTCCTTTGGCCGCGGCGACGGCCTTCTGCGCGGCGTCGGCCAGGCTGACGCCGGTGATCAGGTTGGCCTCGGCCAGGATGCGCCGGCCCTCTTCTTCATTGGTGCCCACGAGCCGCACCACAAACGGCACACGCACGTCGAGCGTGCCGATGGCTTCGAGCACCCCCCGCGCCACTTCGTCGCAGCGGGTGATGCCGCCAAAAATGTTGATCAGCACGGCCTTGACGCGCCGGTCGCTGAGGATGATGCGCAGCGCCGCCGCCACCTTGTCCGCCTGGGCGCCGCCGCCAATGTCCAGGAAGTTGGCCGGTTCGCCGCCATAGAGCTTGACGATATCCATCGTGGCCATGGCCAGACCGGCGCCGTTGACCATGCAACCGATCTCGCCGTCGAGGTGAATATAGCTCAGCCCGTAGCGCCGCGCTTCGCGTTCGCTGGCATCTTCCTCGTCCGGATCACGCATTTCCACCAGCTCCGGGTGGCGATAGAGCGCGTTGTCATCCACGGAGATTTTGCCGTCCAGCGCGAGCAGCTTGTTTTCGCCAGTAATGACCAGCGGGTTGATCTCGGCCAGGCTGGCGTCGTTGCTGACAAAGACCTGATAGAGACTTTGGGCAATTTTGATGAAATCGTTGGTGAGATCCTTGGGCAACCCGATGCCATCGGCAAGTATGCGCGCCTGGTGCGGCTTTAACCCCAGGAACGGATGCGCCGCGACCTTGACGATCTTGTCGGGCGTCTTGGCGGCCACTTCTTCGATGTCGATGCCGCCTTCGCTGCTGGCCATCAGGGTCACGCGGCGGCTGGCGCGGTCAAGCACTGCGCCCAGATAGATTTCCTTGCGAATGTCCGCGGCGGGGTCCACGAGCACCTTCTTGACGGTCAGCCCCTTGATCGTCATACCGAGGATGTCGTCGGCGTGCTGCTCGGCTTCATCGGGATTTTTCGCCAGCTTGATGCCGCCGGCCTTGCCGCGCCCGCCGACCAGCACTTGCGACTTGACTACCACTGGCCTGCCAAACCGTATGGCAATTTCGCGCACTTCGCCTGGCGTCGTCGCCACTTCGCCGCTGGGCACTGGAATCCCATAGCGGCCGAACACGCGTTTAGACTGATATTCGTGTAGATTCAAGCTGAAACCTCCTCGCAGTTGGCTCAGTGGGTGAGCGTGGCCGGATGTTGATGGGACGGTGCTGCCTGCGGTTGACTATCCAGGGGCGCCAAGTAGCGCGTCTCGGCAAAGGTGTAGAAGATCGTCCTGTGGCGGGGGATGTTCTGCGCCTTTCCCATTGGTATTATAGTCCTCGGCCATCAGAGATGACAAACTAAGTGGGTATTTTGGGTGCAGTACAAGGAGAGGATCATCCTCAAATGATGATTGCACACTCAGCGCGGTTGCTCCTGAGACGCTTCCACACGGACGATGCTTCCCAAATCGTTTCTTCTGTTTCTGATTCTTCTCAGAAACTATTTTCAAATCAGTTTCTCAGACAGACGCGCGAGCAGTCCCCCGCGTACGCTTGATCGAGATCGTCAGCCCATCCATACCCTCCTGGCGCAGCACGGGCACAATGCCCGACACGAGCGCGGGATGCGCGGCCACTGCAGCGTTGTAGCGCTTTGCGCCGCTGTCGCCGTTTTCATCGAGCACCGCATCGGGCAGCGTGTTGTCAGCCAGGATCACTCCGCCCTCGCGCACAAGGGTCACGGCTTTTTGCAGATAATCCACATAGCCATCCTTGTCGGCGTCGATAAAGATCAGATCGAACGGGGCTTCGCCAGCTTGCTGCATGGCGGTCAAGCTCGCCAGCGCGGGGCCGACGCGCACCTCCACCATGGCGCCCACGCCCGCCGCGTCCAGATTGCGGCGCGCCACCGCGGCGTGATGTTCGTCAAGCTCCAGCGTGATCAGCTTGCCGTCCGCAGGCAAGGCGCGCGCCAGCCAGATCGCGCTGTAGCCGCCCAATGCGCCGATCTCCAGGATGCGCCGCGCACCACTCATCAACGCCAGCAGGTGCAGCAACTGCCCCTCGCTGGCAGAGACGTTGATCGAGGGCAGTCCCTCTTGTTGCATCATCGCCCGCGTCGCCTCGAGAAGATCATCCTCGACGGCAAACAGTTGGCTGATGTAGTGGTTGTAGCGCTGCATTTCTTTGTCCGAAGTGCTCATGCTGGTTGCTCCCCCGCAATAATCGCGCGGACTTTTTGCTGGCATTCCTCGACCGCGCCGCGCACGCGACGGATAGCATCCTGCTGCTCCTGAGCAAGCGCCGGACGTAACCCGCTCCACACAATGCGGTTCAGATGTTCGAGTTCATCTTGCAGAAAGCTGGCCTCATGCTGCGTCGCGGTCACCGCCTCCTGGCCAGCAAAGCGCTTCCAGAAAGCAGCCACCTGCTCGGCCTGAGCGTCGAGTTCTGTCTGGCCAGCCGCTGTCAGTTGATACGTCCGCCGCTCGGCTTCCTGGACCGCGCGCACGAATCCTTGATCTTCGAGATATTGCAAGGTGGGATAGACCGTGCCCGGGCTGGGAATGTACTGACCGGCCGAGCGTTCCTCCAATACTTTGATGATCTCGTAGCCATGTTTGGGGCCATCGCGCAACACGTCAAGCAGGATGTAGCGTGCATCGCCGCGTCGTGCACGCGCGCGCCCGCCGCCCCGCCGCGCACCGCCGCGCCGCCCGCCGTTGCGTCCACTATCGCCGCGTCGATCTTGCCCGCGCCGGTCTCTCCCCTGTGTGAAAAATTTGCCGCTGGCAGCTTCCTCACCGCCTTGGTTTTGTCCTTCCTTGCGCCCGCCATGCCGGTCGCCCGGCTGATTGGCGTCGTAGATTCTTTCAACTCGCATAAAATCCTCACTTTTGTGATGATGAGACTTGCATCCTCTGGGCAATGCCTTGTTCTCATGGCCGCTTGCTTGATGCGGCGCAAGTCATACTGTGTTATTGCGATATATCGCTATATCGTGTCTGGCAGTGTAGATGATATGGATACCCATGTCAAATTGTATTGTTACGATATATCGTTATCCGGGCTGGTGGATTTGCAAGAGGCGCAGGACAGGCGAAGTCGCACCAAATTCGTCAATGAAAATACCTTTGCGTCTCTGCTTCTCTGCGCCTTTACGCTAAGAAACTATTTTCAAGTCAGCTTCTGAGAGGAGCTTGTGCTGTGCTGCGGATGACCTTGCAAGGTCATCCGCAGCACAGTCTGTTTACTTCTGACCCACGGTGACGGTTGTTTCGTGGAGAGCGCCGGCGCGCGCAAAGCGCACGGTCACTGCCTTGCCCACACGCTCGCCCGCCAGCAGCGCCTGCAGATCGTCGATCTGGCGCACCGCGAGACCATCGAGCGTCACCAGCACATCGCCTTGCAGCAGCCCGCCCTGCGCGGCCGGGCCATCCGCTTCGACGGACAGCAACATCAGCCCGGTCGGCTGGCCCAGGCTTTCCTGCAAGCCGGGATCCAGCCGCACCGGCTGCAATCCCACGCCGAGATAGCCGCGCGGCATGTGTCCATGCACCAGCAGCGTCTCGACGACGCGCTGAACTGTGCCCGCTGGGATGGTCACGCTGACCCCGCGCACCAGCGCCGAGGAGTTGACGCCGGCGATGCGCCCGTCCGCGGCCACCAGCGGCCCACCCGAAAAGCCGGGATACATCACGACATCGGTCTGGAGATAGCGGTCGACCTCGCCGCCGCCGCCGGTGCGCCACGCCTTGCCCAACGCGCTGACCACGCCCAGTGTGGCCTGGATGCTCTGGCCGGGCCGGCCCAACGCCAGGATCAGGTGGCCGACGCGCAGCTCACTGGCATCGACCCAACTCGCGGCGCTCAACGCGCTGCCGGCCACGCGCAGCACAGCGAGATCCGTGCCAGGGTCGCGGCCGGCCAGCTCCGCGGCTACACTGTCGCCGCCGGGCAAGCCGATGCGCAGCTCGTCGTCGCGTTCAACGCCGTGGTTGGAAGTGACGATCACCCCGTCCGCGCGGTAGATCACGCCGCTGGCGGGAAAACGGCTGCGCGCCTCGACGCGCACCACGCTGGCGCCGCCGCGCTCGGCCAGGTTCGCCATCGCCTCTGAAAGAGATTGCAATACGTCCGACATAGTGGCTCCTTGTGCTCTATCAGTGAGGGCTGGCGCATTGCGCCGCACCCTCGGTTCGACTGTGCTAATGATACGCTTTCACTTTGGCACAGGCTGTGGGCGCGCAGCATCCACCGTTCGGGTAGAAGCCGGACGGCAGTTCGGGTAGGGCCTGTTTGCGTCATGCCAGTGGAACGCGCAGCACGCGGACGCGCGCGGATCAAATCAGATCAGCGAACATCCGCGCCATTCGCGTGCTATCCGTAGGCCAGGCGCTTGCCGGCCAGGGCCATGGGCAGAATGACGTTCTTGCGCAGCGTCAGCGCGGGCAGCAGTTGGAAGAACTGAACTTCGATTTCGCTGCCGCCGACGGTAAAGCGCTTGACGACATCGCGCAGGTCAATGATGGGTGCGGAAAGAGTAGACGACCCCCTGCCAGGAAGAGGCCGGCCAGTGGTCAAGCGGAGCTTGGCAAGTCCAGGTGTTCGTCGTTCCACTCGCGGATCCGCGCGCTCATGCTGATGCCGCGCTGGCTGGCGATCCGGTGAATCGCCGTCTTCATCGGCCAGGTCAGGCCGACCGTCACTTCGGTCGCTACGCCCGTCAGGTCATCGAGTTCCCGAAAGAGATCTGCCTCGAAAAGATAGTCTTCGCCGGTGTCGTCGATCACGCGCACCATGCCATTGGCCTCAGCCGGATCGGGGATCACTTCGTAAACACGCTGCGGCGTCAGCGACGCGGCGTAGCCGGCGTGGTTTTCGCAAAGAACATAGCGCACTTTTACTGGACTCATCGTTCGATCTCCCGTTTTACCTTTTCTTCGCGACGACCGATGCCGTGTGCTTCAAACCAGTGGACTTTAACAATCTCACTGATGACTGCACGTTTGACCGTAGCAGCCTCCGCCGCAGCCCCCATGTGTTGCCCCAGCGCACGTGGTTGACCCAGCCCTGTACGCTCGCAGTGAGGCGGGCGGCGCCGATCTCGCCGGCGCGCACGCGGGCGAGCTTGCGCGCAAAGCGCCGGGAAAAGCGCACGACGTTGCGCCGCTTGAGCAGCCGGTGCGTTGGGTAGACGACGAAGCCGAGCCACGGAATCCCCGCCACCACCGGCTGCACCTGCGCCGCCCGCTCGTGTACGGTCAGCCGCAGCGTCGCCAAGTACGCCATGATGGCGGCCTTCCACGCCCACAACTGTCGTTTGCTGTCGGCAAAGAGCGCGAAGTCGTCCACATAACGCAGGTACGCGCGGCAGCCCAGCCGGTGCGTGACAAACCAGTCCAGTTGATCCAGGTAGATATTTGACCAGAACTGCGAGGTCAGGTTGCCGATAGGCAGTCCGCGCGGGCGCGTCGCCGCCAACAAGTTGTCGCCGGGGAAGTAGACCATGTCGTAGGCATTGGCCAGCACACCGGCGCCGCTCGCCAGGATCGTGTCGACCAGCCACAGCGTATCGGTATCCGTGACAACGCGGGCGATGGCTGCGCGCAGCACGGCATGGTCGAGCGAGGGGAAATGCTGCACGATGTCCATGCGCAGCACGTAAAGATGGCGGCGCGCAAAGTGCTGTGCCTGGTCGATGGCGGCGTGCGTGCCCTTGCCGCGGCGGTTGGCGTAGCTGTGCGGGTGGAAGCGCGCCTCGAAGTGCGGCTCGATGACGTTGCACAGGGCATGGTGCACGACACGATCGCCAAAGGGCGACGCGCTGATGGTTCGCCGTTTTGGCTCATGGATGGTGAAATGGACGTATGGGCCGGGCCGGTAGCGCTTTGCCAGGAGGTCATCCTGCAACGCCACCAGCCGGTCGGCAACCTGGAACTCGAAGGCCGCGGCCGACCGCGTGGCGCGCTTGCCGCGCCGGGCCTTGCGCCACGCCAGCCACAGGTTTTCCCATTCACAGATGGAGGCATACATGGAAGAGATGGTCATATTCACCAAAACGGCGGCGATGTTGCAATGGCTGCTGCCGCACTGCGAGCGATTCCCCAAGGCACAGCGCTTCGTGATGACCAAACGCTTGCAGGATGCGGCGCTCGATTTTCAGGAGACGATTTTTTTGGCCAACGCCCATAGCGGACGCACGCGGCTCAACCACTTACAGACCGCCGACGCGCACCTGAACAAGCTGCGCCTCTACCTGCGCCTGGCGCACGAATGGGGCTGGCTCGACAGCGGCCCATACGCGCACGCCAGCAAGCTGGTGGCGGAAATCGGCATGTTGCTGGGCGGCTGGCTGCGCCAGACGCGCGGGTGAGTCAGCGCACGAGAAACCGAGTTTCTCCAAGAAACTCGGTTTCTTGGGGGGCGGGACGCCGGCGTACCGGGCGCCCCGGCTTTTGTATGTGCCTGACGCGGGCAGCGCCCCCCGGACCGCCACTTGCTGCGTGCAGACCAGACCACCCGGCGCCATGCTTCTCCTCCACCTCGGCGGCGAAAGCGTAGGGCTAGTTGGCAACTCGCTCTACCCTCGCGCCGCATTGCTGGAGCCGCCACACATGGCGGCTGGAGAAGGGACAGAAGCATGTGGACGCCGCACAGACCACCCGGAAGCCGTTGTTGTTGTCGTTGTTGTTGTCGATGTCGTCGTCCCGGGCCGCCACGGACGAGTCCGGATGACCTGACCGGCGGCACAACACCGCCGGCGCCTATGACTATACCAGAAGAGCGCGGCGGCGCGAAACCGCGCGTCGGGGGGCATAGCCCCCCGACACCCCCCAGCCGGGCGCATAGCGCCCGGCCAGAGAACCAGAGCGCAGAGATCAGAGTCACAGAGGTCAGAGCGATGGGGACGCCGCACAGACCACCCGGAAGCCGTAGTAGTTGTCGTAGCCGAGGTCGACGTCCCGGGCCGCCACGGACGCCCAGTCGGGGTTGCTGTACCACGACCCGCCGCGCACGGCGCGACGATCGTCGCCGGCCAAATCCAGATCGGCAGGGTCTTCGTACTTGTTCAGGCAGTACTCCCACACGCTGCCGCTCATCTCCTCCACACCAAAAGGCGAGGCGCCGTGCGGGTACATGCCTACGGCCGCGGTCTCCTGCAAGTTGTGCTGCCCGCCACCTTGTTTGCTCTCGTCCACGTTGGCGCGGCCGGACTCGTACGCCTGCCCGCCCCACGGGTAGAGGCGGTCATCCCAGCCGCGCGCGGCCTTGACCCATTCCGCCTCCGTGGGCAGGCGGATGGACCAGCCGGCGTCGAGCCGCGCGGCCAGCGCCGGGTCGGGCAGCAGATCCGGGCGCGGCTGCGCCTGCGCGGTCAGCCAGCGGCAGAAGGCCACGACCTCGGGCCAGGTGACACGCTCGCGTGGGCGGTTGGCGATGGGCCGGCGCTGCTCCCAGC
>JACSRH010000243.1 GCA_014879855.1 Caldilineaceae bacterium | reverse complement strand
TGGTCGGCGTGCGCTTTCAGCACCGCCTGCTCACACTCGACCCCGATGAATTTGGCTTCACCGTCGATTTCGACCAGATGGTCGCCGATGCCGGGCGCTATCTTGGCGGCTGGGCGTTTGTCGACATTGCCGTGCGCGAGGCGATCGGGCTGCCGCAGCAATTCCGCAACGTGCCAGTGCGCTATACTCTCGACGAAGCAAAGCTGCGCGTCTGGCTGGAGGGAGTGGCAACTCAAGTAAACACAACGCCGGTCGCCGCGCCCGTGGTCGAGGCCACTGCCGGAGCAACCACCGCAGGAGCAACCACCGGTGCGCTGCCCACGCCGACGCCAGTCTATCCCGCGACAGTGCCGCAGCCGCGACGCGGCTTGCAGTGGATGCCCGGCGCACCCGGTTATGAGATCGACATCGACGCCAGCATGGCGCGCATCATCGCGGGGCTGACCAGTTACGATGCCCGGGAGGTTGAGTTGGCGATCCGCGAAGTCGCGCCGCCCATCCCGACCATGCGCGATCTGGAGCCGCAACTTGTTCGTCTACTCGACGATTATCCTGCCTTTACGACCCTGACGGTGATCGACCTTCAGCACGGCGATGTGGCGGGCGTGGACGGCGACGCGGCGTTTTCGGCGATGGCGACGCTGCGCATTGCCCTGGCCGCCGCGGCGATGGAGAAGCTTCCCAACGGTGTTGCCGCCAACGACGCGGAGGCGCAGCAGGTGGGGCAATGGCTCGATCTGGCGCTGGGCAAGGATGCAAACGAACCGGCCAACGCCGCGCTGGCGTGGCTGGGCGATGGCAGCACAGCGGTCGGTGCGCAACGCCTGACGGCCTTTGTACGCAGCCTGGGGCTGGAGAACACCTTTACCCAGGGCGAGTTTGGCGGCGCGGCCCAGACGCCGATCACGACGCCCTCCAACCAGCGCGAGCGTCCCAACACGCGCCCCGACGCCACCATGCAAACTACGCCAGAAGATATGGCGACGCTGCTGGCTGCCATCTATGAATGCACGCAGGATGCCGGCCTGTTGCGCACCACCTTCTCGGCGACGATTACACCCGACGAGTGCGCCGCCATCCTCTTTTACATGACGCACAACGAACTGCGCGACGCCATCTGGCGTGGACTGCCGGACTGGGACGCGCGTTGGATCGTCCATCGTCACGGACTGCTGCCGGCGCAGCATGGCGACGTTGCGCTCGTGTGGGGGCCGACCGGCCCCTATGTGATCAGCGTGTTTACCTTTAATCCAGGGCTGGTGGGGTGGGAAGTAGCGAACCAGGCAGTGGCCGACCTCAGCCGCATTGTGTGGGAATTTTTCGAGTTTCAGCGCGGCCAAGGGAGTCCCACCGCAGGCGCGCTGCCGAAGTTGGCGCCGCCGCCGGGCTATGTCGCGGTCGACGATGAATATGCGCCGTCGTCAGCCAATCCGTCAGCGCGCTGAGCACACAAATCTGCCTGGTGACATATTGGCGCCGCACCATCACCCCCTGGGACGTCCCCCGACGTGAAAACCTGGTCCGATGTACTCCAAAAATTTGATACGCTCCCGAAAGACTGGGACAGACCCGGTCGATCACCCGCTTGACACTATCCCAATCACGCGGTAGACTCAAAACACCGGTGCGTAACCGGTTACTTCTCTCTCTCCTTTGGAAACTGTTTGAAAAGACGTCCCTTTGACGCAGAGGCGCGGAGACGCAGAGAAACGCAGAGAGTGCTTGCCCATAGTTGCCTGTTGTTCCTC
>JACSRH010000005.1 GCA_014879855.1 Caldilineaceae bacterium | reverse complement strand
CCAGACTTTCCTGCGCGGGCTGGCCGACGACAAGCCGCTGCTCGACTGGCTGGCCGCGGCGATCTGGCCAGTGGCGCAGGCGCTGAACCCCGAGGAAGCCTACGTCGCCGCCAAGCTGGGGCTGGTCGAGAACATCCGCAGCGGCGCCACCGCGGTCATCGACCACCAGTACATCCACACCGACCGCTTCAACGACGACGGCGTCTGCCGCGCGGCCGAGGAGATCGGCGTGCGCTTCCTGCTCGCGCGCGGCTGGACCGATATGGGCTATCACCCCGCCTTCATGGAGACACCCGACCAGATCATGGCGGAGATGGCGCGGCTGCACGCCACGTGGCAGGGCCGCGCCAATGGCCGCATTCGTGTGGAGTTTGCACCGCTCATTCCGTGGGGCTGCTCGGACGCAACCATGCAGCGCACCTACGCACAGGGCAAGGCGTGGGGCGTGGGCTGCATGATCCACATTGCCGAGACGCGCAAGGAAGTCGAGATGAACCTGGAATTGCGCGGGCTGCGCCACGTGGAGTGGCTGGCGTCGCTCGGTGCGCTTGGCCCGGACGTGCAGCTCGTCCACAGCGTCTGGCTCGACGACCACGAACTGGATTTGCTGGTGGAATATGGCGGCGTGGTGGTGCACTGCCCGGTCGCCAACATGTACCTGGCGTCGGGCATGGCGCGCGTGCCGGAGATGCGCCGCCGCGGCATTCCCGTGGCGCTGGCGACCGACGGGCCTGGCTCCAACAACAGTCAGGACATGCTGGAGGTGCTCAAGATCACGGCGCTGTCGGGCAAGGTGAGCACGCTCGATGCGATGGCGCTGCTGCCGGAGGATGTGCTGTGGATGGCCTGTCGCGGCGGGTCGCAGGCGTTCGGCCAGCCGGCGCTAATCGGCTCGCTGGAAGTGGGCAAGCAGGCGGACGTCGTGCTGGTCGATCTCGACACCCCCTTTGCCATGCCGGTGCACCGCGTGCCGTCGGCGCTGGTCTACAACGCCAACAGCGGCAGCGTGGACACGGTGATCGTCGACGGCAAGCTGCTCATGCGCGGCAAGCAGGTGCTGGTCGTTGATGAAAAGGCGCTGCTGGCCGAGGCGCGGGCGGCGTGTGCGCGGCTCTTTGCGCGGGCGGGGATTGCGCGATGATGAACAATCTTCGAGCCTGGCGCCCCACCAACTACATTAGATATAGCGAAGTTGATTGCGCATTTCCTCGCCCGAGACTGCATCGAGCAGACTCAGCAGTTTACGAACCACAATGTCGTCCTGGGGACGCCGTTTGGCGATGATAATGCCCCAGTGTGGGGCTTGTGCAGAAAGGTATTGCTCGTGCAATAACTCAAAATCGGCGCGATTGTGTGTCACCATTGCGCGCCGTTCACTGACAGCAAAGGCAAGCTGTCTCTCATCGGCCAGACGCAGCCGCCCAGCATCGCGCACGGTCAGCACATCAAAGCCACGTGAGACGAGATTTGCGGCAATCTCCACCGAAACATCTTCATCGCAATAGAGCCGCATGTAAAGCGTATGCAGCGAATCGTCGACTTCCTCAGTCATCGACAGGAACCCGATTGGCGGCGATGAACTGCTCGATCTCGGCGCGGTGGTCGTCGTAATAGCTCAGGGCATCAAAGACCTGGGCAAGGCGAAGATGAGGCAGTTTGCGCACAATGGTTTCCGGCGAGTCGCCGAATTTCCAATGCTCGACGATGGCGCGCACCGGTGTGCGCGTGCCACGAATAATCGGCTCGTTGCGCAA
>JACSRH010000441.1 GCA_014879855.1 Caldilineaceae bacterium | reverse complement strand
AATCGAACATGAAAACGCCTTTGCGCCTCTGCTTCTCCGCGCCTTTGCGTTCAGAAACTATTTTCAAGTCAGTTTCTAAAGCCGGCGCGCAACCTGTTGGCTGGAAGACCAAGAGCGGGGAACCTTTGTACTATGTGCGACGTACATCGTAGTGGAACAATTTCGTCGTTTCAAAAGGGGGAACCTATGCACTACAAACTTTCCCATCTGATCGCGCGCCGCCTCACGTGGGTCTTCATCGCCGCGCTGCTGGTTGGCCTGGCGCCGGCCAACGTGCACGCGCAAGCATCCGGCGGCGTCTTGTCGGGCGACGGCTGGCTGGCAAGCTACTGGAACAACATCTCGCTCAGCGGCGCGCCTGCCTTGACGCGCGTGGACGCCGATGTCAACTTCGACTGGGGATTAGGTTCACCTGCGCCAGAGGTGACAGTTGACAATTTCTCGGCGCGCTGGACGCGTACGCTGGAGGTGACCCAGCCGGGAGACTATCGCTTTACGCTCAACAGCGATGACGGTTCCCGCCTCTACCTTGACGGGCAGTTGGTGATCAATGCCTGGTACGATCACGGAGCGACGCGCACCTTTTCGGCGACGCGCCGCCTGGACGTTGGCAGCCACGAAGTGCGCGTCGAATATTACGAGCGCCGCGGCGCCGCGGTGGTGCGTTTTGGCTGGTCAGAAATCGGTGTTGCTGCGCCCGCGCCTTTGCCTCCCCCTGCTGTCGCCGCGCCGCTAGGCAGCGGCCAATGGCGCGGCGAGTATTACAACAACCGCAACCTGCTCGGCGCGCCGGCGCTCGTGCGCGGCGACGATCGGGTGGATTTCAACTGGGGTTTTGGCTCACCCGCCGGCGGCGTGATCGGCGCCGACAATTTTTCGGTGCGCTGGACCAACACCGTTAACTTCCCCAGCGGCCTCTATCGCTTCCGCGTCACAGTGGACGACGGCGCGCGCCTCTTTGTAAATGACCAGCTGGTCATCGACGCCTGGCGCGTTCAAGGGACGACAACGCTTGATTCCGGCGAGATCGCGCTGGGTGGAAATGCGCCGATCCGCGTTGAATATTTTGAAGACACCGGTGAAGCGCACGTCGCGCTGACGTGGTTCCCGACGCGCGGCGCGCCCCAGCCGACGTCCACCCCGCCCCCACCCGGCGAAATCTGGACCGCCGAATACTTCAACAATCCCGATCTGTCCGGCGCACCGGCGCTGGTGCGCGGGGAGGGCGGCGCCATTGACTACAACTGGGGCCTTGATTCGCCTGCACCGGGCATAGTCAACCACGATAACTTCTCGGCGCGCTGGAATCGAGCGGTCAACTTCAGCGCTGGAAACTATCGTTTCCGCGTCCTGGTGGACGACGGCGCGCGCCTCTATGTAAACGACAGGCTCATCATCGACCAATGGCGACAGCAGGCGCCGACCGAGTTTGCCGCTGAGATCGCTTTATCCAGTGGCGCGATCCCGGTGCGGCTGGAATATGTCGACTTCACCGGTCACGCCCAGGTGCGCCTGACGTGGGAGCTTGTTGGCGGCGGCGGCAGCGGTGGCGGCGGTGGCGGCGGTGGCGAGATGCCGTCAGCCACCTGGAGCCAGGTCAAGCCAGGCCGGCCCTATGTCGGCGAATATTTCGCCAATCGCGATGTAAGCGGCAGCCCCGCGCTCGTGCGTCAAGACAGCGAGATCAATTTTGACTGGGGCTATGGCGCGCCCGCCCCTGGCGTGCCCGCCGACAACTTTTCGGTGCGTTGGACCAACACGCTGCGGCTCGACAAAGGCAAATATCGCTTCATCGTCGAGACGGATGATGGCGTGCGCCTCTTCCTCAACGACCGGCTGGTTATCGATAAATGGCGCACCCAGGCGCGCACCAAACACATGTACGAGGCTTCACTCGACGGCGGCGACTATCGACTACGCATGGAGTATTTTGACGAGGCTGGGCTGGCCTTTGCCCGTTTGCGCGTCGAAACGCTCAGACAGCCAAGCGGCGCTGTCGGCAATATTGTCACGTGCGTGCCGCCGCAGCCGCAAAACTATGCCTGGATCAAACTCTACCGGCTCAACAACGCCAACCAGTGGGTTTCGCTCGGCCGCGGCATCGGCTCGATCGAACCGTCTGGCTTTCTCAAAATCGACGGGCTGCCCGTTGACGTGAACCGCTTTGGCGGCGCCGGCGAACCCTACAAGGTGGAACAGTGGGTTGACAGCCGCGTGGTGCGTTCGACCGGTGACTTTCAACGCGGCGAGCCGGAGTTTCGCGTGCGCGCCTTCGCCGACAACGCCACGCCATGGGGGTGTTCGCCCTAGCAGGCGATGGTTGAAGCCAGGCGAAATTGGCTGCGAACAGAACGGATCAGGTGGATCCTCATGAATTTCATGCGCCAGCGGTCCGGCTCATCTGCTTCGCAGCCCTTTACAATGATTTTCAGGAAGCGCGCTCGAAGTTTTAGGAAAGATCACTTTTTCACCTCAAGGGACCAGAGCAGGATTTGGCGTAAAGTCTGAGAAATGGTATACTGTTGCGGTGTTACACGCTGAAGCATGCGCCCGGTACAGCGATGATTCGGCTCAATCGCCCTAACCAAGAGGCGAAGCGTGGTGCTAAACAGTGGGTCAGACAGGGTTCAAAAAGGAGTACCAATGAGTATCGCAAAGCCACAAAAAGCTCAACTAATTGAAGATTATCGGTTGAGCGAGCATGACACCGGTTCGCCTGAAGTCCAGGTTGCGCTGTTGACGACGCGCATCAACGCGTTGATTGACCATCTCAACAAGCACAAGCATGATGAGGGATCGCGCCGGGGATTGCTGAAGTTGGTTGGTCAGCGCCGCCGACACCTAGCGTATCTGAAACGCAAGGATGCCCAGCGTTACCAACAGTTGATCCAGCGTTTGGGATTGCGCAAGTAGATAAACAGGAGGGCGAGGCAGTCGAAGTTCAGACGCTCGCCCTTCTTTGTAGTGCTGACTTGTGGCACATCGCGACGCAGGATAGGGAGTCAGGCGCAGGGAGTTATGACATTCTTCATGCAGGAGCTTCCACACCGGTGAGACCGGTGCGGGTGCGGGGTCCGGCATTGGAGAGTGCCACCAAGGAGTCCAGCTTTTTGGTGACACTCTCCAGTTCCGCACCTCGTCCCTACTCTTTTCCTGCTGAACGAAGTCTGACATCCTGCTTTTTTGTTGTCGGATGCAGCCGTATCATCATCGTGGCATCGTCTCAATTGCAACGGTGGCGACGTAGCTGCCTATGTTCGTTTCCAAGAGGTAAAATTTATGCAAATGTTTCAAGGTTCCCAACTCTTCACTGCTGAAGTAGGGGGCAGAACGCTGGCCATCGAATCTGGCCTATTAGCGCCACAAGCGGGCGGCGCTGTCACCGTGCGTTATGGCGACACTGTGCTGCTGGCGACCGCAGTCATGAGCAAGGATGTGCGCGCGGGCATCAACTTCTTTCCGCTGACCGTCGAGTTTGAGGAGCGTCTCTACGCAGCCGGGCGCATCCCTGGCAGCTTCTTCCGCCGCGAAGGACGACCCAGCGAGCAGGCTATTCTCATGTCGCGCCTGGTGGATCGCCCCCTGCGCCCGCTCTTTCCCAAGGGCATGCGCAACGAAGTGCAGGTGATTATCACGGCGATTGCCACCGATGGCCAGAACTTAATGGATCCCCTGGCGATCATCGCGGCGTCGGCCGCGCTGGCGATCAGCGACATCCCCTGGAACGGCCCCATCGCCGGCACGACGGTCGGGTTTGTCGATGGCGAGTTTGTCGTCAACCCAACCGCTGACCAGATGGAGCACAGCAGCCTTGCCCTGGTGGCTGCGGGCACAGATGACAATATCCTGATGGTGGAGGCTGGCGCTCACGAGTTGCCGGAAGATCTGGTGCTTGAGGCGCTCAAACTGGCGCACGAGACCAACCGCGTCGTGATCGCGGCCATCAACGAGCTGCGCGCTGCGCTTGGCAAGGAAAAGGCCGAACCATCGATCTTTCTGCCACCGGCCGAGGTGCAGCAGGGTGTTGCCGACCTGGCGTCGGCCAAAGTCGCTGCGATTTTGGAGCAGGGGCTTGGCAAGGTCGAGATTAACGCTGCGCTCGACGCGGTCAAGGCGGAAGTCAAGGAAGCGTTCGCCGCGCGCGTGACCGAGGGCGAAATGACCGCCGCCGAGGTCGACGATTCCTACGAAGCACTGCTCAAGAAACTCACGCGCAAGCGCATCCTGGAGAAAGGCATCCGTCCCGACGGGCGCACAACCACCCAGATTCGTCCCATCAGCGTGCAGGTGGGCAACCTGCCGCGCGTACATGGCTCCGGCCTCTTTATGCGCGGCGAAACCCACGTGCTGACCATCGCCACCCTGGGCACTCCGGGTGACGCACAGCGGCTGGACTCGCTCCTGCCGGGCGATGAAAAACGCTACATGCATCATTACAACTTCCCGCCCTTCAGCACGGGCGAGGCGACGCCGATGCGCGGCCCCAAACGCCGTGAGATCGGGCACGGCGCGCTGGCCGAACGGGCGCTGGTGTCGGTCATTCCGGAGGATTTCCCCTACACGCTGCGTCTGGTCAGCGAGGTGCTCAGCTCCAACGGCTCCACCAGCATGGGTTCTGTCTGTGGCAGCACGCTGGCGCTGATGGATGCAGGCGTGCCGATCACGGCGCCGGTGTCTGGCATTGCAATGGGACTCATCCAGGACATGGATTCCGGCGAATATCAGATTTTGAGCGACATCCAGGGCATGGAAGACGCCCTGGGCGACATGGATTTCAAGGTCGCTGGCTCCGAGCATGGCATTACTGCCCTGCAGATGGATCTCAAGATCAAGGGGCTGGACTTCGAGATTCTGCGGCGTGCGCTTGACCAGGCGCGCGAGGGGCGGATGTATATCATGGGCAAGATGCTCGAGGTGCTTCCCAACGCTCGCGAAAGCATGAGCGAGTTTGCTCCACGCATCTTGACCCATCACATGGACCCGGAAAAGATCGGCAAGTTGATCGGGCCGGGCGGCAAGACCGTGCGTGGACTGCAGGAGCAGTTCGGCGTCAAGATCGACATCGAAGAAAATGGCACCGTGTACATCTCCGGCGAAGGTCTCAATGCCGAGCGCGCGCTGGCCGACGTGCAGCGCATGACCGAAGACATCGAAGTCGGCAAGATTTACACCGGCGCCGTTGTGCGCGTCGAACCCTACGGCGCGTTTGTCAACATTATGCCGGGCGTCGATGGCATGGTGCACATCAGCCAGCTTGCCGACTATCGCGTCGACAAAGTGGAAGACATTGCCAACCTGGGGGACGAGCTGACCGCCATGGTCATCGACGTTGATCCGGGCGGCAAGGTGCGCATGAGCCGCCAGGCAGTGCTCGAAGGCTGGAGCGTCGAAGAGGCGCGCAGCCGCGACCGCGGTTCGCGACCTGCCGGCGGGCGCAACGGCGGCGATCGCGGTCGCGGCGGCGACCGTCGCGACAATCGCAGCGGGGATCGCGGCGGGGATCGCCGCCGGTAGGCGACCTCTTTTTGAAGGCAAAACGGGCGGAGAGAATTCTCTCCGCCCGTTTTATTTTTGGCGTAGGTCGCGCGGGTGGCGTGACGACAATTCGGTGGTGCAAGCACATCGGCTGATAGCCCGGCCTATAGAAAGCCGGTCCACAGAAAGCCGGTCTACAGAGAGCCAACCTAGGGGGCGGACGGGTGGGGCGACGACGGCGTGAGATCGCGGTCAGGTTGGTTTCCGTTCAGGCCATCACCGTGAGAGGGTGATGCAGGCGCGACCGCAGGGTTTGGCTGCGCCGATGCTTCGTCTACGGGCAGCGTTTCTGACGAAACGTCGGTCACCTCGTCATTTTGTTTGCGACGCGCTTCCAACTCGCGCCGCGACATCTTACGCCGATAAGTGCGCGGGGGAGCATTGGCTGCATGGCGATCCTTAAAGGGTGGATAATCGAGCAGCTTGGCATGAACGTAGCTGCCAATCACGCGGAAGCTGGCGGCAACTGGTGGCGCCAGCAGCGCGCCCAGAATGCCTGCGGTCGTCAACCCAACCGCCACCGCGCAGATAACGATGATCGGGTGCAGGTTGACGCTCTCGCCAATGATGCGCGGCACCAGGATATTGTTCTCTAGCTGTTGGATCAGGAAGTAGATGCCGACCGTGATAGCGGCAAAGCCCAGATTATTGATGCCCACCTCGCGCATTACGTCGCTGCCCTGGATCAACGCCATAATGACGGCAGGAATCATCGCCAGAATGGGGCCCAGGTTGGGCACTACCTCCAGCAGGCCGGCGAGGATGGCGAAGAGCAACGCGCCGGGCATCCCCACCAAGATCAGCGCCAGATAGGTGGCCGCGCCGACCGTGATGCTCAGGATCAACTGACCGCGTAAAAATGCCTGCCAGACATGGCCGATCCGCCGCAGCAGATCCGCCAATTCTGAACGGTAGGAGGACGGAAACAGGTCGTGAATATAGGCTTGAATGCGTGGCGCGTCGATCGTCATATACAAACTGACGAAGAAGGTCACCAACACCGTGAGGAACACGGAAAAGATGCCACCCACCACGCTGACGCCAATGTTGAACGTGCTGCCGACCACCGTGGTCGTGGTGCTCAATAAATTCTGAATGTAACTCAGAATATCATTGACGGAGGGGATAAACTGGATCTGCTGCGAATTTTCCTGGATCTGACCGATGTATTGGCCAAGCGGCAGCGCATAGCCCAGCACCACGATCTCGGCGGGCAGACCGCGCACCGCGTCATTCAGCCAGGTAATAACCGCACGCGCCGTACCAGGTACATTGAAATTACCCAGCGCTCGAAGTTGCTCCACCAGCGCCGGCACAAAGATAATCGGCAGCACCACCAACGCAATGATCACAATCAGGTAGATCACCAAGGTGCTGACCGCGCGCGGGATCTTGAAACGTGATGCCAGATTGACGATCGGATTCAACAAATAGGAGACAATGCCCGCCACCAGCACCATCGGCAGAATGTTGCGGCTGATATAAGTCACATAGATCACGCCGACCAGCATGATCACCAGCACCGTGCGCTTAGTTGCCAGATCCCAGCTTGAATCGTCTCCTGGCCGCGCGACGCGCTCGATCGCTGCCACCAGTGAGGAGTTGACATCCGCCGCCGACGTCACGGGGACAGTGTTCACGGGGACAGTGTTCACGATGATTTCAGTAGCTTGAATCTGTTCCTGTTCGCTTTGATCCGGTTTGGTCATTGTTATACTTTCCTAGGAACAGCGTACGCCAAACGACTGTCGCCTGTTCCATTCCTTAACCAATAACCCGATTCCGTCGCTCAGGTCGCGCCTTCCTTGATTTTATCCGAGTACGGCGCGCATGACCCGTAAAAGGTTTTCGCCAAGAATCTTGCGGATGACGCTGGGATGGTGGCCGCGTTCGACCAGCTTCTGGGTGATCAAAGGATAGCAAGTCGCATCTTTCAGTTCCTTGGGCAGCGTCCACCCGTCGAAGTCGCTGCCCAGCGCCACGTGATCCGGGCCAACCACGCCGAGCATATATTCAATGTTCGCCACCACGTCGTCGAGCGAAGCTGCCTGCGGATCAGCGCGATTGAGAAAGGCGTCGACAAAGGTCACGCCGATCACACCGCCTTTCCCGGCAATCGCTTCCAGTTGCGCCGCGGTGAGATTGCGCGGGTGATCGCACAACGCACGCGCGTTGCTGTGGCTGGCGATGATCGGCTGCTCGCTGACCGTGAGCACATCGGTCACGCCGGCCGGCGCAAGATGGCTCACGTCGAGGATGATGCCCAGGCGGTTGCATTCCGCCACAACCTTGACGCCAAACTCGGTGAGGCCGCCGTTGGTGCGGCTTTCGGCGACGCCGTCGCACGCGGCGTTGCGGTTGTTCCAGGCCAGCCCCAGATTGCGCAAGCCAAGCCGGTGAAACTGACGCAGCACGCCGATACTGGCGTCAAGCGCCTCCGCGCCTTCCAAGCCGGCGATGCCGGCGATTTTGCCTTCCGCCTTGGCGCGCAGGATGTCGTCGGCGCGACGCGCCAGCACAAATTGGTCGGGCAGGTGCTCGGCCAGCAGGTGCAACTGGTCGAAACGCTCCAGCGCGTGGGTGACGGCGCCGTGCCGCTGATAAGGTGTGGGCACATAGCAGGCAAAGAATTGGACATCGATGCCGCCCTCGCGCAGCCGCGGCAAATCGACATGGCCGGCGTCGGAGCGATCGCCGAGCCAGCGACCCTGTTCAAGCTGGTTGCCGATGCTGTCGCAGTGGCCGTCGATCACAAGGGCGTCGAAATGGAGAGACAGGAACGCGTTGGTCATACCGTCACAAACTTTCTCGCTTTATGCATGAAAATGGTTTTTGGTCTATCGCCGCGCCTGCTTACTCAACTGCTTGCGGCTGAAGTGGAACTGTAGCCCCTGCTGTTCGGCGAACTGCTGAAAGAGCGCGTAGAAGTGGTCGCGGTCGGCCTGTTTGAGCACGGCCACGGCGTCGGCGGTCTCGATGGCGTAGGGATAGCCGCCCGCGCCCACGATGCATTCAGCGCGCACGCGGTCGACGATGGCGCCGGCCAATCCCGCCTCCACCAGCCAGCGCGGCAGTTCGATGCGCGCCGGTGGTCGCTCCGCGGCCAGCCGAATATAGCAGAAGGCTACGTTCTGATAAAATTCGGCGTTGCCCTGCTGGCTGAGCGGGTCGTTGCGAGCGCAGATAAAAAACGGCGTACGGTCGCCCCAGTTGGGCAGCAGTGGCGCGAAAAGCGCGCCGTCAGTGAGGCTCATGTAGGGGGGACCGGCCACGGTGTTGATAAGCATGACAACATCGCGGCTGCCCGAACTGTCGACAAAACCGACAAGTGGAACGGCCAATCGCGCCGAAGTGTCCAGCAGTGTCCGCACCGCGTCCAGATACGCCTCGGCGCGATTGGGGCGAATCTGCCCGACAAAGCTGATGATAAACGAACCATCGAAGAAGCAGAGGGGCGCTTCGCCTGCGCCAGGCGCAGCAAAGCGCTCCATCAGCGCCATCAGTTGCTTGCACTCGCCAACAAAGCGCTGCTGGTTGACGCGCCAATCCGGGAACTCACCCCCTTCTTCCTCGCCCAGTTCCTGCGGCGCGAGCACCTCGAAGCGCACATCCTTTTCATAGCGCCCGCCAGGGACATGATAGTTGATGTACCAGCCGATCTGCACCGCGCCGAGCGGCGTCGACAATTCCTTGCTCGGCGGAATCTGGCTGCCGTCGACCGCGGCCACGGGGCGTCCTTGCAGCACGGTGAGCGCCCAGGCGCGGGCCTCTTGATGATGCTGCCAGCGTTCGGTGCAGGAGACGCACAACGCGTTGGCCTCGTCGAGCTCGGATGTAGGCAGAGCGCCTGGCCATGCCTGCCCGCGTTCGGCCACGCGCGCGCCAACTTCCGCCGCCGACATCTGCAGAAAGCGCTCAAGCAATTGCTGACGCAGATCGAACTCGCTGCGTTGTTCGGCCTGATATTCCTCAAATTTTGCGCGCTTGTTTTCCAGCGCATCGATCACTTTGTTACGACTTAGCATACCCATGTATGATAGCTGCTTGTTGAGGAATCGCCAATGGAAAGAAAGGGCAGAAAATGCGTGCTAGCGAAGCTGTGAAAATCCCTGTTGCCGTCGCGGAGGCGATTATCGCCCATGCGCGTGAAGGCAAGCCGGAGGAAGTATGCGGCATCGTGCGCGGGCGCGGGTTGGTTGCGCACGAGGCCGTGCGCGGACGCAACATCGCGGACGAGCGCATCGAGAACTATGAGGTCGATCCGCAGACGCTGCTGCTCCAGTTTGCCTTTGAGGATCAGGGCGATGAAATGATGGCAATCTATCACTCGCATCCGGCGTCGGTCGCGTATCCGTCCGCCACGGACGCCTGGAACGCGCATTACCCGGACAGCATCTATCTGATCTGCTCGCTGGAATCTGACGACGCGCCGGTGCTGCGCGCGTTCCGCATGACGCCCCACTGGATCGAGCTTGATCTGGCGCGTTTGCGTCGCGACTTACCCTTTCGCGAGGTGCGCACTGGTCTTTTCAGCTATTTTCAGGCGGCGGATGCGCCCGCACCACCGCTGCTGGCGCCAATCGCAGCGTTGGCGCGGGCGCCGTTCTATGTAGATTTTTACACAGATGAGCGAGGTGATATGGTGGACAGCCGTATCGTCTCGATCGTCGAGCATTCTATCGATCTGGTGTCCGCATGAAACAACCCACCCACAACTTACCCCATGAAACACAGGCAACGGTTGAACACGAGGTCGCCATCATCGGCGCCGGGCCGATCGGCATCGAGCTGGCCGTCTGTCTGAAACGCGCGGGCGTCAACTATATCCACCTGGACGCCAATCAGATTGCCCACACCATCACGTGGTGGCCGCGCAACACGAGTTTTTTCAGCACAACCGAACGGTTGGCGATTGCCGGCGCGCCCATCCAGAACAACCACCAACAGCGCATCACGGGGGAGGAGTATATCGCCTATCTGCGCGGGGTTGTCGAGCAGTTCGACCTGCACATTCAGACCTACGCGCCGGTGACCGCGCTGGCGCGTCAAGCAGAGGGTTTCCTCATCACAACCCAACCATTGGCGGGAACGCGCCACTATCGCGCCCGGCGGGTGGTGCTGGCGATCGGCGACATGCACTTTCCGCATCGGCTGAACATTCCCGGCGAAGACCTGCCGCACGTGGCGCATTACTTCCGCGACCCGCACGACTATTTCCGCAAGCGCGTGCTGATCGTCGGCGGCAAAAACTCGGCGGTCGAGGCGGCGTTGCGCTGCTGGCGCGGCGGCGCGGCAGTGACAATCAGCTATCGCCGGCCCTGGTTCGACGAACAGCGCGTCAAGCATTGGCTGTTGCCCGACGTGCAGGCGCAAATCGAGGCCGGCACGATCCGCTTTCTGCCTTCGACCGCACCGGTTGAAATCACGCGGACGCATGTCGTGCTGGCGCCTACGCACGAAGGCCAACTGACGGAAGGCTCAACCCTGAGGCATGAAACCGACTTTGTCCTGCTGGCCACTGGCTTCCGCGGCGATCAGTCGTTGCTGCAAATGGCTGGCGTGCAGTTGGAAGGCGAAAATTGCGTCCCGGTCTACGATCCCGCCACGATGGAGACGAACGTGCCCGGCCTTTATCTTGCCGGCACTGTGGCCGCAGGGGTGCAGCAACGTTATGTGCTTTTCATCGAGAACAGCCACGAACACGTGGGGAAGATCACGCAGGCGATCACAGGGCAGTGGCCGTCCGCGCTGGGAGATGTACGCAGCCGCAATTACGAACTTGGGCTAGACGTCATCGAGGCCAACTAAGCAAGTCTGCGCAATTGCGGCGTCAGGCGGAAGACCACCCATGACGCGCCAAACGTCAGCACGGCAAACAGCAGGATCGCCACGCTCATCCCGATCGCCTGGGAGAGCGCCCCCAGCGCCAGGTTGCCAAAGGGCGTGAAGCCAAAAAAGGTCAGCGTGTAGAGACTCATCACGCGGCCGCGCATCTCATTAGTGACGCGCGTCTGCAACAGCGTGTTGATGAGCGTAAACTGGAGCATGAAACCAACACCCAACAATACTGCCAGCAGCAGCGCAAATGGGAAATTGCGATTAAGGGCAAACATTCCCAACACGACGGGAAAACTCATCGCCGCATAGAAAAGCCATTGCCCGCGCTGCCCCCGGTCTCCATAGGTCGCCACCAGGAACGCGCCTGTCACTGCGCCGATGCCGGCCGCCGCGGTCAACAGGCCAAAGCCGACCGCGCCGCCATTTAGGATTCGATCCGCAAAGGCGGGCAGCACTGTGTTGTAGGCAATGCCAAAGGTGCTGAACGCAAGCGACAACATGAGCAGCCCCTTCATCTCTGGCTGTCCTGCTACATAGCGCAAGCCGCTCTGCAACTGCTGCCAGGGCGAGCGGCGGTCGGTTACGGTGCGCTCGCTGGCAATGCGCATCGCCAGCAGGCTGATGATCACAGCTAAAAAGGAAAGCCCGTTGAACGTAAAACACCACGCCGACCCCACCGTCGCCAGCAGGATGCCGCCAAAGGCTGGACCAACCACGCGCGCGGCGTTGAAAGTCATCGAGTTCAACGCAATGGCATTGGGCAGGTCCTTGCTGCCCACCATCTCGACCACAAACGATTGACGCGCCGGGCCATCGAAGGCGTTGATAACGCCCAGCGCCACAGCCAGTACAATAATGTGCCACACTTGCACTGTGCCGGTGAAGGTCAGAAACGCCAGCACAAAGGCCAATAGCATGGCGCTCACCTGCGTCATGATGATCACGTCGCGCTTGCGCACCTGATCGATGATGACGCCCGCCCAAGGCGTCACGAGCAGCGCGGGGATGGCCGACGCAAAGCCAACCACGCCCAGCATCGCCTCTGACCGGCTCAGTTCATAGACGAGCCAGCCTTGCGCCACGATTTGCATCCACGTGCCCGCCAGGGAAACCAATTGCCCAAAGAGGTAGAGCTGAAAGTTGCGATGTTGGAGTGCACGGAAGGTTTCGATGCGCCGCGCCTGCCGCGCGCGCATCGGCGCCACTTCGGGCGGAAGCTGAGGATTCAGTGGCGGATCGAGCATCTCGACCTTGACGCCGTGCGCGGCGGTTGAGGCGGAAGCCGGCCGGTTTTCAGCGACATTCTCTCCCGCCGGCGTTGACTGTTGATCCTGATGCTCCAGAGTTTTCATGCGCGGGCAATCTCACTGGCTGTTTCATTGGTTGGGTGGCTTGCCGCGCCCCGTGGGGCGTCAACGGCATGATTTATCACAAAAATTGGGCGCAGCACGTTCATGGCGCGCAAGACAAGTTGACGGTCGCCTTCAGGCAGCGGTTCGAGCTGGCGCGCCAGCCACGCCAGTGTTCCCTCCAGCGCGCGGGTGTGGACCGTGGCGCCAGCCTCCGTCAAAGTAAGCGTCACGCGCCGGCGGTCGAGCAGGCTGGTCTGGCGCAGCACCAACCCATCTTCGACCAGTCCATTGATCAGCACCGACATACTGGGCAACGTCATACCGATAAACTCCGCCGCGTCGGAAAGCGAGCAGCCGGGCTGGCGGGCAATGTAGGCCAGCGTGCGAAACTGCGGCACCGAAAGCTCATGCAGGCGCTCCGCGCGCATCTCCACCCGAATCGCCTGCACGATGGCGGGTGCGGTGTCGAGGATAGCGCGTGCACAGGGCTGGACTGAATCGTTCAATGATTTGCTTTTTAAATAGTTAGCCATGCGAAGTATTGTATTTTCTTTCCTTTTTGGCGTCAATCTGCGTGTACTGCAAGGCTCTGCTTCACGGTTGGGCTTCCCTTTGCCACGGCAGCCGCTCCAGGTCCACGTTGCCGCCCGACAGGATCACACCCACCCGCAAGCCGCGCAGGTCGATCTTGGCCTCCCACAGCACCGCCACCGGCACGACGCCCGACGGCTCCACAACCAACTTGGCGCGCTCCCACATAAATTTCATGGCGGCGATGATCGCCTCCTCGCTCACGGTGACGATCTGCTCCACATGCTGCTGGATGATCGGAAAAGTGAGGCTGCCTAACGCGGTGAGCAGTCCGTCTGCGATAGTCTGCGGCGCGACTGAAGGAAGAATCTGCCCGGCAGCCAGCGAACGGAAGGCATCGTCAGCGCCGGCCGGCTCCCCCGCGATGACGCGCATCTGCCGCGCGATCGCTTTGGCGGCCAGCGCGGTCCCACTCAACAGCCCGCCACCGCCCACCGGCGCCATGATTACATCCAAGTCGGAGACAGCTTCCAGCAGTTCGAGTGTAGCCGTGCCCTGTCCGGCAATCACGCGCGCGTCGTTGTAGGGATGCACCACCGCGGCGCCCGTCTCCGCGACAACTTGCGCGAGAGTGGCTTCACGCGCGGCCAGCGTCGGCTCACAGAGCGTGATGACGCCCCCGTACCCCGCGACCGCGGCTCGTTTGACGGCAGGCGCGTTGCTCGGCATAACGATGTAGGCCGGGATGCCGCGCAGGCGTGCGGCCAACGCCAGCGCCTGCGCGTGGTTGCCGGAAGAATGCGTTGCCACGCCGCGGCTTGCTTGTTCGTCGCTGAGCGAGAAAACCGCGTTGCACGCGCCGCGGAATTTGAACGCGCCGACCTTCTGAAAATTCTCACACTTCAGGAAAACCTGCGCGCCGACGCGCGCGTCGAGGCTGTGGCAAGTCATCACCGGCGTGCGATGCGCGTAGGGTCGAATACGCGCGGCGGCAGATCGGATATCCGAAATGGTGGGTATGGTTATGGCAGTTGACGACATAATGGAATCTGTACTCCCAAAAAAGTGTTGCAGCAAGCAAGATTTGTGGGCGCAGCTGCGCATCACAGATGAGCCAAGACGTGCGCGAGCGAAAAGATCTGACTTTTTGCGTGCTCCACGCGTGACTGCCGGCTCGTGTACGCCGCCAGCAACTCGGTCGCGATCGTGCGCGTCGCAACCGTACTGGCGGGGGCAGCAGCAACGTGATCGAGCAGTGCGGCAGCTTCGGCGCTGCGCTGCTGCTGCAGCCAGAGCCGCGCCACCTGCAGCAGCGCATCCATCTGCACCGCGTGGGCGTCCGCCTGCATTGCCTTGCGCAGCGCCGTGTGCAGAAGGCTCCGGCACGGCTCGCATTGATTTTGCGCCAGCGCGGCTTCCGCCTGACGCACGAGACAACGCGCCTCATCCATCCAGTTGCCGGCGGTGCGGTGTAACTCGACGGCATCGGCAAAATACTGGGACGCGACCGCGTATTCGCCGGTAGCGAAGGCGATGTCACCCAAAGAGGCCGTCGCTATGCCAATCCCACTCGTGTAGTTCAACTGCTCGGCATAGGCAAGGCTTGCGCGCTGGCAGCGCTGCGCCGCGGCATATTCGCCGGCGGTGGCAAGCAACACGGCCAGCCGATAGGTGTTGTGGACGAGCAGATACGCGTTGCCAGTCGGTTCGGCGATGGCTTGCGCGCGCTGTGCGTAGTCGAGCGCGGCAGCCTCGCTGCCCGCCACCATATGCATCTCGGCGATATTGCCCAGGGCCGTAGCGCGGCCCCAGGCGCTGTCGGCGGCGGTGTAGGCGTCCAATGCACGGTGAAATTCCGCCAGCGTGCGCTCCAGATCGCCCAGGCCGAAATAGGCGCCTCCCAGAAAAATATACGCATGACCAAGCACCCACGGATCGGCCTGCTCGTCGCACAGCGCGTCGCGCGCTGCCTCGGTCAGCGCGCGGGCGCGTGCAAAGTTGCCCACGCGAAACTCAAAGGCCCCCTCCATCGCTTGCACCCGCGCCAATACGATACGCTCCGCAGAGCTGGTTGGGTTGGCTGCCGCCAATTGTTGACCGGCGAGCCGGCAGAGGTCGCGCGCCACCTGGATCAACCCAACAATATCGAAGACCAGGAGCAACGCGTCGAGCGTATCCGCGAAGAAGAAGAAGGCGCGCTGCTCACCGGCCAAGTGCCAGGCCTGCCGAATATTGTCCAGATCGCGGCGTACAGCATTGAGCGCATCCGGCTGCCCCGCGCCGTAGAGCGCGGGGGTGTGCAGCTTGAGAAAGTGCGCAAAGTAGGCGACATGGCGCTGCGCCGTGCTGGCAAGGCGCAGCGGGTCGCCGTGTAGTTGCTCTATGGCAAATTGGAGCAACAGCGGATGGCGCCGGTAGCGGCCATCTGCAGAACGACGCAGCAGCGAGTGGTTCACCAGCCGCGACAGCGTGGCCGGCGTCGCATCCACCACCGCGCGCGCGGCGCCGGCATCGAAGCCGCCGCGGAAAATAGCGGCGCCAGCGTAGACCGCCTGTTCCTCCGCCGTCAACATCCGCCACGAGGACGCAAAGACCGCGCTCAAGCTGCGATGACGCGGCGGCGCATCGTGCATGGTGGAAGTCAGAATGTCGGCGCTGTGCGCGATCTCGCTGAGGACCTCGTCTACGGTGAGCGTGCACAGCCATGCTGCCGCCAGTTCGATCGCCAGCGGCATGCCATCTACGGCCCGGCAAATCTGCGCAATGACCTCCTTGTTTTGCGCGGTGAGGGCAAAGGTCGCCTCCTGTTGCTGGGCGCGTCGCACAAGCAGCTCAACCGCGGCAAAGGCTTCAGCAGCCGGGTCGTCATCCGGCGCAGGTGAAGGGAGTCCCTCGATTTCGATGATGCGCTCCGTCTGCATTTGCAAGCGCGTGCGCGAGGTGACGAGGATGCGGAGCATGGGAGCAGCGGTCAGCAGCCGCGCGATAGAATCGAGATTGGCAGGCGTCAGTGCGTGTTCAAAATTATCCAGGATCAGCAATGCGTCTCGATGACGCAGATAGTTGACCAAAGTTTGCAACAGGTTGTCAACGCCTAGCGTCGGGATGCGCAGGGCTGTGAGGATGGCCGGAATGATGTCGTCTGCGTCGCCCACGGGGATCAGGGAGACGAACCAGACGCCGCCGAGATGATAATCGATGCGTTCGGCCGCGCTTTGCATCGCCAGCCGCGTCTTGCCGATGCCACCCGGGCCGATCAGGGTGATTAAGCGAACGCTCGGGTCGGCAAGCAGGCGGCGCAGCACGCGCAGTTCGTCGTTGCGCCCCACGAACGCATTGATCGGAGGCAGCAGGTTGTGGCGCGGCCCGCGCCGCGCCGTTTTGATCTGTTCAGCCAGTTCACTCGTTTCGAGCGCGGGTTCAACGTCGAAGACCATGCGCAGCGTGCGGCGGCACTGTTCGTATTGCGCCAACGCAGCACTGCGCTGCCCGGTGCGCGCCAGCGCCAGCATGAGTTGGCGGTGCGCCTCCTCGCGCCAGGGATCGAGTGCAAGCAGGCGTGTGGCGCTGTCGATGGCGTCGGCAAAACGCGCCTCAGCCATTTGGAGTCCGACCAGCTCATGCAGCGCGTTGAGCGCCAACTCGCGCAGCCGTACGCGTTGCATCGTGAGCCAATCCTCAAAATCGGGCGCCTCGCGCAAGAGCACCCCTTCGAGCAAATCGCCTCGATAGAGCATCGTCGCCGCAGCAAGCCGGGCGATATGTTCTTCTGGCGGCAGATGCGCAGCGACTTTGATGCCGCGCGCGAACTCAGCTACGTCAAGCCAATACGCCGGCTCGGTGCGCAGGGCAACGCTTTCCCGTGTGATGTCCAGGTGAGGATCGAGCACTTTGCGCAGATTGGTCAGCACCTGGCGCAAGTTGTTTTTGGCGTCTCCGTCGCCCATTTCGCCCCAAAAGAGCGTCGCAAGCAGTTCGCGCTGCACAGGCCGCCCAACGACCGCCAGGTATCCCAGCAGCGCCGGCGCCTTGTTGGAGATAAACGCAGTGATGGGAACGTTGCCTTGGCGAATTTCCAGGCCACCAAACAACCGAATTTGCAAACCGGCCGTCATCCTCGCCTCCAGCAAATGATTTCTAAATGATTACTGTGTAGGATGGGCATAGCGTACCACAGGCCGCAAGCAAGGGTGAAACGATGGAAACCAGCCCAGGGAAACGCATCATGCATTACCACAGCTTCATTTTGATGCTTTGGCAGGAGGGGGAGACGATGCCTAACGCACCGCCCATTTGGCGATACAGCTTAACAAATCCGCACACCGGCGAGCGCATCGGCTTTCGCGATGCTGTCGAGCTTGGCCGCTTTCTTACCCAATGGGTGGCGCTGCTGCCGCCAGAAACGAACGCAGTCAACGAATAATGCCAACAAGGAGAGCCTATCATGCCAGTGGATAGCTCTTTCACACTGCCGGCCCAGTAAAAGTCAACGTCGCATGAAGCTGTCTCGGGCAAAGACGATGGTGGAGATCGAAGGAGAAACAGGAGTGAAGCATGAGTCATCAGGGGTCACACTATCGAGTTGATTTGAAGGTGCTGTTGCTTATGTCGTGCCTGTTGCTGGCGGCCTGCGGTGCGAGCAACGATGTCACCATCAAAACCGAGGGGATGCACTTTGTCAAGGATGAAGTGCGGGTCAAGGCCGGTCAGCCGGTGACGCTGCAGGTAGTCAACCAGGACGGCTACGCCCATACTTTTGACCTCGACGAATTCGACATTCACGCACCATTGCCGGCCAAGGCGACCTTTGGCGCAGTCTTCACGCCTACTGCGCCGGGGCGCTATCGTTTCTACTGCGGCTCGCCCGGTCACGCGACCGCCGGCATGGTCGGCGTGCTGGTGGTCGAACCGTAATCGTTCGTATTCTGGATACTTGAGGAGGAACTCACATGATCGGCAATCTCTTGTTCTTGGCCTTATTTGTAGGACTGACATTCTTATTCGGCTGGCTGACCTGGCGCGCCATTCGGGCCAGCAAATTGTGGGTGAAAATCGCCGGCGGCATTGGCGCCGGGTTGCTGACGGCGCTCTGCGCCGCCCTCGCCTTTTTGGGGGGCAAAGGGTTAGCGGCCATGTACCTTCCGGGCGCGAACCCTGCGCCGGACATCACGGTGGCGGGCACGGCCGATCAGATCGCCCGCGGCGAATACTTGGTGAATCTCTCCTGCATTGGCTGCCACAGCGCCATAGGCGCGGACGGGAAGCCAACCGAAGCGCATCCGTTGAGCGGCGGCTGGAATCTCTCCGCCTCTGAAGGCTTTGGCTTCATCGGCGACATGGTGACGGAGAACCTGACCCCAGGCGGCAAGTTAGCTGGATACAGCGACGGCGAGATCTTTCGGGCTCTACGCCACGGCGTCAACCAGGAGGGTCATTTACTTGCCCTGATGTCGCTCCTCCCCTACAACCAATTGAGCAACGAAGACACCGAGGCGATCGTTGCCTATCTGCGCACGCTGGATGCGGCAGCCACCGACGCGCCTACGGGCGACAACATCAACTACCTGGGCGACGTGATGTTCGGTGCGGGCATGTTTGGACAGGCGACAGGTCCGGCTGCGCCCGACACGATTACGGCGCCACCTCAAGGTGTGACCGCGGAGTACGGCAAATACGTGGCGACTTTTGGCGAATGCCGCGGCTGCCACGGCCCGGATGTCACGGGGGTAGAAGCGTCGGCTACGGGGCCTGCCATCCCTAACCCGCGCCCGCTCGTCGCCACGGTGAGCCAGGAGCAATTCTTTACCATGATGCGCAGCGGCGTCAAACCTGATGGCGCGTCCTTCCCAGAGGCCATGCCCTGGCAGAGCGCCGCCAAGATGACTGACGACGACCTGGCTGCCTTGTACGCGTATCTGACCGCGCCGGTGCAATAATCTCATCGAAGGATGATGAAATCTGGCCGACCGACGCCTTGACTCTGGTTTAGTGAAAAAGGGTGCAATCATGAAAAAGCTCAAGTGGTGGTTCCGTATCGTTGGCGTATTCTATCTGCTGCTGGCGCTGATGAACATGTATTTTGTGCTGTTCGACCTCTACCTGATCGCCCACGGCTATGACGCGATAGGCTACACAATTTTCATCATCATTCACATTGCAATCATCGTCACCGGCGTCCTGGCGGCGCGTGCTGCCGAGGCCGAAGCCGCGTGATCTTGCGCGAATGGGTGCGCATTACAGGCGCAGCGAGTGATATCTATGTCGCCTTGTTGCTGTACGCGGGCGTCGCACCAGCCACAGCATCGCTGAGCGCGTCGCCGATCAGATTGATGGCAAGCACGGTGAGGAAGATGCCCAATCCCGGAAAGAGCGTCAGCCACCACGCCTGGCGGATGAACTTCTGCCCAGCGTTGAGCATGGCGCCCCACTCCGGCGTCGGCGGCTGTGCGCCAAGCCCCAGGAAACTCAGCGCAGCCCCGGCCAGGATCGCCGAACCGATGCCCAGCGTGAGCAGCACGAGCAGCGTGCGCAGCGCATTGGGCAGGATATGTTTGATCAGAATCTGCGGGTCCGGTGTCCCGATCGCGCGCGCGGCTTCGACATAGCCCATCTCGCGGATCGCAAGTACATTGCCGCGCGTCAGCCGCATGAAGGAAGGAATAAAGGCGATGCCAATCGCCAGCATGGCGTTGACGATGCCCGGCCCCAGCACGGCAATGATGGCAAGCGCCAGCAGGATATCCGGGAAGGAGAGGAGCACATCCGTCACCCAGGAACTCGCGGCATCAAGCCAGCCGCCATAGTAGCCGGCGATCAGACCGAGCGTGACGCCGATCGTCGCACCCAGGGCAATGGCGATCAGACCGACGCGCAGCGAAAGCTGGCCGCCGTAGAGGAAGCGTGTCAAGACATCGCGTCCGATATGATCGGTGCCCATAGGATGCTCGCGGCTGGGCGGTTGCAGCGTGGCCGTGGGGTCGATGGCGTTAGGATCGTGGCTGGTCAACAGGGGCGCGCCGAGGCTGGCCGCAATCAACACGAGCAGGATAACGGCGCCGATCTGTGCGCCGCGATTGCGCAAGGTGCGACGCACCAGGCGGGCGCTGGGCGATGCGCCGCGCACCATGCGGCTGGCCGGCGCAGGCGCCGCGAGAGAAGTCGGTTTGGCGCTCATTTCAGGCGAATCTTTGGATTGAGAAAAGTGTAGGTAATGTCGGTGAAGGTGTTGATCACTACATAGATGACGGCAACCACCAGCACCACGCCCTGCACCATCGGATAGTCGCGATTGGAGATGGCATCGACCGCCAGCCGCCCAATGCCCTGGCGCGCAAACATAGTCTCGACAATGGCGGAGCCGCCGAGCAGATAGGCCATCTGCAACCCCACAAAGGTGACGATGGGGATCAGCGCGTTGCGCAGCGCGTGCTTGAGGACGACGCCATGCTCTGGCAAGCCTTTGGCGCGCGCCACGGTGACATATTCCTTGCCCAGCACGTCCAACATGCTGGCGCGCACCATACGCGCCACCACGGCCGACTCGGGCAGCGCCAATGTCAGCGCGGGTAGGAAAAGATCGGAAAAGCTGTTGCTGTTCGAGATGCTGGGAAACCACTTCAGACGCACCGAAAAGAGCATGATCAGCAGCAGCCCCAGCCAGAATGTCGGCACGGACATGCCGCTGACGGAGACGCCCATGATCGTCGTATCGAACCACGACCCATAGTTGAGTGCGGCGGCCAGCCCCAGTATAAAGCCGAGCACCAACGCAATCGTCAGCGCGGAGAACGCCAAGGCAATCGTGCTCGGCAACTGTTCGGCAATCGCTTCGGAGACAGGCACGTAATTGCGGATCGATTCACCCAGGTCGCCGCGCAGTGCGTTGCTCAGATAGCGCCCGTACTGCACTGGTATCGGATCGTTCAGCCCCAGTTGTGCGCGCAGTTCAATCACTCGCTCCGCAGAAACCTTCTGCCGCCCCAGGATCGCGGTCACGGCATCGCCCGGCACGAGGTGGATGATCGAAAAGACCAGCACCGACACGCCGAAGAGCACAAGAATTGAGGTAAGGAACCGGCGGATGAGATAGCTATACATGCGCTACAGACGAGTGGGCCTCACACAAAAGTGGCAAGAACAAGGAGAGGAAGAAGGGGGAAGACAGGGAGACATACAGAAAGCGCAGGCTGCCTTTTGTGCGTCTCCCTGTCTCCCCTCCCTCTTTCTCCCTGTCTTTGTATGCGGCAAGGTGATTATTGACTGACTGCGATGTCGTAAATCCAGGGGTAGCCTTCCACATCAAAGGAGAAGTTCTGAACCGCAGGCGCATTGAGGTAGGAGGTGTTGACCGTAAACATTGGCAACACCAACGCGTTTTCCATGATGATACGCTGGGCTGTGACGTAATCCTGCTCGCGCGCGGCTTCGTCGGTCTGCGTATCGCCATCGGCCAGCGCACTGTCCAGTTCCGCATTGCGGAAGCGCGTGTACGCCGCGCCGCCGTCGATGTTGTCCGAGTGAAAGAGGATGCGCAGCGGCGACGGATCAGCACGCGTCCAGTAGATGTAGAGCATGTTGTAGTTGCCGGCCGCGCCCTCGGCCGCGATGCCGGCGTCGTCCATGGCGCGCATCTGCACGTCAAAGCCGGCCTGGGTCAAGTAGCCGGCGAGCAGTTCGTTGAACGCCTCCTCCCAGATCGGCGAGGTAATATAGTCGATCGTCAGCTTCTCCCCGTCTTTGTCCAGGATGCCGTCGCCGTCGCTGTCCGTCCAGCCAGAGTCCGCCAGCAAGCGGGCAGCTTCTTCGGCGTTGTGGCGATAAAGATTGGCGGCATCTTCGTCAAACGACCAGGTCGTCGGCGACAGGACGCTGTAGGAAGGAAGACCCAACTGCTGGAACGCGGTCTGGACGAACTCCTCCTGATTGAGCGACAGGATCATTGCCTTGCGCACGTTGACATCGTCGGTCGGCGCCTTCTCGGTGTTGATCATCATGATCGCGGGGATGCCGGGTTGGGCAAAGGTCTCCAGCACGCCTTCGCCAGCTTCTGACAGCGCGATGGCATCCAGCGCAGGTGGTTCGCTGGCGACAAGAATTTCGCCGGTTTCAAAGGCAGTCACGCGCGTGGCCGCTTCGGGCAGGAAGCGGAAGATCACCTGATCGAGCAGCGCGGGGCCTTGGTGGGAAGCAAACTCTGGCGCCCAGGCATAGTCCGGGTTGCGCTCCAGGACGACCTGTGACTGGGCGTCCCACTGCACAAAGCGGAACGGCCCGGTGCCCACGGGATTACGGCCATACTCCGTGCCATACGTTTCCAGCGCGGTTGGCGACGAGATGCTGAGCCACTGACGGGCGGCGTCGCGCAGGAAAGTTGGATAGGGCGCGGCGAATTTTACGACAGCGGTGTAGTCGTCAACCACCTCGGTCGCCGTGTACTGGTGGTCGACCAGCAGCGTCTTGCCGCCCGACTCCAAAACAGCGTCGCTCACAATGTGGTCGAACGACGCCTTCACCGCTTCCGCCGTGAAGGGCGTGCCGTCGTGAAAGGTGACATCCTCGCGCAACGAAAAGGTGAACTCGGTGTATTCGTCATTCGCTGCCCAGGAGAGCGCCAGACCAGGGTGCAGCGTCGCATCCGGCGCCATGGACAGCAGCGCATCGAACAGGCTGATCAACACAAATTGTTCCTGCACATAAACGGCATCGCCCGGATCGAGCGTTTCCGGCTCGGAGCCGAGGCCGATCGTCAGCACGCCATCTGACGTGGTCGCCGCGGCGCTCGCTTCGGGCAGTGCGGGCGATGCGGCCGGCGCCGCTGCGCCACAGGCGGACAACAGCAAGCTGACGAGTATCAGCAGGCTCAGCAGGAAGGCAGCTCGAGTTTTCATGCGCATGCAATGGTTCTCCTTTTGAATCTTTGTCCAACAAATTGTTTGCGCGTCCGAATTGGCCGGGGCAGCCGGGAACAGATGTAGTCGACGCGTTGTATTATGGTTTGCAAAGTATGACTATTCGACCGCAATCATAAAGCAACCGGTCTACGCCGCCAAACGCCGTGTAATTTCCGATGCATCTTTAGACGTCTTTGCCCACAACTCAGGATACCATGGAGGAGGCAAGGAGTGATTGACCGCTCTGCGCCCAGCCAGGCAGTTTGTCCAGATCATTTCTCAATTTTCAAGAAAGTGCTGTTCGCCCCACTCCAGCAGCTTTACCAGATAGCGGCTGCGCACCTGTTCGCTGGCGAGCGCCTGCTGGATCGGCGGCAGGCGCAGGATGCCGCCGAGAATGGCCGCCATGGTGCGGTGGCTGGCAAGCGCCTGGTTGTCGAAGATCAGGTTGGGCAGTTGGCCGCGCTCGATCGCCATCAGCACGGTGCGATGGACCGAGGTCACCGGCGTGATCACGCGTTCGCCGCGCTCCTGGAGAGAAAGGCCAGCGCGCGTGCAGCGCTGGACGCAGACGCCGCAGCCCAGGCAGAGATCGGCGTTCACCTCCGCCTTGCGCAGCTTTGGGTGGTGCGGGTCGTTGGCGGAGACGAGCGTCATCGCCTCCACCGGGCAGGCATCGACGCATTTGCCGCAGCCGTTGCACTGCGCCGCATCGACCGCGGGCAGATAGTTGGTAGTCTGCACGGCGTTGGTAAAGCCGACGCGCCGCGCCGCGATCATCGCTTCGCAGCAGCAGCCGCAGCAGTTGCAGATGAAGTTGACCCCGCGCTGCACATTTTCCCCAAACTGCACCAGGCCGCGATCGCGCGCCTCCTGCAGCAGATCGAGACACTCCGCCATATCCACCTCGCGCGCGTATTCATGGCGAATGAGCGCGCCGGCGCTGGTGTTGAAGGTCATGCAGATGTCCAGCGGCGCGTCACAGGCGCGATCCATGTGCTGCATCTTGTGGCGGCAGTAGCAAAGGCCGACGGCGCGCTGGCTGGCTGAACGCACCACCTCGCTGGCGCGCTCGTAGTCGAGCACCGTCAGCCGCTGGTCGGGCAGCAGCGCCTCCTCGTTGACAAAGGCGCGGCCCAGCCGCGTGTCGGCCATGAAGAGCGCGGTGATGAATTCCTCTTCAACGTTGATGTACTGGTAGTAGAGTTCAGCCAGCAGCTTCTGATCGACATCGCCGCGCAGCCGCATCATGGAGAACTCGAAGAAGCCGGCCATCGGCGGCGGCAGCACGTAGGAGGTGACGCCGTCGGGCGCGGTCATGTCCAACAAAATAGCGCGGCCCGCCAGATCGTCAAGCACCTTCTGCGCGCCGGCCAGCGACATCTTCCAGCGCTGGGCCGCCTGGCGGGCGGTGAAGGGACGGATCGGCAGCAGCGCCACCAGCTTGGCTTCCTGCTCGCTGAAAAGCAACTGGAGGATCGCATAGAGTGTGTCCGACGGCGGCGCGCCCTGAGGAAGGCGATTAAGCCGATCAACGAGCGATGCATAGCCGGAACGAACGGTATGATGAGCCATAACGGTGTCAACCTCCTGTTCGATGAAATAAAGGATGGGAGCGTTCCCCATTCAAGATCAGGAGCAAAGCCGCGATCAAGGGTCAGATGTCCTCAAGATACGCGCCGTTGCCGTATCTGGGCAGCGGCCGTTGCGAAGAGGGCTGCCTGCTGCGTGTCGCCAAACACCTGCGCACCGCCGAAGAGCTGCACGCCCCAGCTTGGCAGCTCCGCCTCAGCCGTGGCGAACAGGCTGTCCGGAAAATCGAGCACGTCGAGAATCAGTTGCATTTTGCGGTTGACAGGCGCAAAGGCCGGCGCCTGCGCCAGAAAATCGCGCCCCCACGTGGCCGTGCGCCCACTCTTGGCCGCGTAGATGAGTGGCGTGAAAACGTCGATGCTCGGCGCCAGCAGGTCGTAATCCTGGGCGAAGATGCGCGAAAGCGCGCCGTCATATTCGTCGGGCGTCCACGGGCACATGTACGCGCCGACGATGCAGTCGGGCAGGTGCGCCTTGATCAGCGCGGCATAGTGTTCAGCAAAGCGGGCAATGCGCTCGCACTTGTGGCGCGTCCATGCATCGCCCGCCACGGCCAGAATCTGTGCGGGCGTCGCGGCGTCGATGCCCGTGGCCGAGCAGAAATCGGCGATGCAGGCCGAGCAGAAACAGCTCTCCTGCAGATCGGGCGCCGGCGTCTCGAACCAGCCGGCGTAGGTGAGATAGTCCAGCCAGATGCCGGCGGGCTGGCAGGTGTGCAGGCCATCGAGCAGCGTGGCTTCCGTCTCAGCGAGAAAGTCAGTCTGCGACAGACAGACGCCCTGCACCAGCTTGCCGTAACGGATAGGCCGCCCGTCCACGCCGATTGGGATCAACTCTGGATACGCGTCGAAGTCGGCGCGGAAGGTTTTAAATTCCACGCACGCGACAATGTCATAACGCGCACAGGCATCGAGGGCCGGCGCGTCAAAGCCATGAAACCAGAAGGCATTGGCGCCATGTGCGGCAAAGCGGTCGATAAAGGGCAGGGCGCTGCTGCCGTAGGGACCGAAGAGTGGTGTGGTGGGCATGGTGGCTCCTTTGGTGCACTCAGTAAGGGATGAAGCGATTCAGTGATTCAGTAATTCAGCGATTCAGGATGTGGGGAGCATAGTGGCTCCTTTTGATGCGCCACCTAGTGCAGAGTCAGGGTGCGTCCCCGGCACGCCGCAGATGGTTCTACCAGACCGATCAGTGGTGCGGCGTGCCGGGGACGTTGTCTGCGCAAACACCAGGTGCGGCGACGGGTTCAGCCGGAGCGAAGGCTTTGGAGCATCGTGCGCGCAAAGTGGTGCTGGACCGCGGTGAGCCGCACAGCCGGTTGGCGATCTTGTCGCGCACACCTTGTCCAGCACCAGCCAACTGCAAAAGAAGGCTTTTCTGTGCCACGCCCGGCAGGAAATCGCCTTCTTGTGGACTAAATCACTTCCAGCCCATTCGCATCGGGCAGGGCAGGGAACGGGGCGTGCGGCTCACGTTGATACCAGAAGGCGGTCGAGGCAATGTCGTCCTGCATGGGCAGATAGCGCGACTTGCCTTCCACCTGCGAACGCCAGCCCAGCGCCTGAATCGTCACGCGCAGGTCTTGTTGAAAGCGGATCGGATCCATGATGTGCCAGCGATACATGCCAAAGCGCTGTTGGCTGCGATAGAGGCCGTCGGGACGAATCACCTGCGGCATGCCGCTGTAGGGGGAAGAAAAGACGCCGTACTGCCCCTGTGGAAACTCGAAATTCCAGGCGCCGCCAAAGTAATCTTCCGTGCCCGTGCCGCAGATCGTGGGCCACGCCTGGTCGTCATCCAGATAGAACTTGATCTCGCCCTCGCCCCACCAGCCACTGTTGTTGACGCCCCAGGCAAGGTACGTGCCCACATAGTGACCCTGGCCGGTGACGCCGTCCAGCAGCGTGTGCACCTGCTGATAGGGGAGCGGGTTGCTGCGCCGCCACTGCGCGTGAAAGTAAGCACATTCCGCCGGCACCTCGGTGAGCGTGTAGTTGATCTGGTAATAGAAGCCGCGCACCGGGTCGGGCGTCACATTTTCGAGCGTGATGCGCGCGTGGCGGCGGAAAGGCATCTCCCAGTAACAGTTAAAGCCGCCGGCCGGGTTGACGCACACCGCCAGCGAGGTGACGTTGCAGCGCTCGGCCCAGCCGCTGCAGAAGAAGTCGCCGATCGGGACTTCGACGGACGGGGTTTCCTCCTCATCCCAGTAAAAACGGATGACCAGGCGGCGCCAGAAGGTTGGGTGGACAGTGAGCCAGATCTGCTGGATCGCGCCGGGGCCGTCAATGTCCGCTAGTGTCACTGTGCTGCTGCCAGCGATATTGATCGAGGGTGAAATCTTCCAGCCTTGGCCCAATTCACGGCCGGCGTCGGCGCCTGTGCCCTCGGTGGCCATGCCGCCGGCGCCTTTGGCGCCAGTAAAATTTTCCGGGCTGATCGAGCGGGTCTGAGCGCTGGAAAGCCGCGAGAGCGAAGCCAGGCTCATACCCAGCCCATTAAACGCAGTGTTCATCGTTCCTTCTCCAGAATAGTCTCTTGTCGATTTGAGTAAAGCGTGGGAAATCAAAGGCGCCCGACTTGTACAGCCGATAGCGTCCTTGGCAAAACAGGATCCAGTGGCGGCGGCCCAGTGGCGCCAGAGTGTGGTGGTGCAGGTGTTGCTGGAGTGTAAAACAGCTCAATGTCCCTGTCAATCCACGCGCTTCATAAATTTTTCAGCAAAAAATGAGGGATTGACAACGTTGCCAGTACATGATAGTATGGCAACGTTGTCACTGTAAAGCAACAATCTCTCCCAAAGACAAAAATAAAGCAAACAGCAAGCGCAGTGGCGGTAGCAGCCGTCTGCGTTTTGGCCCCGGTTGCAAGGATGCTTATGGCAAACATCAAGGATGTAGCGCGCCTTGCCGGCGTCAGCGTCAGCACGGCCTCGCGCGTCGTACGCGGGGAGGGCTATACCAGCCAGGAGGTGCGCGCCAAAGTGGAGCGTGCAGCGAAGGAACTGCACTATGTCCCCAATGCGCTGGCCCGATCGATGCGCGGCCGGCCAACGCGCATGATCAGCTTTTTGGTCTATGACATCGTCAACCCGTTCTTTGCCAATCTCGCCACGGGGGTGGAAGACATGGCCCAGGAACAAGGGTTTACCGTGGTGATCTGCAGCTCCCAGCCGTGGAGGGACAAGAGCCGCGAGCAAAGCTACATGCAGATGCTGCTGCAGAGCCGGATCGACGGGATTGTCATGCAACACGTCTTTTCGTCGCCGGCATACTTTGATCTGCTGCAGCGCCAGAATATTCCAGCGGCGCGGGTGGTGAACCCGCAGCAGGGCTATCCCTATGACCTGGTGCGCTGCGACACGACGCAAGCAAGCTGCGACTTGATCGAACATCTCCTGCGGTTGGGGCGCCGGCGCATTGCAGCATTGGGGCCAGCGCTGCCTTCGTATTTGGGGGGCGAACGTCTCGCTGGCTACAAGCTGGCGTTGGAGCAGGCGAGCATCGAGGCAACACCGGATCTGATCATGCTGAAAGGATGGCGCACGCGTGACGGCTATGAAATGACCCACGCCTTGCTAGAGCGCACCCGGCCCGATGCCATCTTCGCATTTGGCCCGCGGATTGCGGCCGGTGTGGCCTGTGCGCTGCGCGAGCGCCGGCTGCGCGTGCCTGAGGATATTGCGCTGGTGTGCGTCGATGACTTTGGCATGGGGTCTGAGTTGGATCCTTTTGTGACGATCGTGCGCCAACCTGAGCGCGAGATGGGGCGCCAGGTCGCCAGGCTGTTGATTGAGCGCATCCTAGGCGTGTACACGGGCGAGCCGCGCGAGATCATTTTGCCCGCTCAGGTGGTGGTTCGCCGTTCATGCGGCGCCAGGCTGGGATCCCCCGTGGCCGACGGAGAGGATGGCAACGCGTCTGCACCAGCAGCCGCTGACCATACGTGGGAGGATGATTAAGCTGACCTGTGCTGCCAAGAAGCCAGGCGAAAGGAGCAGCGTAGCGGCGTGACAGCAGTAAACGAGCAGGCAGTGGTAAACGAGTATGCAGTACAGGTGTATGAAGTTCCCAGTGCTTTGCAAAAAGCCAACTTGATAGTCTTTGCTCATGAGGGGGAAAGAATGAACTATAGACAATGGCTGATAGCCGTTCTTGTCGTTTTCAGTTTGGTCGTAAGTGCATGCGCTGCGCCGGCGGCGCCGGCGACAGAGAGTGGCGATGGAAGTAGTGCTGCCCCGGCAGGTGAAATGACCTTTGTCGGCACGCCGCGCAACGAGACGCTGATCCTGGACAATTTGAATGGTTCGCTCGAGCGGCCGGAAAACTTCAACCCGTACACGCCGGGCGTTGAGATGGGGCGCGGTTATCACGAAATCTGCCTGGATAACCTGTGGGATATCGACACGGTCACAGGCGACCAGTTCCCCGCCTTGGCCGCAGAGATGCCCACGCCACTCAACGACGACTACACCAGCTTTGAGATCAAGCTGCGTGAAGGCATCTACTGGGATGACGGCGTCGAGTTCACGAGTGACGATGTGATCTTCACGCTGCAGACGTGGATGGACACCGAAACGCTTGCCATCCATGGCTGGGCCGTCGATTACATTGCCGGTTTTGAAGCCGTCGACAAGTACACTGTGCGGCTCGACACGACGCGCTCGCAGCCACGCCTGTCCAAGGATCTAGGCGTAACGATCTGGGACAACCGCTTCTATCCGATGGCCAAGCATATCTGGGAGAGCCAGGACCCGACCACATTTGAGTATTTCCCACCCGTCTGCATTGGCCAGTACAAGTTCAGCAAAACTGATCCCAACGGCAACTGGACGCTGTGGGAGCTGCGCGATGATTGGGAGCGCACCAGCGTCGGCCAAATCACCGAAAAGTCCGGCCCCAAGTACATTCTCTGGAATTTCGTGGGCACCGAGGAGAAGCGCATTTTGGCTATGATCGCCAATGATGTCGATATTCTCCAGGACATCACGCCGGAGTCGATGGAGGTGTTGACGCAGCGCAGCGATGTGGTGCGCGCCTGGCACGCCGGCTTCCCCTACGCCGACTTTGATGACCCGTGCGAGCGCGGCATCTCTTTCAACAACTCCGAGTTTCCCTACGATCAGTGGCAGGTGCGCTGGGCATTGGCGCTGGCGACCGACATCAAGAACGTGTCGCTGGGCACCTTTGCTGGCATGCTGCGCGTCTCGCCGCTGGGCGTGCCGCCGGTGGCAGCCGTGCAGAACGTCTACCACAAGCCGCTGGTCGAGCGCCTGCAGGCGATGACCCTGCCAGATGGCTATGCTCCCTTCGATCCGAACTTTGCTTTGGACATGGCGAAGATATTCCAGGAGCAAGGCGTGGGCGGTGACTTGCCTACGACCGATGCCGAGCTGATCGACCTCTTTGGCGTCGGCTGGTGGAAATATGACACGGAACAGGCCGCCAAGCTGCTGGAGGATGTGGGCTTTACACGCAATGCGGATGGCAAGTGGCTGCTGCCGGATGGCACGCCGTGGTCGATCTCGATCAATGCGCCTTCTGATTTTGAGGTGCAGTCTGGTCGTTTGGCCTACGCTGTGGCCGATTCCTGGAGCAAGTTTGGCATTGATGCCTCTGTCAAGCCAATGACCGCCAACACATTCTGGACGGAGCAAGCCACCGGCCAGTTTGAGGCCGGCTCCTATTGGCCTGGCTGCGCGATCGGCGCTGACATCTATCCAAACCTGAGTGGCTGGCACCAGAAGTTTATCGTACCCACGGGTGAACCGGCTCCAGGCAACGTCAACCGCCATGCCAGCGACAAAATCGCTGCCATCATGGACGAGCTGGAAAAGGTGACGTCGGACGACCCACGCAACGTCGAGCTCAGCAGCGACCTGCTGATGCAGATGGCGCAGGAGATGCACTGGATCCCGATGTTTGGCACATCCAAGTTCGTGCCGGTCAACGAGACCTACTTCACCAATTATCCGACGGCCGACAACTACTATGAAGGCCCGTGGTGGTGGTGGTCCAACTTCAAGTTTATCGCGGCGAACATTCAGCCCAAGCAGTAGTGTCAGTGTGGGATGCGCCCGGCAAGGCGCTGGGCGCATCCCACACCCCTGTCCCGCCGTCGAGGAGATAACCATGCAGTTTGCCAAGTTTTTGCTCTTCCGGCTCTTGACGTATGTGCTTGTGGTTTGGATCAGCATCACCATTATCTTTTTTGTACCGCGCTTTGTGCCGGGCAGCCCGGTGGAAGCTGTGCTGGGCCGGCTGATGTCACAGGGCACCACCATGGACCCCAAGCTTGTGCAGTCCATGCGCGAGACGCTGACCCAATTGTTTGGACTGGAGGGGACGCTGTGGGAGCAATACAGTTCGTTTCTGACTCGCGTGCTGCTGACATGGGATTTTGGCCCCTCGCTGGCTAACTATCCGACGCCTGTCAGCGTGCTGATCGCGCGCGCGTTGCCCTGGTCGCTTGGGCTCATGTTGACCGCACTGCTGATCAGTTGGACGTTAGGCAACTTTATCGGACTACTGGCCGGTTATCACAACAAAAGCACAACGTCCAAAGCCATTGAAACCGCAGCCATGATCGTGTATCCAATCCCTTACTACATTCTTGCGCTGCTGCTGGTCATCCTCTTTGCCTATATCTGGCCGATCTTCCCCTTTGTGTTCCAGGTCAGCGGCGAACCTGGCAGTTGGCAATGGATGAAAAGCGTAGCCTATAACTCATTTTTGCCCTTGATGTCGATCGTGATGGTCAGCCTGGGCTGGTGGATTATCAGCATGAAGGCGATGGCCATTGACACCAAGGAAGAGGACTTTGTCCAGTATGCGCGCTATCGCGGCGTCGAAGACAACAAGGTCATGGTTGGCTATGTGGCGCGCACCGCGATTCTGCCGCAGATCACGGTGCTGGCGCTGAGCATCGGCGGCGTCTTTGGCGGCTCACTGATCACGGAGATTTTGTTTGGCTACCCCGGCGTCGGCACGCTGATCTATCGAGCCATTCTGGGTTCGGATTACAACTTAATTCTGGGCACCGTCAGCCTGTCGATCGTGGCGGTTGCCACGGCTACGTTGATTCTCGACATCGTCTATCCTTTTATTGACCCGCGCATTCGCTACAAATAAACAAGCGCTCGTTCTATCAACCGTTAGCGAGGCGAACCTTGCAGTTAGTCAAACCGAGATTGGTGGTTGGGTTGATCATCGTAACGATCTTCTTTTTATTGGGATTTGTTGCGCCTTTTTTTGCTCCAGAAGATCCGACCGCCTGGAATACCTATTTTCGCAATCTCCCGCCCAGTGCAGAACACATCATGGGCACCAACAATCTCGGCCAGGATATTTTCTGGCTCCTGACCTGGTCCATCCGCAACTCGTTGTGGATTGGTCTGAGCGTCGCAACGTTTGCCACGGTGATCGGTGTATTGGTGGGGCTGTCGGCGGGTTTTCTAGGCGGCGTCTCGGATCGATTCCTCACATTAGCGATGGACATCGTGATTGCCGTGCCATCGCTGCCTGTGCTGATCCTGATCTCCGCGCTGCTGGGCGGCAAAACATCACTGCTGATCATTGCTGGCGTGCTGGTGCTCTTTAATTGGCCGTGGCCGGGCCGACAGGCGCGCGCGATGTCGCTGAGCTTGCGCGAGCGCGAGTTTATCCATGTCGCCCAGGCGTCTGGTGAAAATGCGGGAAAGATCGTTGTGCTGGAGATCATGCCCTTTGTGCTTGGCTGGGCGCTGGCTAACTTCATCAACACCATTCTAGTCGCCATTTCTGCCGAGTCGGGGCTGGCGATTATCGGCCTTTCCAGCCTCAAGGAAGCAACCTTGGGCACGATGATCTACTGGGCGATGCAGCACCAGGCGCTGCTGCTGGAAAAGTGGCTGTGGATTCTATCGCCGATCTTTGCCATCATGCTGCTCTTTATCGGCCTCTTTCTGGTTTCCACCGGTTGGTCCGACTATTTTGCGACGAGAAGAGGTCGCCAATGATTCGCATCAAGCATATCAGCACCTTCTATCGCACGGTGCAGGGCACGGTGAAAGCTGTCGAAGATGTCTCCTTTGACATCTATGATAACGAGATCGTGGGCATTGCCGGCGAATCCGGCTGCGGCAAGACATCGCTGATGAAGACGATCTACGGCAACGTCGAATCACCCATGTACATCGCTGACGGCTCAGTTGAGTTGGAAGTGGAGGAAATGGGGGTCAAGAAGGTCATCACCAACGAGGAGATCCACCGCTACTGGTGGCAATATATCTCCTATATTCCGCAGGCGTCCATGAGTGTGCTCAACCCGGTCGTGCGCATCAAGGACCAGTTCCTGGACTCCTTTCTGCAGCGCGATGTGCGCACCATCGGCAAGCAGGCGCTGATTGCGCGCATGGGCGCCTATCTGCAGGAGTTAGAACTGCCGCCGGAGGTGCTCAACTCTTATCCCCACCAGTTGAGCGGCGGCATGCGCCAGCGGGTGATCGTGGCAATGGCCACCTTTGTCCACCCCAAGTTTGTGCTGGCCGATGAGCCCACCACGGCGCTGGATGTCGTAATCCAGCGCGGCATTCTGACCATGCTCATGAAGCTTCAAAAGCAGTTGCAGAACACCTTCATCATTGTCTCGCACGATATGGGCGTGCACTATCAGATCACCGACCGCATGGTGATCATGTACGCGGGGAAGGTGGTCGAAATCGCTCCGACCCCTGTGATCTTCGAGCGGTCGCTGCACCCCTACACCGAGATGCTGATCAACGCGCTGCCGCGCCTGGGCGACGATACAGAGCGCACCGGCATCAACGGACGGCCGCCAAGTTTGTTGAACCCACCAGGCGGCTGCCGCTTTGCCGACCGCTGCTATCTGGCCGACGAACGCTGCCGGCAGGTGGAGCCTGCATTGATCGAGCTGGAGCCTGGGCACTTTGTCGCTTGCCTCAAGCGCGAGCCAGGAGAGGAGTGGAGCGCGCATGAGTGAGCATTTCCTGGAAGTACGCGATGTCAGCAAGATTTATCGCATCGGCGGGCTGATCGGGGGCAGCAAAATCGCCGCCGTGGATCATGTCAGCCTGGCGCTGGAAGCAGGCAAGCCGCAGATTTTGAGCATTGTCGGCGAATCCGGCTCGGGCAAGACGACGCTGGCGCGCATGATTGCGCGTTTGATCCAACCCACCGAGGGGGAAATTTTTATCGATGGCAAGAGCACCAGCGGCGCGCTGAATCATGCGCAGATGAAGGAGTTCCGGCGCAAGGTGCAGCCGATCTTCCAGAACCCCTTTGAGAGCTTTAGCAGCCGCAAAACGGTGGATACGTATTTATTTGAAACCGCGCGCAACATAGCCGGGGCCAAAGGCAAAGCGCAGGCGCATCAGGCCGTGGAGCAGGCGCTGGCGAGCGTCGGTCTGGCCGCGGATCGGGTGATCGGCCGCTACCCCAACCAGTTTTCCGGCGGCGAGCTGCAGCGCGTTTCCGTGGCGCGCGCCATGATCCCGCGACCGGAGTTGCTGGTGGCGGATGAGCCGGTCAGTATGATCGACGCTTCACTGCGCATGAATGTGGTCAATCTCTTCAAGGATTTGCGCGACCAATACGACGTTACTATCCTCTATATCACCCACGACCTCTCTACGGCTTATTATGTCAGCGACTTAATTGCCATCATGTACCGGGGCAAAATCGTTGAATATGGGCCTTCCAGCCGCGTGCTCAAGCAGCCGGCTCACCCTTACACCGAACTGCTGCTCGACTCGGTCGCCAAAATCGGGGAAAAATGGAGCGAGGTCATAAGCCTGCCCGACATGGAGACCAAGGAGTACGGGTACAGCGCGTGCAAATTTGCCGGCCGCTGCCCTTATGTGCGCGATATCTGCCGCCAGGTCAAACCGCCGCTGGTGGACGTAGGCGGCGGGCAGGAGGCGCTCTGTTTCAAGCTGGTCGATTATCAAAACGTCGAGCAGCAATCTATAGAGAAGGTGCAGGAACATGTCATTTAACGGATTGGGACGCAACTTGGGCAATCTTGCCTGGCTGAGCGAGGCGCAGACGCGTTCGATCAGCGCCGAAAACCCCACCGGCGGCAAAGGCATGGGGGCAATGGCGGAGCCGGAGCCAGGCGGCCCGGCGCGCGAGCTGGGGATCGGCTGGAAGTGCCGTCCCTATGTGGTCGTGGACGCCCAGGAAACGGTTGTGCTGGCGGACATTGACGGGCCAGGCGCCATCCAAAGCATGTGGTTTGGCGGCAGCATCATGAGCCGCGACTTTATCCTGCGCATCTACTGGGAAGGACAGACGCAGCCGTCGGTGGAATGCCCGCTCACCGATTTCTTTGCCATGCCCTACAGCTTTCAGAACCCCGATCGTCCGACTGACGGCCCGATCACACAGATCAACTCGCTGCCCGTGGCGGTGAATCCAAACCGGGCGCTCAACTGTTTCTGGGAGATGCCCTTTCGCCGTCGCGCCAGGATGACGCTGGAAAACCGCCATCCCACCCGCGCTGGCGCCTGTTTCTATCAAGTCAACTACTGCCTGACCACAGTGCCCGAACAGGCAGCCTACTTTCATGCCCAGTTCCGGCGCACCAACCCGCTGCCCTATCTGGAGCCGTACACCATCCTCGACGGCGTGCAGGGGCGCGGCCACTATGTCGGCACGTCGATGGGGTGGAGCCTCAACAACAGCGGCTGGTGGGGCGAGGGTGAGATCAAGTTCTACATTGACGGGGACGGCGAGTATCCGACCATCTGCGGCACGGGTGCGGAAGATTACTTTGGCGGCGCCTACAACTTTGATTTGAACGGACAATACACGACTTACTCGACCCCATTTGTCGGTATGCATCAGGTGCTGCGACCGGATGGCGCCTACCAGTCGCAGCATCGCCAGGCCATGTACCGCTGGCACATTATGGATCCCATCAACTTTCAACAGGACCTGAAGGTGACGATTCAGGCGCTTGGCTGGCGCTCTGAAGGGCGCTATCTGCCTGGTCAGCACGACATCTGTTCCGTAGCCTACTGGTACCAGACGCTGCCGGCGCAGCCATTCCCCACCCTGCCGGACCGCAATGCACTGGAAATTATTTAATCTGGAGCAATCAGCATGAGCAGCACATACAACGGCCTGGGCTTAAATCTCGGCAACCTTGCGCGCATCTCGAATGCAGAAACACGCTCGATCAGCGCCGAGAATTTTACAGGCGCCAAGGGCAAAGGCGGTATGGCGACTGAAGGAACCGGCGCCCAATCCGCACGCGAGCTGGGAGTGGGCTGGAAAGTGTCACCCTGCATCAGCGTAGACGGCAGCAGCACTGTAACGCTCGCCGACATCACCGGCCCCGGCGCTATCCAGCAGCTTTGGTTTACGATTCTGCCCAAGTACTGGCGCGCGCTGATCTTGCGCATCTACTGGGACGGCGAGGGGACGCCATCGGTGGAAGTGCCGCTGGGCGATTTCTTCTGCATGGGGTGGGGCGTGCGCGCCAATGTGACTTCACTGCCGGTGGCCGTCAACCCGGCGGGAGGTCTCAACTGTTATTGGGAAATGCCGTTCCGCCGCCAGGCGATGATTACGCTCGAAAATTTGCTGCCAGATCCGATAGAAGGGTTTTTCTACCAGATCAATTACACATTGACCACCGTGGAAGAAGATCGCGCCTATTTTCATGCCCAGTTTCGCCGCAGCAACCCGCTGCCGTACAAACAGGTCTACACCATTGTCGATGGCATCCAGGGGCAGGGGCATTTTGTCGGCGTTTATATGGCCTGGGGCGTCAACAACAACCTCTGGTGGGGCGAGGGTGAGATCAAATTCTATTTGGATGGCGACGGCGAGTATCCCACCATCTGCGGCACAGGCGCCGAGGATTATTTTGGCGGCGCCTGGGGCTTTGAACAGCCGGCCGGCCGCTATGGTGAATTTTCGTCGCCCTTCTCCGGCATGCCGCAGGTGATCCGCCCGGATGGGTTGAACAGCGCCAACACACGTTTTGGCCTCTATCGCTGGCATGTGATGGACCCCATTCGTTTTAAGCAGGATCTGCGCGTGACGATGCAGGCGCTGGGCTGGCGGATGACGCTGGAAGGCAAACCGCGCTATCTGGCGCTGCAGGATGACATCGCCTCCACGGCCTTTTGGTACCAAATAGAGCCGCATGCTGTCTTCCCGACCCTACCTGCATTTGAGTACTTAGAGGTTATTTAAACACTAGGAGCCAACTTATGACCGTCTTTAAGGGCAGCCCGCTGGGCGAACTTGCTCGCATCCGCAACGTCACCACCCGCCGTGCATCGAGTTGGGATCGCAGCGGCGGCAACATGGATTTTATGGTCGTCCAGCCGGGCGAGCAGGTCACGCTGGCCGACATTGCAGGGGCGGGCTGCATCAACCATATCTGGTGCACGCACGCCTGCGAGCAGCCGGATTATCTGCGCCGTCTTGTCCTGCGCGCACGCTGGGATGGAGAGGCGGAGTATTCGATCGACGCACCGCTGGGCGACTTTTTTGGCGTCGGTCATGCCAAGACCGTCAACTTCTCTTCGCTGCCGTTGCAGATGAGCCCGTCCGAAGGGCGCGGCTTTAACTGCTGGTTTCCAATGCCCTTTGGCACGCGCGCCGAGTTTTTCCTTTTGAATGAAGCGGATGTTTCGCTGAATTTTTACTACTACATCGACTACGAGTTGCATGACGGCATCCCTGCTGATATGGGACGCTTTCATGCTCAGTGGCGGCGCGAAAATCCAACCACGGGACTGCAAGAGCAGGATCGAGCGGCGCTGCTGGAGGAGACGCGGCAGACGTTTAGCGCTGCTGGAAATATGTTTGCTGGCGCATCTGCCGAGACAATGGATAACCTTGCTTATTCATTTGGCGGGCGCAACATCGGTGGACAGGAAAACTATATTATTCTGGAGGCCGAGGGCGCCGGCCACTATGTCGGCTGCAATATCAACTATCATAACCTGCGTACAGACCCTGAACTAGCCTGGCCTGGTGATCAGCCCTGGCCGCTGCGCCAGGCAGGAGAAAAACAGGCAACGCCCGCAGAACGCCTGGCATTTTTTCGCAAATTTAACTGGTACGGCGAGGGTGACGACATGATCTTTATCGACGGCGAGGAGTGGCCACCCAGCCTGCACGGCACCGGCACGGAGGACTACTTCAACACCGCCTACTGCCCGGCTGACAAGTACGACAGCCCGTATCACGGCATGACCTTGCCCGGCGGCCCTAACTGGAGCGGAAAGTCCTCCTACTACCGCTTTCATATTGAAGATGCCATCCATTTCCGCAAAAGCATCCGGGTGACGATCGAGCACGGCCATGCCAATCACCGCGCGGACGATATTTCGAGCACGGCATATTGGTACCAGCTTGAGCCGCACAAGTCCTTCCCAGCGCTGCCGCCGGTGGAGGAGCGCTTGCCGCGACCAGATGAAACCCTGTAGCGATCATCACTGTGCGGTGGCGTCCAGCCGGGAGTTTTCAAGCAGGTAACACCATTCGCCGCTAAGGTTCACACAATCGATGATGACATGGCCAGCAGCGAAGGCCGCGCTGAGCTGCTGGCGCATCGCCAGCCGCCACGCCAGGCCCAGCCCGGCGTCGGCGCGGCGGATGGCGGCGATATCATCCGGGATCGGCAACGCCAGCGGACGTCCGTCCAGCGGCAGATCGCATGCCACCGGCGCACGCAACGCAGTCCCGCTGGCAACCGTCGGAGCGACAAATAGATCGCGCAGCAGCGCATCCTCCTCCCCTCTCGCCCCAGGCCCCTGCGCGACTCGCTCCTTCACGCGCGCACTCGCCAGCCACCAGTCGACCTGGCAACGATCGCTGGGCGCGCCCGCATTCAGCCCGTCCTTCATCACTCCATACCAGTCCTGTTTATAGGTGTTGCAGAGCGCGCCCAGCCGGCGGATATTCAACACGGCATTGGTGCGAAAGAGCGGGTCGTAAGTCCACGTCACCCAGGTGGTTGCTCCCTGCGTCAAAATGGCATCACGCTGCGCCAGCTTGAGCTGCACGCCCAGCCCACGTCCCTGCCAGCCGGGCAGCACCCCGGCCATATGACTGCACATTTTGAGGAAGAGCGAGTTGCGAGGGGCGAAGGGCAAAGGAGCGTCCGCATCCCCCCGGCTCCCCCTCTCTGCAGAGGTCGTCGGCGTTCCCAGCCCGGGGAACCAGAAGGTAAGACCCACCAGGCCGCCGGTCTCAGCCGGACCGTCGTCATCGTAAGCAACGATCATGCCGCCGCCGTTGCGGATGACCGTGATCGCCACGTGCACAGGCACGGTGTCCTCGGCTGGCGACTGCCAGATGAGTTGTTCCAATCGCTGAAATTGTTCGACTTCCTCGACGGAGGTGACGGAACGGAGTGTAATTTTGCTGCTCATGAAAGAGTGCGCTCGATTCCCGTAAGACTTTTTAACGCAAAGGCACAAAGGCGCAGAGAAGCTTATTCCACCAGCGCCAGCATGCGCGCCGTTTTGATGCCCTGGTGGGCAGCTTTGGAATTGGCGGCGCAACCATCATGGGGGGCTTTTATCTTCTTTGAAGCCCGCCAGCGTAGCGGTCCAGCCAGCATCCTCTTCACCCGGTGCGTAGGGCAGATAGTAGGCGACGCGATCGAGCAGCCGCCCGGCGTAGCGCTGCTTGACGATGCCAGGCAGCGCCGCCCATGTCCCCGTCACAGCAAAGGCGTCGAGCATCGGGTCGGTGATGAGGTCGCCCATCGCCTGCCATTCGCCCTGACGCGCCATGCTGCTGAGCCGTTCCGCTGTGGCAGTCCAGCCGTGCAGATCGACGAGCGCGCGATAGGCGGGCGTGCTCATGTAGAAGGCAAGCTGCTCGCGCACCGAACGCTCATAGGCGCTGGCCGGTTTGACGCCGTCGGTCGGAATCGCAAAAACGGCGGCGATCGCGGTGAAATTTATACGCGAGCGACCGCGCTCGCGCATCCCCGCGCGCAAATGGGGCCACGCATATTCGCGCAGGTAGCGTGGCGAGTGGAAGGGGTGGATGTGTACGCCCTCGCACACGCTGCCAGCCAGCTTGAGCATTTGTTCGTTGACGGCTGAGATATAGATGGGTGGGTCGGGAAACTCGAGCGGCGGTTCGGCAAAGAAGGGCGTCATCAGCCGCAGCGTGTAGAACTCGCCGCGGTAATTGAGCGATGTCCCGCCCTTGCGCCAGCTCTCCCACACCGCGCGCACGGCCTCGATGTTCTCGCGCAACTGGCGGACGGGTTTCTCCCAGCGCATCCCATAACGCAGCACGATGTGCGCCTTGACCTGCGTACCCAGCCCAAGCAAGAAGCGTCCCTGACTGTAGCGCTGTAAATCC
>JACSRH010000121.1 GCA_014879855.1 Caldilineaceae bacterium | reverse complement strand
TGTTGTTCCTCTGCGAGCCTCTGCTCCTTTGCGCCTCTCTGCGTCAAATTTGTCCCTGTTCAAACAGTTGCTTACAGCAGGCTGCTGCCGGTTAAGCCCAACGTCCAGATCAAGCGGTTCCGTGCACGTTGACCGGCGTTTGGCATCACCTTATAGACACGGCCAATCTGAAAAGAAAAAGGGCGGAAAAAGGGTTGACTACTTGACCTGCGATTATTTTCGCCTTATTATCAATGCTGTCTGTTTTCAATGCTGTCCACAAAGTAGCTGCCGCGACTTGTCATGCTTCCGTGGCGAACGCAGTGGTTGGCAGCGGCTGCTGGACAGACAGGAATGACGCAATTCTCCCCAGTAACAGGCTCTTGCGGTCCTTGCTGGTTTTACCGCATATCACAGAGGTGCTGCTCATTTGCACAAGATGCGCTGAGGGGCTCGACCCACAGCCGCAGCCGATGAGCACTTTATCTGAGCCGGATTCGTTCGTTCAGTTCACTTTCTAAAAAAGCATAAACGTTCGTGAGCAAAGCGCCCCCCAATGTAAGCGCTGCCATGCGTTGGCTGGTCAGCTCAGGCTGGCTGGGCTGCTGCGCCGTCCAAAGCGGTGCGGTTTCTCGACTTCTGCTTATCGTGTTAAAGCGCGGCGGCAGGTGCATTCCGCCTGCGCCGTGTCCGTTTAGCGTCCCTGTTGATCAGTTGATTTGAAAGGAGAAGCTCCCATGACCATCCGATCTCTCGTACTGTCCAGCCTGCTGATCCTCTTGCTGTTGCTGGCGGCCTGTGCGCCGGCTGCCCCGGCTGCACCTGCCGGCGGCGCCGATACAGCCGTGACCGCCGCCGACAACACCCCCGCCGACAACACTGCCGCCAACAACACCACCGCCGGCGACGGCAGCGCCAGAATGGTGACGATTGGCTATACTTCCTCGCTCACGGGCAAGCTCAATGTCGAGTCCACGCGCCAGACCAATGGACTCAACCTGTGGATGGACCAGGTCAATGAAGCCGGGGGCATCACCCTGGCCGACGGCTCCACCGTCAAGTTTCAGTCCAAGTTTTACGATGACGAATCGAGCGGCGACCGCGTGCAGGAGCTTTACACCAAGCTGGCAACCGAGGACAACGCCGACTTCCTCATCAGCCCCTACTCCAGCGGGCTGACGGCCTCGGCGTCGGTGATCGCCGAACAATACCAGAAACCGATGATCACCACCGGCGCCGCCTCCGACAGCAATTACACGCAGGGGTACACGCTGGTCTTCCAGGCCTACACGCCCGCCAGCAAATATCTCACTGGCGCGGCGGACATGATCGCCGCCACCAATCCCGATTTGAAGAAAATTGCCATCGTCCACGAGAACGACAAGTTTTCCACCGACGTGGCGACTGCGCTGGAAAGCTATGCCCAGGAGAAGGGTTTTGACGTTGTGCTCTTTGAGGGCTACGACTCTGGCACCACCGATTTCTCTCCGATTATCAACAAGGTGCAGCAGGCTGCGCCCGATGCGTTGCTGGGCGGCGGTCATTTCCAGGATGGCAGCACCTTTGCCCGCCAGCTTGCCGAAAAAGGGCTGGGACTGGAATTTCTGGTGCTGCTCGTCGCACCGCCCGAACCTACCTTTGCCGAACTGGGCGACGCGGCGATTGGCGTAGCCGGGCCCAGCCAATGGGAGCCGCAGGCCGCGTACACCGCCGAATCGGCCGCGGCCAGCAATCTTAGCTGGTATGGGCCGAGCGACGCCGACTTTGTTGCCGCCTACCAGGCAGCCTATAACGAGGAGCCTTCTTACCACGCGGCCGGCGGCTACGTCGCTGGCTTGATCCTGCAGGCCGCCATTGAGCAGGCTGGCAGCACCGAGCCGCAGGCCGTCAAGGCCGCGCTTGACGCCATGGACCAGATGAACTTCTTCGGCCACATCCAATTCGACGCCTCCGCAGAGGCGCATGGCCTGCAGACCGGCCACGAAATGGTCTATGTGCAGTGGCAGAAGGACGAGAGCGGCAACCTGATCAAGCAGATCGTCTGGCCGCCTGAAGGCAAGACAGCCGACGTTCTGACGCCTGTTCGCTAACGCCAGGACCACCTCCTTGGGCTGGAGGCGGCGCCGCAGCAGTGCTGGCAGTCGCCGCCTTCAGCCATCTTCAGCCGCGCAAATCAACAGCGCGCCGCGCTGGAAAATCTGGCGCCGCCCGCGTGCACAGAGAGGAGATTGCTCTCATGTTGGATATGCTTTTGCCATCGATCGTGGACGGGCTGCTGATCGGCGTCGTCTACGGGCTGGTGGCGATGGGTCTCACCCTGATCTTTGGCATTATGAACGTGATCAACCTGGCGCACGGCCCGATCATCGCGCTGGGCATGTTTGGCGTCTACCTGCTCTTCACCAACACCGGGGTCAATCCTTATCTTGGTCTGCTGATCGTGGCGGGCGGCGGGTTGATTTTTGGCGTGATCATGTATTTCGTCGCAGTGCATCGCGTGCTCAACGCGCCGCACCTCGCCAGCCTGCTCTCCACCTTTGCCGTTAACATGATTATCATCGGCGCCGGCACGGTAGTTTTCTCCACCAACTTCCGCAACGTCGACTTCTCGCTGGGCGCGGTCACCTTTGGACCGGTGACCACCACCGGTGCGCGCGTGGCCGCCGCGGTGGTCGCCCTGCTGGTCACCGCGGCGCTCTATCTTTTCCTGCGCCGCACCCGGCTGGGCAAAAATATCCGCGCCGTGGCCAACAACCGCAAATCGGCCGAGCTGATGGGCATTCCCTCCTCGCGCGTGCTCGCCATCAGCTTCGGCATCGGGGCGATGCTGGCGGCTGTTTCCGGCGGGCTGCTGGCCACGATTCAGCCTTTCACCATCCTCTCCGGCGGCGTCTACGAGCTGAAAAGCTTTGTGATCGTCGTGCTCGGTGGGTTGGGCAACCCGGTCGGCGCGCTGGCCGGCGGGCTGATCCTGGGGCTGATCGAAGGGATCGTGCCGGTTTTCATGAAAACCACGTGGGTGCCCGTGCTGGAGTTTGCCCTCTTTGTGCTGATTCTGCTGGTGCGCCCGCAGGGACTCTTTGGAGCCAGACAATGAGCGCGTGGCGACAGCCGGGATTGTGGCTGCCGCTGCTGCTCGTGGCGGCCGCGGCGATCTGGCCGGCCTTTGGCAACAACGCCAGCCTGCGCGAAACTATCTTTACCATGTTGATGTCGGTGGCGCTGGCGTCGAGCTTGAACATCCTGCTGGGCTACACCGGCTATGTCAACTTTGGCAGCATCGTTTTCTTTGGGCTGGGCGGCTATCTCGGCTTTTACACCGTCAGCGCGCTCGGCTGGCATCTGCTGCTGGCTGTCCCGATCGGCGGAGTGGCCGCTGCGACGCTGGCGCTGTTGCTCGGCTCGGCTGTGCTGCGTCTGCGCGGCGCCTACTTTGCCCTCGCCACGATCGGCATCAACGAAGCCATGAAGGCGCTGGTGATCAACCTCGATTTTCTGGGCGGGCCGACCGGCATGAACCTCAACTTCAGCATCTATCAGGAGTATGGCGGGCCGGCGCAGGCGCTATGGCTCACCTACTGGGCGCTGGCTGTCATCACGCTGTTGGTGATCGTGGTGAGCTATCTGGTCAAGAAATCGAAGTTCGGCCTTGGCCTGATGGCAATCCGCGAAGATGAGGACGCCGCCGAGGTGATGGGCGTCGTCGCGCCGCGCGCTAAAACGACGGCCTATGTGATCTCCGCCTTCTTCCCCGGGCTGATCGGCGTGCTCTTCTTCTTCAAGAACGGTATCATCGAGCCGGAGAGCGCCTTTCGTCTCCACCTCTCGGTCGAACTGCTGGTGATGGTGATGCTGGGCGGCGCGGGCACGGTGTTGGGGCCAGTGTTGGGTGCAGCCTTCTACCAGCGGCTGCGCGGCTTGCTGCTGACCAGCGAGCTCTTCAAGAACACCCAACTTGTGGTCGCCGGCGTCCTGCTGCTGTTGATTGTGCTCTTTATTCCCGCGGGTGCAGTCGGCTGGCTGCGCCACCGCTTTGCGCCGCTGAGGAGGTTGCTGGAATGATCCTGCAAGTCGACAACGTCACCAAGCAGTTCGGCGGGCTGACCGCGGTCAAAAATGTCACTTTTGGCCTGGAAGAAGGCGAAATTCTGGGGCTGCTCGGTCCCAATGGCGCGGGCAAGACGACGCTTTTCAACTGTCTGAACGGCGTCTATGCGCCGACTATGGGGCGCATTATCTTTCGCGGCCAGGATGTCACTGGCTACCGCCCTTACCGCGTCGCCCGGCTGGGGCTGGCGCGCACGCACCAGATCGTGCGGCCACTCAACGAGCTGAGCGTGCGCGAGAATGTGGTCGTCGGCGCGTGCTATGGCCGTGAAGGGCTGGGCCTGCGCGCCGCGACGCGCGTGGCCGACGAGGTGCTCGAGCTGGTCGGGCTGCACGAGCGCAGCCACCAGCTTGCCAGCAGCCTCAATGTGGCGCAGAAGAAGCGGCTGGAAATGGCGCGGGCGCTGGCCAGCCACCCTTATCTGCTGCTGCTCGATGAGGTGCTCGCCGGGCTGAACACGGCAGAGGTCATGGGCATGCTCGCTACTATCCGCAAAATCTGCGAACGAGGCGTGACCATCATCATGATCGAACACATCATGCACGCGATCATGAACCTGTCGCACCGCATCCTCGTGCTCAACTATGGCGAATTGATCGCGCAGGGCGCGCCGGCCGAGGTGGCGCAAGATCCGGTCGTCATCGAAGCCTATCTGGGCAACCCGGAAATGGCGGAAAAGCTGCTGGAAGAGGAGGAAATCTGAGATGGCGCTGCTTGAAGTCCACGATATAACCTCCGGCTACGGCGAGCTCCAGATTTTATGGGGCATTGATTTTGCCATGGAGCAGGGGCAGTTGACGACGCTGGTCGGCTCCAACGGCGCTGGCAAGACGACGCTGCTGCGCACCATTGTAGGCCAGCTCAAGCCGTGGCAGGGCAAGGTCTTCTTTCAGGGGCAAGATGTCAGCCGGCTGCCGCCCTACACCAAGGCTGAGATGGGTCTGATCATGGCGCCGGAGGGACGCCAGCTTTTTACCGACATGAGCGTGCTGGAGAACCTGGAGATGGGTGCGACGCCGCGGCGGGCGCGGCCACGACAGGCGCAGAATATTGAACGAGTCTTTGCGCTCTTCCCGCGCCTTAAGGAGCGGATGCACCAGCGGGCGGGCACAATGAGCGGCGGCGAGCAGCAGATGCTGGCCGTTGCGCGTGGCATCATGTCCGAACCAGTTATTTTGATTGTCGACGAGATGTCGTTGGGGCTGGCGCCTGTGCTGGCGCTCGACCTCTTCCAGGCGCTGCGCCGGCTGCGTAAAGAAGGCTACACCATTCTGCTGGTGGAGCAGAACGTGCGCATGGCGCTCAAGGTGAGCGATTACGCGTATGTGCTCGCCAAAGGCAAGGTTGACCGCAGCGGCCCTTCGCGACAGGTGGAAAATGATCAGGAAGTGCGCCGCGCTTATCTGGGCATCTAGCAGAGCAAGCACGAAAGGCGCGGAGGGAAGCGCGTCTTGCAATTTGTTGGATTCCGCTGCAACGCAATTGACAAGTGACAGCGTCGCCATTATACTGACCGTCAGCAAGCGAATTGCCCAACCAAAATTGTGCAAACACGCCAACAGCAAGAGCATCACAAGCAAGTAAACATCACGAGCAAGTAAAGCAGCCATCATGCGTATTTTTGTCTTGATTAGCCTTCTTCTTAGCGTTGTGCTTCGGGTCATTGTAGTAGACCGGGAGTGGATGATGGTTGGAGAAGGCTGAGGCGCAGGCTGCGTCACACAAGGTCACCGTAGACCCTTCCCAACCGGGAAGGGTCTTTTTTTATTCTTATCGCAAGCAATATAGTTCCGATCCGGCAAACGAGGAGATTCGACTATGCCAAAAAGGAATGGAAAAGCTGCTCCCCCTGCACCAGAAACGCCCACGCCGATGACAGGCGCGCAGATGGTCTGGGAGGCGCTGGTGCGTGAAGGGACGCGTGTGGTGTATGGCCATCCAGGCGGCGCCATTTTGCCGACCTACGACGCGCTGTCCCCCTACGAAGCCGCGGGCAAGATTCACCACGTGTTGGTGCGCCACGAACAGTGCGCCGCGCATATGGCGGATGGCTGGGCCAGGGCGACCGGCGAGGTGGGGGTGTGTATCGCCACCAGCGGCCCCGGCGCCACGAACCTGGTGACAGGTCTGGCCACCGCTCAGATGGACAGCGTGCCCATCGTTGCGATTACTGGCCAGGTGCCCACCAACCTCCTTGGCACCGATGCGTTCCAGGAGTCCGATGTCGTCGGTGTGACCGCCCCCGTGTGCAAGCACAATTACCTGGTTACCGACGTGAACGACCTTCCTTTAATTCTCAAAGAAGCTTTCTATATTGCTCGCGAAGGACGGCCCGGCGTCGTGCTGATCGACATCTGCAAGGATGTGCAGAACGCAACCGGTCTGTTCCGCTATGACTTCGAGGTTGACCTTCCTGGTTTTGAACCCTGGCCCGATGTCGATAAGGAAGTTGTGCGCAAAGCCGCAGAGCTGATCAACAGGGCGGAGCGGCCACTGGTGCTGGCGGGTCACGGCGTGCAACTGGCGGCAATGGGGCGCGAGTTGCTCGAACTGGTCGAGAAAGCCGAAATTCCAGTCGTCACGACACTGCTGGGCACAGGCAATATCCCGGAGAGCCACCCGTTGAGCCTGGGCATGGGCGGCATGCACGGCGAAGCGTACGCCAACCGTGCGGTGCAGGGCTGTGATGTGCTGATCGCGATGGGCATGCGTTTCGACGACCGCATTACGGGACGCCTGGACAGCTTTGCCAAACAGTCCAAGATCATCCACTTCGAGCTGGACAAGGCCGAAGTCGGCAAAAACATCGTGCCGGATCTCACCGTGATCGGCGATCTGGCGGAGACGCTGCCCGCGCTGCTGCCGCTGGTCGAGGAGCGCCGCCATCAGGTGTGGCTCCAGGAGATTAAGGAATGGGAGACCGACACTGACCAGTCGGACATCATCAACTATGAAGTGGACGAACTGATCCCGCCGTATGTCATCCGCCAGCTCTGGCACGCGACGCACAATGCCCAGAATGGCCCGCCGATCATCGTGACCGATGTCGGGCAGCATCAGATGTGGGAGTGCCAGTATTTCACCCACGACCATCTCGGCCAACTGCTCACCAGCGGCGGCCTGGGCACGATGGGCTTTGCCCTGCCCGCGGCCATCGGCGCGCAGATGGCTTATCCGGATCGGCTGGTGTGGGCCGTGGCCGGTGACGGCGGCTTCCAGATGACGCTCCAGGAGTTGGCGGTCATCAAACAGGAGCGCGACCTGCCGGTCAAGATTGCGATCATCAACAACGGCTTCTTGGGCATGGTGCGCCAGTGGCAACAATTCTTTTACGACAGGCGCTACACGGGAACTCCGGTGTGGTCGCCAGATTTTGTGCAACTGGCTGCTGCCTACCAGATTCCTGGCCTGGCCGTGACTAAACCCGAGGAAGTCGTGCCTGCCATCGAAAAGGCAAACGCCACGCCTGGCCCCTTCCTGATCGATTTCCGCGTCAAGGAAGAAGTGAACGTCTATCCCATGGTGCCGCCAGGCGCCGCGGTGGATCAGTTGATCCGCCGGCCCAAACCTGCCGTGATGCAAGGTTACAGCGGTGTGCAGCCGAGTTGGTAAAAAGTAGAGATTTAGAGATTAGGTGATTTAGAGATTAGGTGATTAAGAGATTGGAGATTAGAGATTTGGCTTCGCAGGATGCAAAATCTCTCAATCTCCAGTCTCTAATCTCCCATACACAAAAGGTGAGGAACGTATGAAATACACACTCATTGCCTGGATGCGCGACAAGCCTGGTGTGCTCAGTCAGGTGTCGGGCATGATGCGGAGACGCAACTTCAACATCGACAGTTTGCAGGTTGGGCACAGCGAAGTCGCCGGCATCAGCCGGATGACCTTTGTGGTGGATGGCAACGAACGCATGGTCGATCAGGTCATCAAGCAATTGCGCAAGCTTGTCGACGTGACGCGCGTGGACAATATCTCAGAGCAACCGATTGTGGGGCGCGAGATGGCGTTGATTCGCGTCTCGACCAACGCTGAAAATCGCTCCGAAATCGTGCAGATGGTCAACATTTACCGCGGCGAAATCGTCGATGTGGCGCTTGATTCCATGATCGTGCAGATTGTGGGCGCGGAAGATCGCGTGGCTTCGCTGATCGACCTGCTCGACAATTTCGGCATCCTGGAGATGGTGCGCACCGGTCCCGTGGCAATGTCACGCGGCCGTGCGACTCACACCCACCGCCGCAGCACAGCCGTCTGGCGCGCACAGGCTAATGGGAAAAACGCCACCGCCAGCGAACGGTTCAAGACAGGCGGCGTGTAGAGAGATTAAGAGATGGAGAGATTAAGAGATTGGAGATTACGATATCCGCTGATCTCCTAATCTCTCGTCTCTCTTCTCACTTTGTAATTTCAACCAATCCAACTTTTAGGAATTTGAACTCATGGCAACGATCTATTACGAAAACCAGGCAAACCTCGACGACATCCGTGGCAAGAAGATTGCGATCCTCGGCTACGGCAGCCAGGGGCACGCGCACGCGCTCAACCTGCGCGACAGTGGAATGGATGTGCGCGTCGGGCTTTATGCGGGCAGCAAGAGCTGGGCCAAGGCCGAGGCCGACGGGCTGCGCGTGCTGAGCAACGCCGAAGCGTGCGCCGAAGCCGACATGATCATGGTGACGCTGCCCGATCCCATCCAGGGCAAAGTCTACGAGCAGGATATCGCGCCCAACCTCCAGGAGGGCGACACGCTGATGTTCGCGCACGGCTTCAACATCCGCTTTGGCATGATCCAGCCGCCAGCCAACATCGATGTGAGCATGGTCGCACCCAAGGCGCCCGGCCACCGCGTGCGCGAGGTCTTCAAGGAAGGGTCGGGCGTGCCCGCGCTGGTGGCGGTGCATCAGGATTTCAGCGGCAAGGCGCTGCAGAACGCGCTGGCCTATGCCAAGGGCATCGGCTCGACGCGCGCCGGCGTGCTGGAGACGACCTTCAGCGAGGAGACCGAAACCGACCTCTTTGGCGAGCAGGCCGTGCTGTGCGGCGGCGTCAGCGAGCTGGTGAAAGCTGGCTTCAAGACGCTGGTCGACGCGGGCTATCAACCGGAGATCGCCTACTTCGAATGTATGCACGAACTTAAGCTGATCGTCGACCTGATGTATCAGGGCGGGCTCAGCTACATGCGCTACAGCATCAGCGACACCGCGGAATGGGGCGATTACAAGAGCGGCCCCAAGGTCATCACCGACGACACGCGCGAGGCAATGCGCCAGATCCTCAAGGACATCCAGAGCGGCGCCTTTGCCGAGGAATGGATGGACGAGTATCACAGCGGCGGCCAGGCATTCTACGCCACGCGCGGCGGCGAGCAGAAGCAGCAGCTCGAGGTCGTGGGCAAGCAGTTGCGGCGGATGATGACGTTTTTGAATGCCAAAGAGGTGGATTAAGAGATTGGAGATCAAGAGATTGGAGATTGGTTGGGAACAAGACGGCTCTCTCCAATCTCCAGTCTCTAATCTCTTAATCCCCTAATCTCATCTTCTCACCTTTCAACCCTGGACACCTTATGACCGACATTATCGCAACCATTGGCCCCGCCTGCGCCGACGTGCAAATTCTTGCCGAGATGATCCGATCGGGAATGAGCGTGGCGCGCATGAATTTCAGCCACGGCGACTATGCGTTCCACGCGCGCATGGCCGCCCTGGTGCGCGCGGCCGCGCAGGTGGCCGGCAAACCAGTGGCGCTGCTGGCGGATCTGCAAGGCGCCAAGGTGCGCATCGGCTGGCTGGCGCAGGCTGTGCCAGTAGCGACCGATCAGCCGATCGTGTTGGTGGGGATGCACGTCGACGTGCGCGAACCTGGCAACCACCTGCCCGCGGGCGCGGCCATCATTCCCGTCGATTTCGACCTGGCGCCACATTTGAAAACAGGCGCCACTGTGCTGATCGACGATGGCAACATTGAAGTGCGCGTCGAGGAAATTGTAAATGGCCACGTGCATTGCCGCACCGTGCACGGTGGCGAGATCAAATCGCGCAAGGGCGTCAACGTGCCCTACACCATGCTGCCGATCCCGGCGCTGACCGACAAGGATCGCGCCGACGCCGCGTTTGCTGTCGGCCTGACGGTGGACTGGATCGCGCTCAGCTTTGCTGGCTCCGCGGAGGATGTCAACGAGCTGCGCGCCATTGTCGCTGCGGCCGAGGCGCACAGCCATCTGCACGCGCCCCCGCGCATCATGGCCAAGATCGAGCGGCCCGACGGCGTGGAGAATCTGCGCGCGATCATCGAGGCAAGCGACGGCGTGATGGTGGCGCGCGGCGACCTGGCGCTGGAGACCAGCCCGTGGCAACTGCCGCTGTTGCAAAAGCAGATCGTGCGTGCGTGCCGGCGGGCGCACAAGCCGGTTGTCGTCGCCACGCAGATGCTGGAGAGCATGATCCACAACCACCGCCCCACGCGCGCCGAGGTGAGCGATGTCGCCAACGCGCTGCTCGACGGCGCCGACGCCGTGATGCTCTCTGGCGAGACCGCGGTGGGCGCCTATCCGGTGCAAGCCGTCCGCACCATGATCATGGTCTGCCAGAACGTGATGCCAGCCTTTACGGATCACAACCCGCTCTCGGCGTTGCTCAATGGCGACGGCGGCGCACGCACCACGCAACGCCCGCCCCTGGAAGCAGCGCAGCGCGAGCGGTATGTGTTATAAATAAATGGTGCGTCTGTACACGAAAGGAGGTGATCGAAATGGACGATGGTCTTGCTGACCTTTTACGCACACTGCATCGATGTTTTTCTCTATACCCATTTGTAGCAACAGTTTCACTTATTCAACACGCACCCATCCCATTTCGACTCACCTTCAAGGAGATTGACTGATGAGCAAGCCAGCATCCGTTGAACATGACGAACAGACCTACGCCGATGGCGGCAGCGACGAGATTCCTGCCGTAGATGTCGAGCAATTTCGCATTCAGGATCAGGCCGCCTACGCGCGCGGGATTGCCAACGGCGGCACAGTGCTGATCTTTGACACCACGCTGCGCGACGGAGAGCAAAGCCCCGGCGCCACCCTCAACACGCAGGAAAAGCTGGAGATCGCCCATCAATTGGCGCGGCTGGGGATCGACATCATGGAGGCTGGTTTCCCCGCGGCCAGCCCCGGCGACCTGGACGCGGTCAAGCGTATTGCCAACACCGTCGGACGCAAGCCGCGGCGCGGCAAGCAGGGCGAGGTCGCGCCGCCGCCGGTGATCGCCGGCCTGGCGCGCGCCAACAAGAACGACATCGACAAGGCATGGGAAGCGGTGCAGGGCGCGGTGCGGCCACGCATTCACACCTTTCTGGCGACGAGCGACATCCACATGCAACACAAACTGCGCATGAGCCGCGACGAAGTGCTGGAAACGGTCGGCGACATGGTGCAGTACGCGGCCAGCCTGTGCAGCGACGTGGAATTCAGCCCAGAGGATGGCGGGCGCAGCGATCCGGAGTTTCTGGTCAAGGTGTTGGAGATTGCGATCCAGGCCGGCGCCACCACCCTCAACATTCCAGACACGGTCGGCTTTACCACGCCGGAAGAGTACGGCGCGTTGATCCATTATCTGCGCGAGCATACGCCCGGCGGCAAGGATGTCATCTTCTCCTGCCACTGTCACAACGACCTGGGGCTGGCGACTGCCAACACGCTGGCCGGGGTCCAGAACGGCGCGCGCCAGATCGAGGTCACGATCAACGGCATTGGCGAGCGCGCCGGCAACACCAGCCTGGAAGAGACGGTGATGGCGCTGCACGTGCGGCCGCAGACCTATCACCTGGACTCCAACATTATCACGCAGGAAATCCACCGCGCCAGCGACATGGTGAGCCGCTACACCGGCATGGTGATCCAGCCCAACAAGGCGATCGTGGGCGCCAATGCCTTTGCGCACGAGGCCGGCATCCATCAGGACGGGATGCTCAAGCACAAGCGCACCTATGAGATCATGGACGCCTCCACCATCGGCCTCAACACGAGCAAGCTGGTGCTGGGCAAACATTCCGGCAAGCACGCGCTGGCCAAAAAGCTGGAGAGCATGGGCTATCACCTGAGCCAGGAAGAACTCAAAGAGGTCTTCAACCGCTTCAAGGAGCTGGCCGACAAGAAAAAAACAGTCACCGAAGTCGACCTGGAGGCGCTGGTCGGCGACGAGTTGTACCAGCCGGTCGAGGCGTGGGAATTGATCGAGGTGCAGGTGCACTCCGGCACGGTGCTAACGCCCACCGCGGTCGTCAAGCTCAAGGAGAGCAGCACCGGCGAGATCAAGCTGGGCGCGGCGATCGGCACAGGGCCGGTCGATGCCGTTTACAAAGCGATCAACGAAATCGTGCAGGCCCCCAACAATTTGGTCGAATTCCTGGTGCAGGCGATCACCGAAGGCATGGACGCCAACGGCGACGTGACGATCCGCATCGAAGTGCCCGACAGCCGCGGCTACATGGAAACCGCTCAGGGTCGTCAACGCCGGCGCCTCTTCAGCGGCCGCGGGGTGGAGACCGATATCATCGTTGCCTGCGCCAAAGCCTACATGCAGGCGCTGAACAAGCTGATCGACGCGCGCCAGAATGAAGGGGAAACAACTACAAGTCAGGTCACCGATGAACTGGTCATCGAGGCTGGATTGTAAAGTACAAAATAACAGGCCATGGATTAGACGGATGCGGCGAAGTAACGCGGATTCTTTGAGCAGAATCTGTGTCAATCCGCCGCATCCGTTCGCCCCGTGATCTATCATGCATGAGAATGCTCTATGACCAGCCGTCATTTTATCATCGACACCGACACCGCGTCCGATGATGCGGTCGCCATCATCATGGCGCTGTACTGGCCCGATGTGACAGTGGACGCCATCACCGTGGTTTACGGCAATGTGCCACTGGCGCGCGCCAGCGCCAACGCCCGCTACAGCGTCGAGTTTTGCGGCCAGACGACGCCAGTTTACGAAGGCTGCGCGCAGCCGCTGCTGCGCCCCGCTGTACACGCGGAATGGTTCCACGGCGCGGACGGCATGGGAAAGCTCGGCCGGTTACAGCCACAACGCCCGGCTGCCGGACAGCACGCGGTCGAGGAATTGATCCGCCGTTTCCGCGCCGCGCCGGGCGAAATCACGCTGGTGACGCTGGGGCCGCTCACCAACTTGGCCGCCGCGCTCACCGTCGAACCGCGGCTGGCGGCGTGGGTGAAGGAATGCTACATCATGGGCGGCAACGCCAACTGCGTGGGCAACGTCACGCCGGCCGCCGAGTTCAACATCTGGTGTGACCCGGAGGCGGCGCGCATCGTCTTTCATGCGGGGATGAAGTGTCTGATGGTCGGCTGGGAGCACTGTCGCTCTGATGCGGCGCTGACGGACGACGAAATGGCGGCGATTCGCGCTTTTGACACGCCGCGCGCACACTTTACGCTGGACTGCAACGCTCATGCCTTGCAGGTAGGGCGGAAAAGTCAGGGCGCCACTGGCATGATGTTGCCCGACCCCCTAACGATGGCGATTGCACTCGACCCGCGCGTCTGCACGCAGCGCAGTTGGCACTACGTCGACGTCGCCTGCGCCGAAGAGTTGACGCGCGGCATGACCGTTGTCGACGAACTCAACGTGACTGATCACAAACCCAACATTGAGGTCTGTTGGGAAATCGATAAGCGACTGTGGAAAGAAATTTTATATCGCACGCTGCGGTGATCGACTACTTTTCCCACTCCGTCATCATCGACGACATCGTCCTCCCCGATGGTCGCACGCGCATGGGCTTGTTGGGCGGCGGCGGACCACAGACGGCTTTTGGCATGAAGCTGTGGGCGGAGCGTGGCGTCGGGCTGTGCGGCCGCGTGGGAGCGGATTTCCCGGACGCGGCGCAGGCGTGGCTGGACGCGCTGGAGATCGACACATCCGGTCTGCGCCGCGACCCTGAGCATCCCTCCTTGCGCGCCTGGCAGATCATCGAGGAAGATGGCCGGCGCACGCAGGTCTGGCGCACGCAGGGCGCTACGCTCCCGACCCACCTGGCGCTGCGCCCCGAACAGATTCCCGCTGCCTACCAGCGTGCGCGCGGCTTTCACTTTGGCGTCCATCCCGAGTCGCCCAATCTGCACATTATGCACGCGTTGCGGAAAAGAGGCGTCACAGTCAGCGTCGAACCGTTTCGCGCGGCGGCGCGGCCGCTGACGGATGCTGAACTTCGCACACTGTTGACTGCTTGCGATATCTTTTCACCCAATAGGGCGGAAGCCGAGTCGCTGGTGGGGGTCGGCGACCCAGAGACGCTTCTCCAGCGGCTGGCAGCAGCTGGCGCTGCGATCGTGGCGCTGCGCCTGGGCGAGGCGGGCTCGCTCGTCCACCGTGCGGCGACGGGCGAAACATGGCGCATCCCGGCCGCGGCCGCGCAAGTGATCGACCCCGTCGGCGCGGGCAACGCCTACTGCGGCGCGCTGCTTGCCGGCTGGTTGGAGACTGGCGATCTGCGGCAGGCGGGAAACTACGCAGCCGTGGCGGCCAGCTTCCTGGTGGAGCAATACGGCCTCCCCGCGCCGCGCCCAGATCTGCGCGCCGAGGCGATGCGGCGGCTGGCAAGGCTGAGCGAAGGTGAACGGTAGAGGTCAGACGTGCTCGACGCAGGCGCGGAGATACTCTGCACACCTCTACCACTCCGCGTCAAAACAAGCGGCTTCTCCGCATGATTGCGCGGTGATTCATGGCGTCTCTTGCGCCACAAAGTTGACTGTCACCGTCACGCCGTCGGTGACGCGGAGGATGCCGGCGACATCCGGCGGGTCGAAACCATACTCTTTCATGTAGAAAAAGGTAGTCGCCGTCCCGGTCATCGTGCCGCCGTCCACGCGTGCAGTCATGTCCCAGGTGATGGGGTTGGTCACATCGCGGATAGTCATGTCACCTTGCACCTGAAAGGGCACATCCTGCCCCAACGCAGCGTCAGCCGGCAAATCCATGACTTCGGTCGCGGCAAAGGTGGCGATGGGGAAGCGGCTCGATTCCAGCCAACGGTCGCGAATGGCCTGGTCGCGGCGGGGACGGTCGCTGGTCAGCGTGCTGAGGTCAGCGGTGAACTCGCTTCGTTCGATCGCCACGCCGGCCTCGTCAAAACGCAATGCCATCTCGCCTTCCAGCGCGCGGGTCGCACCAATGGCAGTGATAAAGGGCACAGCCTGGCCGAGAAACTCTTCTTCGACAAAGTACTGCATCCTGGATTCTTCCGGCACAAGCTGGAAAGTGCGTACGCCAGCCGCAGCTTCCGCATTGGTGGCTGGTTGGTCAGTGGCTGGTTGGTCAGTGGCTGGTTGGTCAGTGGCTGACGGGTCAGTGGCCGGCTCAACCGTTGCTTCCTGCGCCTGATCCGCGGGGTCGGGCGGTGGCATTTCGGCGGCGCCGCCGCTTGCTTCTGCGGCCTGCGCGGGCGCCTCTGCCGCGGGTGCGGGTGTGCCCGCGCAGGCCGCTGTCAAGACCGCGATCAAGGCGAACGTGGCTGTCAATCTCACAAGGCGTTGCATAGCGTAAGACCTTTCCTATCTGGCATGGCGGGAATGCGTTTGACCCAATTCCGCCATGAGGCGTTGAAGATTCCCGTGCATCTTCGGTTGTCTGACCCGTTGCCGTCTGTCGGCGCCCTCACGATCCTTCCCGGGCGACCTTGCGGCAACACACTAAGCCAAGACATCGAGATTGGCAGCAGCAAGCGATTTGTCCCTTTGCACGGATGCATCTACACTCGCGTCATGTCGCACATTCGCGCTACGGTGTTCTCGATCCTGGGCTTGCTGGCAGGCGGTGCGCTGCTCCTCTATCTGATGTGGAATGTATCGCCCTACAGCGACGGCGATCAACTCAGCCCCATTGCACTTCTGCTGTTTCTGGCCGGCGTCTTTCTATTGGTCGGCGGCGCAGGCGGGTGGATTGCCCTGACGCTGCATCGGCGCTGGCCAGCGCTGGCCGGCCCCAAGAAGCGCTCACGCCGTCAGGCGCCATCCGCGGAGCCGGCGCTGCGCCAGGGCATGCTGGCGGGGCTGGTCGTTGTGGTGCTGGTCGCGCTTGCCATCCTGCGCGTGCTGGATGTCGCCGTGTTGATCGTGACGCTGCTACTGGCCGGACTGGTTGAGGCGTATGTGCAAAGTAGAAAATAAGCCGGCAGGCCGTGGGCAGCCCGCCATCAACAGTAAGGAGATAGGGGTGGATCATCGCATTCGGATAGTAGGGTTGGGGCCAGGGCCGGTCGAGCAGTTGACGCTGGCCGCGTGGGAGTATTTGACGCGCGCCGAGATACTAGTGCTGCGCACCGAGCGCCACCCTTGTGTGGCGGAAATCCTTGCGCGCCGTCCGCCAACCGCACACACGCAGAGCTGTGACGATCTCTACGCGCAACACGCCGCCTTTGCTGATGTCTACGCGGCCATTGTGACGCGGGTGATGGCGCTGGCGCAATCACACACCGAGGTGGTCTATGCTGTGCCAGGGCATCCGTGCGTCGGTGAGATGACCACGCCTGCCTTGCAACAATGCGCCGCAGCAGCCGGCATTGCCGTTGAGATCGTCGCCGGGTTAAGCTTTATCGAGCCGAGCTTTGCCGCGGTGGGCGTCGATCCTATGGACGGCGGGCAGGTGATAGACGCCATGATGGTGGCCCAGCAGCATCACCCTATGGTGGATGTCAACCTGCCGCTGCTGCTCGCGCAGGTCTATGCGCGCTGGCTGGCATCGGATGTCAAGCTGACGCTGCTCAACGCCTACCCGGACGATCATGCGGTGACCATCGTGCAGGCGGCCGGCGCCTCCCAGCAGCAACTGACGACCTTGCCGCTGGCCGAACTGGATCACGGCGAGCATTTCGACCACCTGACCAGCGTCTACGTGCCGCCGCTGCCCCCCCATTCCAGCTTCACCGCGCTGCAAGAACTGGTCGCCCATCTGCGCGCGCCGGAAGGTTGTCCGTGGGATCGAGAGCAGACGCTCCTGTCACTGCGCAAGGATCTGCTGGACGAGTGCGCCGAACTCCTCGAAGCCATCGATGCCGAGACAGATGGCAGCGACCACCGCGCGGCCATCTGTGAGGAAGCGGGCGACGTGCTGCTCTCCGTCGTGATGATGACGCAGATTGCCACCGAGGAGGGACGCTTCCAGATGGGCGACGTGGTGCGCGGCGTCGTGACCAAGCTCATCCGTCGCCATCCACATGTCTTTGGCGACGCGGCTGTCGATGGCGTAGAGCACGTGCTGGCGAACTGGGAGATGATCAAGACGCAGGAAAAAGCCGAACAGGGCGTGACGCGCGGCCCGCTGGACGGTGTGGCGCCGGCGCTGCCGGCGCTGGAGAAGGCGCGCAAACTGCAATCCAAGGCGGCCAAGGCCGGCCTGCTTGACCGCGCCGCGCTGGCGCAGGCGGACCCGGCGCTGGCCGCCCTGCTCGGCGCCACGCCCGATGAGGCGCGCTTTGGTGCGCTGCTCTGGCAGATCGTAGCTCTGGCGCACGCCCACGATGTCGATGCCGAAGATGCGCTGCGCACCTACACCGTGCAGTTTCGACAAGGATTGGCGTAGACGCCGGCAAAAATAACAAGAAACCGAGTTTCCTGAAGAAACCCGGTTTCTGAATCAGCCCACACGGCTCTTTATCACTGCCCGTACACGTGTGTGTACCGATAATGCAGCTTCGCCACGTCGTCGTCACCGATGCGGTCGGGTTGGCCGATCTGCAACGCCAGCCAAACGGTCGCGGCCACATCTTCAACCATCACCGCGGCTTTCAACGCTGCTTTGGCGCTCGGCCCCACGGTAAAGACGCCGTGATTCTTGAGCAGCACCGCCGGCGAAGTCCCGATCGCCTCGATCACCACCTGGCCAATCTCCTCGCCGCCGATCAGCGCAAAGCCGCCACAGGGGATTGGCCCGCCGAATTCATCCGCCTGTGCGGTGAGATAGACCGGGATCGCCATTCCATTGGCGGCAAAGGCCGTGGCATAGCGCGAGTGCGTGTGCGCAATGCCGTTGACATCCGGGCGATGGCGGTAGATGTAGAGATGGCTGGCGGTGTCCGAGGATGGTTTCAGCGATCCTTCAACGATATCGCCTTCGAGATCGACGACCACCATGTGCTCCGGCTGCAGCTCTTCATAGCGGATTCCGGACGGCTTGATCACCACCAACCCCGACGCGGGGTCGCGTGCGCTGATATTTCCACTTGTCCACGTCACCAGGTTTTGCCTGGGCAGTTCCAGATGTAACCGATGCAGCTCTTCTTTGATGGATTCCAGCATAATCGCTCCTTAAAGTGGGAGATTGGAGATTGGGAATTGGAGATTGGAGATTGAAGATTGGAAATCAGGAATTGGGGAATTAGAGATTACACGATTAAGGGATTGAGGATCCAGGAACCTCGGCGCATAAGAGAACCCACAATCAACTCATGACACCCCCACCCAATCTCCAATCTCTTACTCTCTTACTCTTCTAACAACACGCGCGCCTTCAACGCCTTGAGTCGCTTCATCACGTCGTTGCCGCCGCGACCAAAATAGTCGTGGAGCTGCCTGTACTCGGCAAACAGCTCGTTATAGACCGCTGTCGCCACGGGGTTGGGCTCGTAATGTTCATCGCGCAGCCACGCCATGGCCTTGATTGCCTCTTGGATGGTGGCGTAGCCGCCCGCAGCTTTGCCAGCCGCCACTGCCGCGTGCATGGCCGAACCGAACGCGCCGCCCTGTTTTGTGCCCGCCACCTTGAGTGGCCGGCCCGTCACATCGGCATAGATCTGCATCAGCAGTTTGTTGCGGTCGGGCAATCCGCCCGAAGCGACGATCTCGTGCACCGGCACGCCGTTGTCCTGGAAGGCCTCGATGATGACGCGCGTGCCATAGGCTGTCGCCTCAATCAGCGCGCGGTAGAGTTCTTCCGGCTTGGTGGCGAGCGTCATGCCGAGGATCATCCCCGTCAGATCGACGTCCACCAGCACGCTGCGGTTGCCGTTCCACCAATCCAGCGCCACCAGCCCGGATTCACCCGGCCTGAGCGCCGCCGCCTTCGCCTCGAAGAGCTCGTGCAGGCTGAGGCCACGCGCCGCGGCTTCCTCCACGTAGCTCGCCGGTGCGCAGGTCTCCATGAACCAGGCGAAGTGGTCGCCGACGCATGACTGCCCCGCCTCGTAGCCGAAGAAGCCGGGGATGATGCCATCCTCGACGCAGCCGCACATCCCCGGTACGATGCGATCCTCCTTGCTCAGCAGCATGTGGCAGTTGGAGGTGCCCATGATCATCACCATCCGCCCGGCCTCGCTCACCCCGGCCGCGGGCGCCGTCGCGTGGGCATCCGCGTGGCCGATGGCGACCGCGGTGCCTGGCCGCAATCCGGTCCACGCCGCGGCCTCAGCTGTCAACTCGCCCGCCTTGGTTCCGAAGCCATCGATCGTACATGCCAGCTTTTCCTCAACCAGGTTTTCCAGGCGCGGGTCGAGCGCCCGGAAAAATTCCTTGGGCGGGTAGCCCTGCTGCTTCGACCAGATGCTCTTGTAACCTGCCGTCGTGAGGTTGCGCCGCTCCACGCCGGTCATCTGCCAGACAATCCAGTCGGCTGCCTCGATGATGCGTTCCGCCGCAGCATAGATGGCGGGGTCTTCGTTGAGGATCTGCCAGACCTTCGGCGCCAACCACTCCGAGCTGATCTTGCCGCCGTAGCGGGACAGAAAGTCATAGCCAGCGCGCGCCGCGATCTCGTTGAGCTGGTTGGCTTCGGGCTGTGCGGCGTGATGCTTCCACAGCTTGACCCACGCGTGCGGCCGGTTGCGGTATTCCGGCAGAAAGCAGAGTGGCGTGCCATCGGCTTTTGTCGGCAGGATCGTGCACGCGGTGAAGTCGGTCGCAACGCCGATCACATCGGCCGGATCGACGCCGCTCTGCGCCAGCACCGCGGGCACGGCCTGCCTGAGCACCTCGATGTAATCATGCGGGTCTTGCAGCGCCCAATCCGGCTCCAGCCGCACATTGGTCCCCGGCAGCGTCTCGTCGATGACGCCATGCGCATAGGGATGCACGGCGATGGCGACTTCCCTGCCAGTCGCCACTTCCACCAGCAGCGCGCGCCCCGACTCGGTGCCAAAGTCGATGCCGATGACGTATTTCTTATCACGCATATCAGCACTTCCTATGCCAACTTCCATTTCAGAAAAGAAGTTTTTAACCTTATCTGAAAATGCATCCACAGCTTCACAGATTGCACAGATGCTTAGTGGTTCGCATCTGTGCAATCTGTGGGCGAGCTCGCCTAGACCTCCAGAATCGCCGGGCGCGCAATGGTCACCCCATTGACCGTCACGTCCCACGTTGGCCAGCCGTCGATGGTCGTAAGCACTTCGTTGCCGTTTTCGCCGACCAGAATCGTATCCTCCGACTTGACGCCGGCAATCGAGGGGTTCCATGCATAAACCTGTCCCACGGCGACCGGCTCGGTCATGTCCGGGGTGGCGATCACCTCGCGCGCCTCGTAACCTGCCGGCCCGCCTTGGTGATGATATTGCCATTCGTCCGGGAAGCCGGCTGACGCGTAGGCCGCGCGCGCACTGCCAAAGATCTCCCCCACCGCGCGGCCAGGCCGCGTGCCGAGGATAAAGACCCCGTCGATCTGCGCCGTAGCCTCGGCTTTAACGCGCAATGAATCGGGCAGCTTGCCAAAGCGGATCAGCCGCGTGATCGAGCAGACCAGTCCATCGCGGCGGCCACACAGCACCAGCATGGCGTAGCGATCCAGTTTTTTGTCGGTGGGCAGTGGGTGGCGGAACTTGAAAATGCGCTCATCAGTGGCAATGAGATTGACAATTGCCTGCGCGCCGCGGCGCTCCGTCTCAAAGGCCAGTTGGGCGCCGATCTCATATTCACTCATGCCAGGGGCAACCGCGTGAATTGCGCTGTTCATTGCTTCGGCGCAGAGCTTGCCCAGCGAGCGGAAACGCGCGACCTCCTCCGGCAGCAGCAGCGAACGCTGCCAGGCCACTGCACCGGACAGATCGACGCCGCCGTCCAGCGCAAAATCCGCGCCCGCGCGCTTGCCAGCAACCAGACGCTCAAGCGTGTCATCGCTCTTGTACCAGGGCGCCACGCGCAACTTCCAACCCGCCGCGACCAGCCCTTCCTCCTGCTCCAGCCGCGGCGCCTCGATTGTGTTCGTCACCACAATCTGCTCGTCCGGCGTGATCACCAGCGTGCCGATGCCGTTGGACGACGCGGTATTGACGTATGAGCGATGCCCGCCCGTTGCCCATGCAAAGCTGCTCACCTGTCGCAATACCAATACATCGACGTCCTGACCACGCATAAACCCACGCACCTGCGCAAGTCGATCTTCCTGCAATCCCATACAGAACTCCTTTTGGTGAATGGAGATTAGGAGATTGGAGATTAGGCGATTGTGAGATTGAGGACTCTGCGGCCAATGACCAAATCTCCAATCTCTCAATCTCCCCATCTCTAATCTCTACGCCTGATGCCAGTACGTCGGCCAGCCCATGTACTTGTTGAGCGCCTCGTTGACAGCCGGCGCGGTCTGCGACAAGTTCATCGCCACGTGATGTTCGAAGCCATTCTCACAGATGTAGTTGAGCAGATGCTGCAATTTGGGCACGTGCACCACCCCGTAGCCGCCAAAAGTCTTGATCGGGTCGTTGGTCAGCGTGCCTTCGCCCACATAGGCGACAATGCGCCCGTTGAGATCGTCCGTCGAAACGCGCAGATAGGTGAACGGATCGGCCTTGACGCGGCCGACCACGGTGCCGAAGGTGTTCTCCTTGCCCACGGTGCCGGCGATGATCTCCTGGAAGTCCATAACAGGAATATCGTCGGGTGCAATCAGCCCGCCGGCCTTTTGCACGTCGCCCTCTTCCACAAAGATGCTCTTGGGCAGGTTCGAGCAGTGGAAGACAATCGCCTTATCGGGATCATCACCGTAGTTGTTGTTCCAGTCCACAATCGCGCTCGGTTTGCCCGACGCATAGGCCAGGGCCATCATCGCCACCGTGCCAGCGATATCGGTCTCGCACGCCGAAGGCAGCAGCCCGTCACTCATGATGCTCATCAATGTGCACGGCACGACGCCATAGTATTCTTCCATCGCGGTCCAACACTGGATCGCACTGGCGGTCAGTTCGGTCTCCACCATCCAATCGTCGACCACCGCGCCAAATTTCGCCATGCGCAGCAGCGACGCCTGCGGGACGCCCGCGGTCTGGATATAGTCGCCGATCTGGCCCAACTTGGCTTTGACCGCAGCAGCTTCATTATCCAGCCGGTCAATGCGGCCAAAGACCTCGGAGAGATCCAGCGTTTCCACCGAGATGCCGCTGCGTTCGAGCAACTTCTCGCTGAAGCGCACGGTGTTGAAGGCTGTTGGCCGCGCGCCGATAACGCCGATGCGCGCATGTTTGAAACCGCGCACGACGCGGCAGACGCCGGCAAAACGCGCCAGATCCTGACGGAAGGCTTCACTCTCCGGGTCCACAGTGTGTAAGCTGGTCAGCGAGTACTTGATGCCGTACTGACGCAAATTGTTGCACGCCGACATCTTGCCACAGAAGGAGTCGCGGCGGTTGGCTACGCTCATCCTCATTGGGTCGTCGGGGAAGGCCTGGATCAGGACCGGCACGTCCAGGCCGGCCCAACGCAGCGTGTCGGCAATGGCGCGCTCTTCACCAAAGTTGGGCAGCGTCACCACAATGCCATCGATCTCCTCACGATGGCGCTTGAAAAGGTCGGCGCATTTGTGCGAGTCGGCGTGGGAGACGACGCTGCCGTACAACGTTTCTTCCGGCGACAGCGCGATCACGCGGAAGCCCTGTGCTTCGAGCACCTGGAGCATAATCTTGCGCCCACTCTCGGCCAGGTGCGCCGGAAAGAAGCCACGATTACCGACGATCATGCCCAGGGTGACAGGTTTGGTTGCTAGTTTCATAATTCAATCTCCATGATTTTAGTTGGAACGGAAATAGGCTCGACAGTGTTTATCTTACACAAATTCTTACACAAATATGGGCCTGCACGCGCCTGAGCGCGCGCAGATTTGCGTGCGCTGACGAATCACGTAGTAAACAGTCAGGGGGCGGCATGTTGATAAGTGCAGAACTTCCAGGTTAAAACGTTTTAAGCATCGTTATGATACCATGAGCGCTGCTATTGTGTCAACGCACCCGTAACCGGTCAACCGGTGGCTCGGTTGACCCAAAACAGCCCTTGCCGCCCCCTGAATTAACCTCATTTAACTACTGCGTTTGGCAATGTAACCTGCTGGCTTTGGCCACGGCGCATGCGCTTTTGTCCGATTCTTCAGAAAGAGTAGTTGCAATTGGCGGCTCGATCCGGTAGGGTATTCCTCGCGGTTGGACTGGCCAGCCGTGATTTGTTGGGGGTGAAATGAAGTCGAAGAGCATACGGCAAACAACAATGGCTGGATTTATGCTGGCGCTGACCCTGCTGCTAATGCAGACGCTGCCGGCTCACGCGCAGAGCACCAGCCTTTCCGATCAGGTGGCGATGCTGGCTTTTCATGCGTCAGAAGGCGCAGAGGCGGCAGCGCAGAATGACGCAGGCGTGATCGCGCGCGAGGTGCTCGAGTTGCAAGCCTTCTGGGGCGCGTTCGGAGATCAGGTGCGCGCCCAGAGTCCCACTGCTTATGTCACGCTGGAAGAGGCGTTGCAGCAGGTGGTGGAAAGCGCAGCTCGCACACCGGTGGATGCCGGCGCGGTGCAAGCCGCCTTTCTGCATCTGAGCGACGAAAGCCTGGAAATGGCAAAATTGCTTGCTGCCACCGCCCCACCGGCCACCGACGCGCGGCCCGCCGCGCCATTGCCACAGTCGCTGCCTGAGATGCTGGAGCAGGTCAATGCGTTATACGCCGCGGCCGAAGCGGCTAATCTGTCCGAAAGCCAGGAAATGCTGCGAGGCATTGTGCTGGCGTGGCCGGCGCTGGAAGGCGCAGTTGCCGCGCGATCGCCGCAGGCCTATATTACGATTGAAGAGGAACTGGGGCGCGCCAGCGCCGCCTTGCGTGCAGAAGCGATTGACTGGCGCGCGGTCGAAAGGCACGCCGAAGGGCTGCGCGTCACCCTGGCTCCCCTGGTGGAGGCAACCGCGTACACCGCCTTCGATGCTGCGGCTATCATCTTGCGCGAGGGGCTGGAGGCGTTGCTGGTGGTGGCGGCGCTGCTGACTTTCCTGCGTCGCTCCAACAATCAGGACAAGCAGCGTTGGATCTGGCTGGGGGCTGGCGTTGGCGTGCTGCTCAGCCTGGTGGTGGCGCTGCTGCTGCAAGCGATCTTCAGCCAGATTGCAGCAGGCCGCAACCGTGAAATTATTGAGGGCGTCACCGGTCTGCTGGCCGCGGCCATGCTTTTCTATGTTTCGTACTGGCTGCACAGCACAGCCAGCCTCAGTGGTTGGCGGCGCTATATCGACGCCAACACTACGCGCGCGTTGGCGCGCGGCAACCTGCTCGGCCTGGCGCTGCTCGCCATGATGGCCGTCTTTCGCGAAGGAGCAGAGACAGCTATCTTCTACCTGGGCATTGCACCGGCGATTGCGCTGCAAGATCTGCTGCTGGGCATCGGTGTTGGTGTGGTGATTTTGGCGCTGGTGGCGTGGCTGATCCTGAAAGCGGGCGTCAAGCTGCCGCTGCGTCTTTTCTTTCAGATCGCCGGTGCGCTGGTTTTTTACCTGGGCTTCAAATTTGTGGGGACGGGGATTCATGCGCTGCAAGTTGCTGGCGTCGCGCCTGCCACGCCCATTTCCTGGCTGCCGTCAGTGCCTCTCCTCGGCGTCTTTCCAACGTGGGAAAGCCTGTTGCCACAACTGCTGCTGCTGGCCGTCGGAGCGATCTTCTATCTCTACACCTATCTGCACCAGCGCCAGGATGCCGTGGCCATCGAAGCGCAGACTGCGTAAAGATGATATGCGGAAGTGACAGCTGCGTTTGCAAGCGACTGTCACTTCCGCATACGAGCGAGGTTACTCCACGACGCCCTGTTGATTCACATCAATTTGCTCCAAATCCTTAATTGCTGGCCCCTGAATGACGCGGCCGTCCGTGGCGAAGCGTGAGCCATGACAGGGGCAATCCCAGCTTTTTTCGGCCGGATTCCACTGCACGAAACACCCCATGTGTGTGCAGGCTGGCGAGAGCGCCGTGATGGCGCCGTCCTCCGCTTTATACATGGCAAAATCGCCCGCGTCGGTGCGCACGATCTTGCCGTCGCCCGGTTCGAGTTCCGCGGGTGTTGCCTCTGGCAGGCGATCAACGACAAAGTGCTTGGCCACATCCACCCCTTGTTTGACCAGCTCCGGCACGCTGGTCAAGTTGACGCGGTTAGGATCGTACAACTCGGCCCACGGATTTTCCCGCCCCACGATCAGGTCACACAGGATCATGGCGGCTGCGGTGCTGTTGGTCATGCCCCAGCCGCCAAAGCCGGTTGCCACATAGACATTATGCGAGATGGGCGTGTAGCGCCCGACGTAGGGGACGCGATCCAACGTGCCGTTGTCCTGCGTGGACCAGCGATACTTGACAGTTTGCACCTTGAAATTTTCGCGCGCCCACGCTTCGATGCGTTGATAGCGCGCCACAGTGTCGCCGCCTTGCCCCGCCTTGTGCCCCTCGCCGCCGACCAGCAACAGATCGCCTTCCGCGGTCGGCTGGGAGCGCATCGTATGTGCAGAGTCGGGAGTAATAAACATGCCGCGCATGACGGGTTCGTTCAACTGCACTGCCAGCACATAAGAGCGGTGTGGCGTCAAGCGCGGCGCAAAAAGCGTCTTATCATTGAAGGGATAGTGGCTGGCGATGATCACCGCGTGCGCTGACAGCTTGCCATGTTCAGTGGTCACGACGCAAGGATCGCCTTCAGCGACATCGGTGACGGTGGTGCGCTCGAAAATATAGCAGCCATCGCCAGGAATATCGCGCGCCAGCGCCAGCAGATATTTGCGCGGGTGAAACTGCGCCTGATTGCTGAAACGGATGGCGCCCTTCACGGGAAAAGGCAGCGGCGTTTCCTGGACAAAGGCCGCGGGCAGATCGAGCTTTAGCGCGGCCTTCACCTCAGCACGGATCTTGTCCAGATCACTCTCCGCGTCGGTGTAGGTGTAGGCTTCGGTGCGTATGAAGTCGCAGTCGATCGCCTTATCTTTCACCAAGCTGGCAATCAGTTCGATGGCGGTCTGGTTGGCGTTGCCGTAGGCCCGCGCCTTTTCCTCGCCAAAGTGGTCGATGAGATAGTCGTAGATCAGCGTATGCAGCGAAGTGACTTTGGCGGTTGTATAGCCGGTCACCCCTTCCACGATGCGGTCGGCTTCGAGCACAGCAACACGTTTGCCCTGGGCCTTGAGCAGCGTAGCCGCGGTCAGCCCCGCGATGCCGCCGCCCACAATTGCCACATCCACCGTCAGCCCCGCCTGCAACGTTGGCAGGTCGGTGGTGGGCGTAGTCGCCAGCCAGAGTGAAGTTGGTTGCCCAGGCAGAGCTTGATAGGTGTCAGGCATGAAGTTCTCCTTGATAAAGGGATTGCTTAATGGTTGTGTGGTCAGCATAGCAGCAAGGAGAGCAAGGCGTCTATATACCGGGTTACAGAGCCAAGTATGAAATGAGGGCTATCTTTGGCGCTGTTTTGTTGGCATAATCCTGGCATAATTCTGTTGGCTCCGTTGGACAAACAATGTGTCGGGCTGGCAGCCCGACCACTGGCTGCACGCGGGAGAAGGCGATCAGTGCACCGGGCGTTTAGCGGTCGCCCAGGCAGACGCCGATGTGGCGCGCTGTCTGCAGCCACGGATGATCGAGCGGAACGAGCTTGCGTTTGCCAACGACATCGGCCAGCGGGATGGCTTCTGCGCCTTCCCCGCGCGCGGCCACCATCACGCCAAAGACGCCCTGGTGGATGAAGTCCGCGCAGGCGGCGCCGAGCCGCGTCGCCAGCAGGCGGTCGGCGGCCGACGGTGTGCCGCCGCGCTGTAGATGCCCCAGGATCGTGACGCGCGACTCCAGCCCGGTCAGCTCCTCCAAGCGGCGCGAGAGGCGGATGGTCTTGTCCTGCATGGTTTCAGTAAGCTTGACCAATTTTGCCTTGGCGCGCGCTTTCTTTTTGTCATCCTCCTTTTCTTTGGCCTTTGCCTTCTCCGCCTGCGCCTGGGCCATTGCCTCGGCATCTTCCTTGGACATGGCGCCTTCGGAGACAGCTACGATGCTGAAACCGCTGCCGCGACGCTGGCGGCGACGAATGGCATCGGCGACCACTTCGACGTCGTAGGGGATTTCGGGCAGCAGGATCACGTCGGCGCCGCCGGCAATGCCCCCGCCCAGGGCCAGCCAACCCGCGTTGTGCCCCATCAACTCCACGACAATGATGCGATGGTGGCTGTGCGCGGTGCTGTGCAGACGGTCGATCGCCTCGGTGGCAATCCCCAGCGCCGTGTCAAAGCCAAAGGTAAAATCAGTGCCCCACACGTCGTTGTCGATGGTCTTGGGCAATGTGATGACATTCATGCCGTGCTGGCTGAGGTGATAGGCGTTCTTCTGGGTGCCGCCGCCGCCCAGACAAACCAACGCGTCGAGATGATGGCGCTCGTAGGTCTCCAGCATCACGCTGGTCATGTCCATGGTCTGGTCGCCGACCGGCATCTTGTAGGGTTTGTCGCGGCTGGTGCCCAGAATTGTGCCGCCAACGGTCAGGATGCCCGACAGTTCGGGGCTGGTGAGCCGAAGCGTCCGATCCTGCATCAGGCCGCGAAAGCCGTCGCGGAAGCCGATGATCTGCATGCCATACGCACCGATTGCCGCCTTGCCCACCCCGCGAATTGCGGCGTTCAAACCAGGACTGTCGCCGCCCGCGGTCAGGATTCCTACAAATTCGGCCATGACTTCCATCCTTTCTCAGCAAACAATGGCGCGCTGCCGAACACTTGCAGCGATCCGATTGTATCATGCGGCGGGACCCTTTTCATGCAAAGACGCAAAGAAAAGCTCAGAAGCGGTTTGGCGCCGTCTATCATGTTGATGCGATCAGACAGGTGACTTCAATTCAAGCTTCACCAAACAGCTCGTCGACCTCTCCCTGCCATGGTTGGCCTGTAGCTGCCAATAACTCGGCGCGATTCCAGGTCTGCGTGCTGGCGCGCTGTAGTTCATTCGGGCGACAGATAAAGATCTCGCGCTCCGGCTGGGTTTCGATGTACAGGCCGCTGGAGCGCAGCAGCGCGGCTGCACCCGCGCGATTGGCTGCCCACCAGTTGGTCGGGTCGCTGGCGAAATCATGCTCCAGAAAGGCCAATTTGGGCCAGCCCGGCGCCGAGAGCACCGCGCGCTCGGCCAATGTACGCCCGGTGGTCTGCTCAAAGATGCCGTCGCCATCCATCAACAGCGTCTGGAAGATCAGCAGCCGCCGCACCTTCTGCGCCACAATATCCAGCCCAAGCAGCGGGTAGCGCAGGTGATAAAAAACCCCCATGAAGAGCACCAGATCGAACTGCTCATCCACATGCGCCAGATCGTACACCTGCATCTGGCGAAACTCGATCTTGTGCATCAAGGCAAAGCGTTGCGCCGCCCACTTCGCCTGTTGTAGATAGTGCGGATTGAGGTCGATTGCCACTACGTCGGCGCCGCGTTTGGCCAACTCAAAGGTGTAGAAGCCAGCATTGCAGCCGATATCCAGTGCACGCCAGCCTTGCAGATCCGCAGGGACGAAATCAGCAATCTGCCGCCACTTAAAGGCTGGAAAGTCTCCCAATTCGTGTGCAGGATTGGTCTGCACGCCATCTGGCAGGTGCAGGTTGTGGAACCAAGGCCCCAACGCTTCGATCTCTTCTGCCTCTTCTGCGAGCAATAGTGGCGCCGCTTTCGGGGCTGCGTGCTGCTTCGCCGGCTCCTCACTGTGGGCCAAAGGCTTAGCGACAGATCTCTTCAACATAATGCTCAACTTCCTTCGCTCGATGAGCCGCTGTGTGACAGTGCAGCACTTTTGCACGCGCACGCGCACCAATGGCCTGACGTTCAGTGTGGTCGATCTCCTGCAGATGGCGGTGCACGTCCGCCGCACTGTGCGCCACCAGAATCTCCTGGCCAAAAGTAAAAAAGCTTTCCAGCCCAGGCCAGTCATCGCTGATGATAGGCGTGGCGCAGGCCGCAGCCTCGAAGAGCCGCACGCTAGGCGCATAGCCAGTCACTTTCATGTCCGCGCGTGTGAGATTGAGGGTAAAGCGCTGGGCGTTGTAAAACGCACGGTGCTGGCTCGGCGGCAGGTGGTCGATGCGCTCCACTGCCTCGGGCCACTGCACCGTCTGCGGATACCCTGGCCCTGCCACGACAAAGCGCTGCGTGCGGTCGATGTGCGCGGGCCTGAGCAACAGCTCCTCGACGCCCGGCTGACGATCGGGGCTGTAGGTGCCCATATAGCCCAGATCCCAGCGCAGCGCCTGCTGCTCTGGAAAATAGAGATCCGGGTCGACCGAGCAGTAGAGCGGCCGCGCGCATCGAGCGCCATAATGATCTTCCAGCAGATCCAGCGTGGGGCCGCCGGTGAAGGTCAGATAGAGATCATAGGCGCCAATCAATTTACGCGTCACGTATTCTGTATCTCCGCGCTCCAGCTTGGCCAGCGTCACCGGCGTATCGATGTCGTAGAAGGCGGTTGCACCCTGCGCCTGTCCCATCACCCATTCACCGACCGCCACGCCTTCCGGCACATAAGAGCCGACAATTACCAGATCAGCATCACGCACCGGCCTGGCATAGAGCCGCTCCAGCTCTGTCAAGTCGTTATAGAGTGCAATCTGACAATATTCTGCCTGCGGCAGGTCACGATTTTCGGCGTACCAGGGCACATTCCGCTCCAGAAAGAGCACTTTATGACCACGACGCTGCAGCGCCTTGAGCAGCGCGCGGTAGGTGGTGGCGTGACCATTGCCCCACGAGGACGTGATGGACAGCCCCAGCACAACAATATCGAGTGGGCGTACGGCCGCGTGGGGTGGCGCGGTTCGCTTGACGGCAACTTTACTCAACACGGCTGATGCTTCCTCCTGTCTCTCTTTCTCCCGCTCTGCTTTCCACTTCACACATAAAGCGCCCGCCCCGCGATCTCCCCATCGAGAATCTTCTCCAGTTGCATCACGCGCTGCTGATAGGTGTGCTGCGCCAGCACACGCTGCCGGGCGGCAGCGCCAATCTGACGGGCGCGCTCATGCGAAAGCCCGCGCAGATGCGCGACCACTTCCTCGCCATTTGTCGCCACCAGAATCTCACGTCCCGGCTGCAGAAATTCTTCAATGCCCTCCCACGCGTCGGTAATGAGACAAGCCGCGGCGCCAGCGGCTTCAAAGACGCGCGTGGGCGGCGAAAAACCATAGCGCGCCATGCTGTCGCGATTAATGTTGAGCACCGCCCGCACCGTGGAATTGAATGCATTGTGGTCGCGTGGGGAGACGTAGCCAGCATAGGCGACATTTTCCGGCTTCACCTTTTCCTCCCAACCATTGCCGCCCAACACAAACTGGTGATCCGGCAGCGCCGCCGCGCTGCGAAAAAAGAACTCATCGACGCGCGCTTCACGGTCGGGCAAACGGTGGCCGGTGAAGCCGCACAACCCTTGAAAGCGCGTGTCTGGCTTGGTGGGGTAGTGGGTCAGCGGATCTACAGCATTGTAAATTGGATAGCAGCCCCTGGCGCCAAGCGTGCGATACGCCGCAACGACCGCGGGGCCGCCGCCATAGGTCAGAATGCTGTCGTAGCGAGGGATCAGCGCCCGAAACGGGTCATTCGCATTGTGTTGCACCCGATCAAGCGTCGCGGGCGCGTCTACATCCCAGAAGAGCACGATATTCTGCGGTCGCTTCAGGTCAAGCACCGCCGCCTCCAGCAGATCATCAAACACGCCGACGCCACTGGTCTTGACGATCAGGTCAGCATCCGCGGCCTGCTTCAGCGCCGCGCGCACACCCTGTTCATCTTCTGCTGCATAGACAACTACGCGCGCCCAGGCCGGATCGTCCATATCGCGGTGCTGCTGGCGGTCATACGCATCTGGCTCGTAAAAGGTAATCAAATGGCCGCGCTCATGCAGGCCGCGGATGATGCCCCGATAATAAGTGGCTGCGCCGTTCCAGTAGGCGGAGACCAGACTCGACCCAAAGAAGGCAATCTTCATCGGTTATGCTCGCTTTCTGTCACTTTCCTATGGCTGGAGCTGGGCTGGTTTTGCCACAGCACCCGGGCGCCGTTGCTGCTCTGTCCGTTGCTGCTCTGTCCGTTGCTGCTCTGTCTGAAGGCTGCTGCCGGCGGCGCGTCGCCCGTTGTGATGCCCAGGTCATTGCGGCAGATCAGCAGCAACTCCTCCACACGGTGGCCGCAGGTGTGACGCTGCAGGATCGTCTGCAAACCGTTGTACGCCAGCATCTGCGCAGTGTCTGGCTCGTTGAGCAACGTGCGCAGCAGATCGCCCATCTCTGCGCCATTACGCGCTACGAGATAATCGCATTCAGGCGTAAAAAGCCCCTCAACATCCTGCCAGGGCGAGCAGATGAGCGGAATGCCACACGCCAACGCTTCAAAGACGCGGATGGTGGGCACGCCAGGCAGCATTTCCACATAAGGCGCACGCGGAACATGAACTGTCACTCGGAAGCTGTTAAATACCTGGGGTGCTTCATAGTTAGGCAACCAACCGCGGTATTGAATGCCCGCCTCCTTTAGCAGTTCCAGGGCATGAGGAGGGTAGCGCACACCGTGGACGCGCGCCTTCAGCCCCAGACGCCGCACTGGGTTGATCAGAAATTCACGCAAGCGCTGAGAGCGCTCTTCATCGCCCCAGTTGCCGATCCAGACCAGATCGCCCTGGGTGGAAGCGAGCAGTTGCGGGTGAAAGACACTGACATCGGCGGCTTCATGCCAGACCCAGGCGCGCTGCGCCCAGCCTTGGTCAAGATAGCGCTCGCGCACCACCCTCCCAAACGCCAGCACCCCGTCGTACTCTTCCAGCCGATAGCTGGCAATTGTGTCGCTGTCGGAGATGGAGCGGTGGTGGGTGTCATGAAAAAGCAGCCGGTAATGATGGTTGCGCCGGCGATGCTCGCCCAGCTTGTGAATCAGCGCACGCTCGTTCCATTCATGGACGATCACCAAGTCAGCGTCGGCCAGTATACGGTCAAGGTCGAGCGTCTCCAGGTGATAGCGGCTGCTGCGCAGGTGCGGAAAGCGCTGCTCAAAGGCGACAATCGCCTGCTCACCTTCGTGCTGGATCAGGTTCTGCACACTCCAGGCATCTTGTGGCTCGCAGACCTGTACATCATGGCCGCGGCGCTGCAACTCGGTGACAACCCCACGCAGGAAGTGAGCGTTGCCATGGTTCCAGTCAGAAATCAAGGAATGATAAAAAAGCACAACCTTCATAGCGTACACCTTCTCTTACTCGCGATAGGTAAATTGACGAAGGGGCTGGGACGCCGGCCGCGTCGCCATCGGGTGCACTTTCGGCTGGCGCGCCTCCTGCCCATAGCAGGCGGCGTATGCTTCACCCATCCGGCGCAGCGTGAAGTGATGCGCACGGTCGCGTGCGGCCGCGGCCAGCCGTTGGCGCGTTGCTGCATCGTCGATCAGCCGCGCCAACGCATCGTGCAGCGCGTGGGGGTCATCCGGCGCCACAAAGAGGGCGGCGCGCTGCCAGTTTTCGCGCAGGCTGGGGATGTCGCCCAGCACCAGTGCGCAGCCCGAAAGCGCCGCTTCCAACACCGCCAGCCCAAAGGGTTCGTAACGGGCGGGCAGCGCAAAGATGCTCGCCCGCGCCAGTCGCTGGCTGATCTCCTGCGGCGTCAGCACTCCTTCCGCCTGGGCGTGGTGCAGCGTCAGCACAGCGCCGCCAGGATGGGTGGCCGCGCCGGCCAGCCGCACCGGCCACGCCAGTTTGGCAGCTGCAGCATCGAGCGCGGCCACATTTTTGGCTTCGTCCCACAGCCGCCCGACGCTGAAAACAAAAGGCTCCTTGGCGGCAGCAGGCGCGAAGCAGCTAGCGTCGCGTCCGTTGGCAATCACACGCGTCCGGCGCAGCGGGCCGTACTCCTGCACCAGCGCGGCCAGCATCGCCTGCGTCGGCGCCACCACCAGGTTTGCGGCGCGCAGCCCCGCAGCCACACAACACCGGTAGCGGTCATAGGTGGGCGGCGCGGCTTCACCCTTTACCGCCCGCCACCAAGAAGCCACGCACGAATGCGCCACGACAATCACCGGCGCTTGCCAGGGCAGCGCGGCATGAACATAGCCGTTGAGATGAACAATAGCAGGCTGCACTGCCTGGCTTAACTGCAGCAGCCAGTGGCCCGCCTCCTCCACATCCGCCCATGGCTCGTCCATCCACTCTAGTTTGTAACTGCTTTCGCACAGGTGCAGGTGTGACAAGGCCGCGGCTTCGCGACGCTGTGCGCGCGAGGGCGCGGCGCCCATCGTCGCCAGCGTCACGTTATAATGGTGTGGCGGCAACGTGCGGATCAGATCCAGTGCATAGGTCCATACACCGCCCACTGTGTCCGCAGTCATAAGAATATTCATAGCGTGATCAGCGCCTTCATAAAGCCATCTGGCCGATCTTGTGTGATGGCAAACGCTTCATCCAACTGCGCCAGCGGGAAGGTATGGGTAAAGAGCGGCATCGGGTCAAGATCACCAGACGCCACCGCCCGCACCGCCGAACGCATCCCAGAGAGATAGATTTTGGGGTCGCGCTCGTGCGCGTTGATTACATCAATGCCGCGCCAGTTCCAGAGCTGCATGTTCACCTGCCGCGGGCCATCCTGGTGATAGCCAGCCACCACCAACCGCCCGCGCGTCGCAGTCAGCTCCCCAGCCAGATCGAGTGGCCATTGTTTGCCTACCGCTTCGATTACACAATTGCAGCCTTTGTCGCCAGTCAGCGCCATCACCTCGCTGATAATTTCCCAGTGGTCATGCATCGGGATGGTGTGGCTCGCACCGAAATCACGCGCCACCTGCAAGGCGGATTCGCGGCGTGTAATGGCAATCACCTCAGCGCCGGCTCTGGCCGCGAGGTGGGTCAGCAATGCGCCCAGAAATCCGATGCCGACAATCGCCACGCGGTCGCCGGAGATGATCTGGCTACGCGCAAAAATATTGATGGCGCAGGCAAGCGGCTCCGCGGGAAAGGGTTTTCCTTTCAGCGCAGATGGCAGCGTCACCAGCGCATCGGTCGCCACCACTTCATGCGTGGCATAGGCCTGGTTGGAAAGAAAGGCAACGCGGTCCCCGACCGCGACATGGTTCACCCCCGCCCCACACTGCAACACATGGCCCCACCCTTCGTGGCCGGGGTTGCCCGGCGGCAGCGGATAGGTGAACCACTCACGCCCTTCCCACACCGGGAGGTTGGAGGCGCAGACGCCACAACCTTCCAGCTTGACCAGCACCTGACCGGCGCCTGGCTTGGGCAGCGGCAGCGTCTCCAGCCGCAGTTCGCCGGGCGCGGCAATCACCGCCGCCGTCATCTGCTGCGCCGTCATCTGCTGCGCCGTCTCTTGCGCTACACTCGCACCTTGTGTCCTGGTCGCCATAGCTTTTTCTGCTCCTTGCTGACGTTTGCTGATTGATCTTTGCTCACCTGTAGCCGTCACGACGCCGCGATGCGCACGCCGGTGATTTTTTTAACCGCCACACGCACCGGCGACGCCGCTTTGGCCGCCGCGGCCCAGTGCAGAGACTCTGCGGGCAGCACAGGAGCTTGGCTGCTGCGGTGTTGCTTGAGCCAGCGGTAGAGCTGCGCCACCCCCTCACGCCACGCCACCTGCGGCTGCCAGCCCACCACCTCCAGCAGCCGGCTGGTGTCAGAGACGTAGTAGCGCTGGTCACCGGTGCGCGTCTCGGCAAAGCGCAGCACGGGCGCCGCGCCGTGCAAGTCAGCGATCAGGTCAAGTAGTTCCAGCAGGCTGGTGCTGTTCTGTGCGCCGCCGCCGACGTTAAAGGCGCGTCCGGCCATCCGCTCGATGGAGCGCTGGGCGCGCAGGAAGGCTTCGACCAGATCGGTCACGTACAGAATATCGCGCACCTGTTTGCCGTCGCCATAGATCGTAATCGGCTCACGATTGAGCGCATGAAGCAGGAAATGCGCCACCCACCCCTGATCTTCTGTGCCAAACTGATGTGGGCCGTAAATACAACTCATGCGAAAGAGCGTTGCTGGCAGCCCAAAGGTGCGGGCATAGTCGAGCACATAGTGGTCGGCTGCGCCCTTTGACGCGCCGTAGGGGCTATGAAAATCGACCGGCTGGCTTTCGTCGATGCCTTCCGCATCGATCTTATGGTCGCGCGGCGCATAGCGCGTCGGGCGCTCTTCCACCGCGACTCCCTCCAGATTGCCGTAAACTTTGTTGGTGGAGGTGAAAACCAGCGGCGCCTCGGCATTGTTGCGGCGCAACGCCTCCAGCAGGTTGAACGTGCCGCGTGCGTTGACCTCAAAATCGTGTTCAGGGTCAAGCAGACTGGTGGTCACCGCCACCTGCGCCGCGAGATGAAAAACCGCACTTGCCTGCGCCACTGCTGGGTTCAACTTGTAGGGGTTGCGTACATCCGCCACCTCCACCAGGAGGCGGTCGCCGTGCTGCGCACGCAGCCAGCGTAGATTCTGCTCCACGCCCGGCCGCGAAAGATTATCGTAGACCAGCACGCGCTGCCCTTCGCTGAGGATGCGATGCGCCAGGTTTGTGCCGACAAAGCCGGCGCCGCCGGTGATCAGCACATAGCGCTGGTCGCGTGCATGGGCCACTTGCCGCCGCTGCTGATCTTCGAGAACCGCCTGCTGCTCCTCACGCATCAGATTGCGCAGCCCGCCATCCTCCCACAACCGGTAGAGCAGCTTGGGCGCCCCGTCGTGGCGCGTGACGCCAAAGTGATATTCGCGTTCGTCGCGGTGAAAACCGTCAATTGTGGATAAGGTTGGATTAAGATCCTCCATCGCATACCAGTAGAGGCGGTCAACCGGCGCACGCAGCGCTTTTACAAAGCTGCGCAACTGCGCGTATTCGTCATGTTGCCAGGTGGAGAAGCCGGCTTCGGTGATCCAGATGCGCGCATCGGAGCCATGCTGGTCAAGCACCTGCTGCACCATGGCAATCTGCGTTGGCCAGCCATGCCATTGCCGCTCCCACACATCGGGGAAGCCATGAATCCCCACCACGTCGATATATTGCATCACCCCGCGTTGAAAGATCAGATCAAGCCACGCCGGATCAAATGGGCTCATGCCGCCCAGCACGGTCTGCTTACCGCGTTGTTTGGCCCAATACGCCGCGCCGCCCACCATCTCGCCAAAGCGGTACCAGTGGGCATCAAGCGTCCAATCCCACTCGCTCATGTTGTTTGGCTCATTCCACAACTCAAGGGTGGTGAAAAAGTCGCCAAAACGGGTGATCATGTGGTCGATGAAGTCGGCGTAGCGCTTCGGTTCGCGTGGCGGCGCCGAACTCTTTGGCTCGACTCCCAGCGAGGGGGGTGTGTACACAAAACAGGGCAACAATTCCACCTCCGCCCCCAGCCGCGGCAGCAACCAGCTGTACCACTGCTCACCTTCCGCAGTGTACCAATCCGCCCAGGAGACGCCGGTGCGCAGGTGCTTGACGTCCAGTCGGCGCAGTTGCTTGAGCACACGCTCAACCCGCGCCTCCTCTCCCGGTCGAAACCACTCCAGCATGCCCACTGTGGGAATAACCTGCTGCGCGGGCGCGCCGGCAGCCGCTCCATTGACGCCTGTCATGATTAATTCTCCTCAAACCGTGAGTCCGCGAGTTTCCAGTTCTACGTTGGCGTACGACACCTTGTCGATCGCACGCTGTTCAGCCAGCCATTCGGCCAGTTGCTCCATACCTGCCTCCAGCGGCACGCGCGGTGTGTAGCCTAGCACGGCGCGCGCCCGGCTGATGTCAGCAAAGCAGTGGCGGATATCGCCGACGCGATACTTGCCAGTCATCTCCGGCTCGATCTGCTCCTTACCCATCACGGCGGCCAACCGCGTTGCGATCTCCGCGATGGTGGAGGCGCGACCGCTGCCGACGTTAAAAACCTGACCGGTGGCTTCCTTGACCTCCATCGCCAGCCGGCACGCCCGCGCCACGTCGGTTACGTGGACAAAGTCACGCTGCTGCCGCCCATCTTCATAGATCAACGGCCGGTTGTTGTTGAGCAGCCGCGCAGCAAAGATAGCCAGAACGCCGGTGTAGGGGTTGGAGAGCGCCTGCCGCGGGCCATAGGCGTTGAAGAAGCGCAGCGCCACTGTGTCGATGCCGTAGGCGCGACCAATCAGCAGACAGAGGCGCTCCTGATCATATTTAGAGAGGGCGTAAACCGAAGCCAGGTCAGGCTGCTTGCTCTCGGGCGTGGCAATGGGTCGCAGCGGCTCGCCCTGCTCGTCTACATATTCCCACTGTCCGGCCTTGAGCTGCGCCAGCGTGCGCTGCGGCACGGTGCAGACGCTGCCATCCCGACGCCGATAAAGCCCCTCGCCATAGATGCTCATGCTGGAAGCTACGACCAGCTTCTCCACGGGTTGCTTGATCAGCTCCTCCAACAGCACCGCCACCCCCAGATTGTTGGTGTTGGTGTAGTTGACGAGTTCATACATGCTCTGGCCTACGCCGACCCGCGCGGCCAGATGGAAGATGACATCCACCCCACGCCGTGCTCGCGCCAGCGCATCCGGATCACATATATTTCCCCGAAAGAGCCTGACCGCCCGGTTGAGATAAGACGGCGGGCCGTTTACTGGCCCATGCACCTGCTCCTGCAGGTTGTCGAGCACGCGCACCTCATGGCCACATGCCAGCAGTTCGTCGCACAGATGCGAGCCAATAAAGCCAGCGCCACCGGTAATTAGAATTGTCTTGGCAGACACATGCATTCTCCCTGTTTGGCTTGAGCAAAGCGACCCGGCGCTCAGGCCGGATCGTGACTGCTTTTACTGTAGAACAGGAAGAACCAGAGTACATGTACTCGACTATATCTGTAGGTTACACAGGCGCATACAAGTGGATAGGAGACAGACAAAGAGAAGGGAAAAACCCAAAAAGGTGGGCTTGGTGAGCACATCTCGTGGACAATTGCAGGTCGCGCTGGCAGTGCTTCACCTCTCTTGTCAGGCGCTAAACTGACCTATGAATGTCGGATCGGCGTTGACCATCGGGCAGCGCAGCAGGTGGGTCTCCAGCCAGTCATAGCTATACCAGCCGCCCTTGTTGGCATCGAGCTGGACAAGCCACGGATAGATGGCTTCGGGGCCGGCCTCAATCGTGATGGCGCGGTTGACAAAGCTGGCCGGGTGGGGTACGAGTTCATCGCCGGGATAGATGGCGGCCAGTTCTGCATCGGTGGCGCCGTAGCGATCCATCCACGGCGTGAGCAGAACGATGACGACGACAGCCAGGAGCGCCAGACAGGTAAAAATGGCAAAAATGGACAGAAGCTTTTTCATGATGATTTAAGCCTTTGGTTAGTTTTATCTCTTCCTATATTATCCTATCATTCGCATCTCAGTTGTCTGCGAAACAGAATGCTCAACAGGATTCCGTTGATGATCAACACCAGCCAGCTGGTCGAAAGCACAACGACTTCAAAGCGATCCAGTCTCGCCAACCCATAAATGGCGAAAATTGCGATCAGCGAACCAAAGGCGACCACGCCGCCGAGCATGAAACCCCAGCGCACCGCAGCTTCCAGGCGCCCCTTGTCTGAAAACACAGGAGCGACGAACAGAAAGGAAAGGCTCATGATCAGATAGCCCGCCTCTTCCAGCATCAGGAAGACGCCGTGTGGATTATACTGAATCAGCAGAGGCAAGCCTGCGGTTTCGTTGTTGATCAAACTCATCGGGATGACAGAGAATTGAATGTAGTAATCCGCCAGTAGAATTCCTGCCGCCATCATGGCAAACGAGAGTCCAACTTGGCTGAAGATGCTCTTCTGTGGGGAGGCATAGCTGTGAATCGAGGCCATGAGCGTCACATAGGCCAGCACCAGCACCATTGCAAGCGGCATCCAGAGAAAATCTCTGGGGTATTGCGCGGCGGTGTTCAGATAGGGATACTCGACGCAGTCACCTGCGCAGTTGGCGCCGGAGATCGGGATGGCGACCAGCGCAAATCCGAAGGTCACGATTGCCATCAAACAAGTCAGCAGGGCTGAATAGTAGCCAAAACGATTCGAATCGTGGCTGCTCACGGCGTTGTTTCCTCCATAATGGGTGACCCATATCAGGTCAGGCGAATTGTAACGAAAAACAGCCGTCTATGGCCATAGGCGGCTGTTTTTCGTTCGGTGTGTGTGACTAAAGAAGTTAGCTGCGCCGCAGCGTCAGCAGCGCTGGCGTCATGTCAAAGATCAAAAAGCCAAAGGGCAGTCCGATGATCGTCATACACAGGAAGTAGCCCACGCTCAGGGCGACGCCAGCCAGCCACCAGCCCACGAAGATAAACCACAGTGTACGCAGCAAGAAATTGTGCTGCGGCACGCCGACTTCGCCGTAGGGAGTGACGAGACGGTCAGGCTGGCGCAGCGCCATGATCATGGGAATGTTGTTGAGAATCGCAATCCCCACGGGGATCGTAACGACCAGCAAGAACATGACATAGGCCACGCCGATGGCGAAACTACCCAGCCACCAGCCGATAAAGGCAAACCACAAAATTTGAATCAGACAGCCTGGGCCTTGCCTGACAGCGACGACAGGCGGAGAAGCGTTCGACACAAGAATGTTCCTTTCCACGCGCAAAATTTTCATCCTTGATCAGTACGCAAATATGATGGAAAAGTTGCATCTTTCGCCAGAGGCGGAGTGAAAAATAGCTTCAACGCGCCGGAGAGCGGCGGCAGCTACAGCGGCAAGTTCATTCAGCGCGTGCCCAAGAGCCTTCCTGCCCGGCTGGCAATGCGGGCCAGGCAAGAAGGCGTCAGCATGAACACGCTGGTCAACACGATTCTTGCCGACAGCTTGGGACGGCGTGAGCCGGCCTGAGAGCGCCGGTCGATTATTTCTTCTCCAGCAGCCCCAGCAGATCGTAGACCACAAAGGCCGGCCAGACAAAGCCTTTGAAAAAGGCCAGG